>JAPKHH010000059.1:0-25474 GCA_026647025.1 Giesbergeria sp.
ATAAAAACCGGTGTCGGTTGGTTCATGGGCCGGTGCAATCTGGGTCAGCAAGGCCTCGGCAGCCGCCAGGGGGAGCTCGGTATCGATGGGGTTGTCTTCGCTGGCCGGGGCATCGTGCTGGATGCGGATGCCCGGAATCTCCGTGAGAAAAATCAGCTTGTCGGCCTGCAGTTCGCTGGCAACGCTGGTGGCCACCTCTTCCATGTTCAGGTTGAAAGCCTCGCCGGTGGGTGAAAAACCGAAGGGCGACAGCAACACCAGCGCGCCCATGTCCAGCGACCGCATGATGCCCGCCACATCCACCTTGCGCACCAGGCCGGTGTGCTTGAAGTCCACGCCGTCCACAATGCCCACGGGCCGGGCCGTGAGGAAATTGCCCGAGATGACCCGCACCGTGGAACCCGCCATGGGCGTATTCGGCAGCCCCTGGCTGAAGGCCGCCTCGATCTCGTAGCGCAGCTGGCCTGCGGCCTCCTGGGCGCAGTCCAGCGCTACGGAATCGGTGATGCGCATGCCATGGGAATAACGGGCCGCATGCCCTTTGGCCTGGAGCTGCTCATTCACCTGGGGGCGAAAACCGTGGACCAGCACGATGCGCACGCCCATGCTCTGGATCAGTGCCAGGTCCTGCACGATGCCGGGCAGTTTGCCCGCAGCAATGGCCTCTCCGGCGATCCCCACCACGAAGGTCTTGCCCCGGTGCATGTGGATGTAGGGCGCCACCGACCGGAACCAGGGGACGAAAGTGAAATTGAAAACGGTGGACATGCGGCAGGCGGGTCGGTCAAAAGAGTGAAAAGACACCGACAAAGCGCCGGTGCGCGATTTTCACCGATTTGACAGCCGTGGGTCGTGTCTCGTTCAGCTTGGCGCCGTGCACGGAGCCAGCATGTCCAGCGAGCCGTCCCGCGCCGTGGTGCCGACACGCGCCAGCCCCAGCATGGTGTGGAACAGGTTGTCGTGCGACCAGGGTTGTGCGGCCTGCGCGCGCAGGCAGTCCAGCCGCAGGCCCTGCGCCTGCTGCAGGGGTTTGGAGGCCCAGGTCAGCATGGGCACATGGGTCTGTTCCGTGGGGGCCATGCGGTACGGCATGCCGTGCAGGTACAGACCCTTCTCGCCCAGGGATTCACCGTGGTCCGAAACGTACACCAGTGCCGTGGGGCGCTGCTGGGTCTGCAGCCAGCGCACGGTTTCGGCCAGCAGGTGGTCGGTATTGCGCAGCGAGTTGTCATAGGCGTTCTGGATCTGTTCCGGGGGGCATTCCTGCAGTGCATGGCTGGTGCATTCGGGCTGGAACAGCTTCATGGCGGGTGGCGAGCGCTTGTAGTACGCCGGTCCATGGCTGCCCATCTGGTGCATGACGACCACGGTGCCCCGGGCGCGGCGCTCGGGGTCGAGGCGGGCCAGTTCATCGGGCAGGGCGCGCAGCATGGCTTCGTCGAAACATTCGCCCTCGGGGCAGATGTCGGGCAGGTTCAGGTTGCGGGTATCGGTATGGGGAACGCGGTCGCAGACGCCCTTGCAGCCCGACTGGTTGTCCAGCCACAGCACGGCCAGCCCGGCGCGCTGCAGCACATCGAGCAGGTTTTCCTGGTGGGTGTCGCCACCGTCAAAGGTCTCGCGCCCCTGGGGCGAGAACATGCAGGGCACCGAGGTCTGGGTGTTGGTGCCGCAGGAGCTGACGTTGGAGAAATACACCAGGTCGCCCTCGGATTGCAGTTGCTTGAGCAGGGGCGTGGTGTCGCGCTCGTAGCCGCCCAGGCCAAAATTGGCGGCACGTGCCGTTTCGCCCACCACCAGCACGATGAGGGGCGATGTGTCGACCGAGTCGCCGGGTGACACAAGGTGGGCGTCCATGCCCACAGGTTGCAATGTTTGCTGGGCCTGTGCGGCGCGCCCGACCGACACCCGCGCGACGGCGTAGACCGTGTTGAAGGGGTTGATCATGTAGCGCAGCGTCTTGTGGTTGCGCATGAGGGATGCCACGTCCTGGAACGAGATCCACAGCATGGCAACCGCCACCAGCAGGCCCAGCAGCCCTACGCCGAGCTGCTGCAGCACGAGCCGTCCGCCCCCCACGCGGCGCACGGGCTGGCGCCACCACCAGATGCCAGGCAACACTGCGCCCAGGAGCAAGGTCACCACCAGCGGCCAGGAGACGAGGTCCAGTGCTTCGCCCATGTCGGTCTGGACCACATTGGTCAGCATGCTGGGGTCGATCACGATGCCATAGCTGGACATGAAGTAGCTGCTGGATGCGGTGATGAGCAACAGCGCGATGCCCGCCGGTTTGAGCCAGCGCGGCCAGAGGAACAGCCCCAGCAGCAGCACGGTGGCGGCCAGTACCACCAGCACGAGGGAGCCCAGGGTCACGGCAGCTTGCAGGCCATGGGTTTCCGGAAGCTTCCAGAGTGCCCTCCACAACGGGAGGTTGCCCGCCGTGGCCAGCCAGAGGGCCAGAATCAGAAGCAGGGCGGTGGGGTGCCAGGGGGCGCGGGAGGAAGAAGGCATCAGTCAGTGATCGGAGCACGAAGTGCGTCGATTCTGGACAGGCAGCCTTATCCAGGGATTAACCGGGCATTAACCGGGCCATGACAGCGTGAACTGGTGCGGCGAAGTGGGCGAGCCTGGTGCGTGTTGCAGGGCAATGCCTTGGGCATCTGCCATGCGCTGCACCAGGTCCAGGCCCACGCCCATGCCAGGATTGGCGCTGGCTTGTGCGCCGGCGCGTGCGCCGTTGTCGCTGACCGTCACGGTGCCGGTGCCTTGGGAGGACTGTGCCACGCGCACCTCGACCAGCGTGCCGGGGGGGGTGTGGCGCAGGGCGTTGTCCACCAGGTTGCGCAGTATCAGTTCGACCATCGTGGCGTGGCCTTGAACCTTCACGGGACGGAGCGGCGCATCCAGCGCCAGCTCCTGGTGGCGTTCGTAGGCCAGGGGTGCGTGCTCGGCCAGTACGCGCTGCGCCAGGGCGCACAGGTCGATGGATTCCGAGGCAAGGGCTTCCAGGCTTTGGGCGCGTGCCAGGTCCAGCAACTGGCCCAGGATGTGCCCTGCACGCAGGGCGTCCTGTTCAACGGTCTGCAGGGCCTGCGTGCGGTCGGCAGCATTCTCCGCCTCGCGTGCCCGACGGGCCTGCAGTAGCATTGCGGTCAGTGGGGTACGCAGTTCGTGCGCCACGTCTGACGTAAAGCGGCGTTCGCGTTGCAATTGCAGCTGCTGGCGCTGGACCAGGGTGTTGATGGCATCCACCGTATAGGCCAGTTCCCGGAAGGGGGCCAGTTCCCGGAAGGGCTGCTGTTCGGGCAAGGTTTGCCCGGCGTCCAGGTCCAGCGCGGCAATCTGGTCGGACAGGCGTTCCAGTGGCAGCAGGCCCCTGCGGATGGCCCAGGCCATCAGCAGGGCCACCAGTGGCAGCAGCACAAGCGAAGGCAGCACAATGTCTTCGGCCAGGTCGGTGCCCAGGTGCTGGCGCCAGCCCATCTCGGTCAGTACGGCCACCCGGCGCGCTGTGGTGGTATTGGCGGAAGCATCGGCGACAAAAACCCGCCATGTCGAAGCGGGGTGGGCAGGGTCCAGCACCAGCGTGTGATGGCCTGGGGCCAGGCTGGCGGGCAGCAGGGCGGCGATGCCATGGGTGTCCCACACGACGCGCTCATCGTCCCAGACCACCAGGCGCAGTTCGGGGGCATACACCGTGGCGTAGGTGCTTCTCGCGGGTGGGGTGGCGGACTGTGGCGGGGCTTTGAGCAGCCGGGCAGCGGGGAGCAGCAGCGGTTCTGCGACCGAGACCAGGTGGCCATCCAGAATTTCGTCGGCCTCGTCCAGTCCCGTGTAGTACGCCACGGCGGCCAGTGCCAGCCAGACGATGGCCAGTGTCAGCAGGGCCCAGGTCCAGAGATAGCGGCGCAGCAGCCGTGGTGTGGAGGAATTCATGGAGTTTCGTCCTGCGGGGGAGCATCGTCGTCCGGGCGCGGCACGAAGTAGCCCACGCCGCGCACCGTCTGCAGCAGATCGCTGCCCAGCTTGCGGCGCAGATGGTGGATGTGGACTTCCAGGGCGTTGCTCTCCAGCGCATCGTCGAAGCCGTACAGGGCTTCTTCGAGCCGTTGGCGGGAGAGCACCTTGCCGCTGGCGCGCAGCAAGGCCAGCAGCAGGGCAAACTCCTTGGCGCGCAAGGGCACCAGCGTGCCATTGCGGTGCACGGTGTGTGCGGCCGGGTTCACCACCAGGTCGCCGTGCAGCAGCAAGGGGGAGGCCCGGCCCTCGCTGCGGCGCAGTGCGACACGCATGCGTGCCAGCAGTTCTTCGGGGGCAAAGGGTTTGACGAGGTAGTCGTCCGCGCCTTCGTCCAGGCCGGATACGCGGTCGGTCAGGGCGTCGCGGGCGGTCATGATGAGCACGGGCAGCGTGCGACCCTCCTGGCGCAGCTTGCGCAGCCAGTCAATGCCGTCGCCGTCGGGCAGGCCCAGATCGAGCAGTGCCATGTCGAAAGCTTCGGTACGCAGGGCCGCGCTGGCGCAGGCCAGGCTATCGCAAATGTCCACGGCATAGCCCGCGCCCTTCAAGGTGGCGGCCAGGCCGCTGGCAATGCCTGCATCGTCCTCGACAATCAGAATCCGCATCCAGAGTCCCCGCACTGTGTTTCCAGGGCGATTGTCTCGCACGCGCAGGTGTTCGCAGCCGATGCGCCGCGCGCTATCGATAATAGAGGGCTATGTCCATTTCTGATGCGTCCCCACCGGCACCTTCCCGCCCGTTTGTACTGGAGTTTCCGGAGTCCCTGCCGGTCTCGGGGCGGCGCGACGAGATCATGGCGGCCATGCGGGCCCACCAGGTCATCATCGTCTGCGGCGAAACCGGCTCGGGCAAGACCACCCAGTTGCCCAAGATCGCGCTGGCCATGGGGCGCGGCAGGTGCAATGCGCCGCCCGGCCAGAAGGGTCGGCTCATTGGCCACACCCAGCCGCGCCGCATTGCCGCCAGCAGCGTGGCCAAGCGCATTGCCGAGGAGCTGAAGACGCCGCTGGGCGAAGTGGTGGGCTACAAGGTGCGTTTTCAGGACCGCCTGAGCCAGGGTGCCTCGGTCAAGCTGATGACCGACGGCATTTTGCTGGCCGAGACGCAGACCGACCCGCTGCTCTTGGCCTACGACACGATTATCATCGACGAGGCGCACGAGCGCAGTCTGAACATCGATTTTCTGTTGGGCTATATCCGCGAGATCTTGCCCCGGCGGCCCGACCTGAAGGTGGTGGTGACGTCGGCCACGATTGACGCGGACCGTTTCGCCAGACATTTTGAAAGCAAGGACGGCCCGGCGCCGGTGCTCATGGTGTCCGGCCGCATGTTCCCGGTGGAGCAGCGCTGGCGTCCATTCGAGGAATCGCGCGACTACGGTTTGAATGAGGCCATCGCCGATGGCGTGGACGAGCTCTGGCAGGGCAATGCGAGTGGCGATATTTTGGTGTTTTTGCCCGGCGAGCGCGAAATCCGCGAGGCCGCCGATCACCTGCGCAAGCACCTTGCGCACAACGTGGTGACGCGCAACGCCGAGGTGCTGCCGCTGTTCGCGCGCCTGTCGCAGGCCGAACAGGACCGCATCTTTGACGGCCACACGGGGCGGCGCATCGTCCTGGCGACGAACGTGGCCGAGACCTCGCTCACGGTGCCGGGCATCCGCTATGTGATCGACGCGGGCACCGCGCGCGTCAAGCGCTACAGCCTGCGCAGCAAGGTCGAGCAATTGCTGGTCGAGCCCATCAGCCAGGCGGCGGCCAACCAGCGTGCCGGGCGCTGCGGGCGCGTGGCCAGCGGCATCTGCATTCGGCTGTACGACGAGAAGGACTTTGCCGGGCGTGCGCGCTTTACCGATCCCGAAATCCTGCGCTCTTCGCTGGCCGGGGTGATCCTGCGCATGAAGTCGCTGCACCTGGGCGACGTGGCGCAGTTTCCGTTTATCGATGCGCCCTCAGGCCGCGCCATTGCCGACGGCTACCAGTTGCTGCACGAGCTGGGCGCCGTGGATGAACAGAACGAATTGACTTCCACGGGCCGCGAGCTCTCGCGCCTGCCGGTCGACCCGCGCGTGGGCCGCATGATTCTGGAAGCGCGCGAGCGCGGCGCACTCAGCGAAGTGCTGGTGATTGCCAGCGCGCTCAGTCTGCAGGACGTGCGCGACCGCCCCATGGAGGCGCAGCAGCAGGCCGACCAGCAGCACGCCAAGTTCGACGACGAGAAAAGCGAGTTCAGCGGGTACCTGACGCTGTGGAACTGGTTGCAGCAGGCGCGTGGCGGCAGCATGCCCCAACTCGCCTCGGCCCGTGTGCAGCAGGCGCAAATGCGCAAGAAGGCGCCCAACCAGGCGTTCTTGCCCGTGGCGCAGCGCCTGAGCGCACCGCAGCCTGCAGCGCCTGCGGCCGCGCTCGCCGGAACGGCTCCGGCGCACAAGCTCAGCAACCGCCAGTATGACCAGTTGCTGCGCCAGAACTTCATCAACGTGCGCCGCGTGCGCGAGTGGCGCGACGTGCACAGCCAGCTTCTCACCGTGGTGGCCGAGCACCGCTGGGAATTGAACCCCCAGCCCGCCAGCTACGAGGCGCTGCACAAGTCCATGCTGGCCGGGCTGCTGGGCAACATCGGCTTCAAGCCGGAAGAAGAGGACGTGTACCTGGGTGCGCGCGGCATCAAGTTCCACCGCCATCCCGGCGCGCACCTGCGCAAGAAGCCCGGCCGCTGGATCGTTTGCGCCGAACTGGTGGAAACCACCCGCCTGTTTGGCCGGGGTATTGCCCACATCGACCCGCAATGGCTGGAGGAGGTGGGCGCGCACCTGCTGAAGAAGCAATTGCTCGATCCCCATTGGGAGAAAAAGGCCGCCGAAGTGGTGGCCTTCGAGCGCGCCACGCTGTACGGCCTGGTGGTCTACAGCGGGCGGCGCAAGCCTTTCGATCAGGTGGACCCGCACGCTGCGCGTGAAATGTTCCTGCGCCAGGCGCTGGTGGCAGGCGATGTGCTGCCTGATTGGGGAAAACGCCTGCCGTTCCTGGCCGCCAACGAAAAGCTCATCGCCAAGGTGGAGGAACTGGAGCACAAGTCGCGCCGCCAGGACGTGCTGGTGGACGAAGAACTCATCTTCGCCTTCTACGACCAGCAGGTGCCGCAGGACGTGTGCAACGGCCGCAGCTTCGAGCACTGGTACCGCGATCAGGCCAAGGCGCGGCCGGACCTGCTCAAACTCACGCGCGACGAGCTCATGCGCCACGAGGCCGCGGGCATCACCACCAGTGCCTTTCCCAAGATGGTGCGCTTGGGTGGCGTGGACTGCCAGGCCAGCTACCTGCACGAGCCCGGCGACCCGCGCGATGGCATCACCGTCACCATTCCGCTGTTCGTGCTCAACCAGGTGCAGGAGGAGCGCTGCGAGTGGCTGGTGCCCGGCATGCTCAAGGACAAGATCCAGGCCCTGCTCAAAAGCCTGCCGCAGCGGCCGCGCAGCCGCTTTGTGCCGCTGCCCGAGTCTGCGACGCGCCTGGCCGACTTGCTCGGAACACCTGACCGCGTGGGTCACACGGGGCTGGTGGATGCGCTGCTCAAGCAGGTGCGCGACGAGACCTCGCTCGACGTCAAGCGCGCCGATTTCAAGCTCGACATGGTGCCGCCGCATTTGTTCATGAACTTCCGCGTGGTGGACGAGCACGGCCGCCAGCTCGGCCAGGGGCGAAGCTTGAGCGCGCTCAAGGCCGAACTCGGTGCCAAGGCACGCGGGGCATTCCAGGCGCTTGCTTCGTTAAAGATAGCGCCTGGCGCTGGTGGTAAGCCGAATTCAGATAATAAACAATCTGAAAATAAGGTAGATAAAGCGCAAGCAGCTCCTGAAAAGAGAGCAAAACAAGCACCCACGGCGCAGGCCGAGGCGCGCTACACCGCCTGGACCTTCGGCGAACTGCCCGAGCTGATGGAGATCGGCAAGGGCGGGCAGACGCTGATCGGCTTTCCCGCGCTCATCGACGCGGGCGACGCCGTCACCATCGAGGTGTTCGACGAGCCCGAGGTGGCCGCCGCCAAACACCGCGCGGGCCTGCGGCGCCTGTTTGCACTGCAGATCCGGGACGCGCTCAAGTACCTCGAAAAGAACATCCCCGACCTGCAGAAGATGGCCGTGGCCTACATACCGCTGGGCACGCAGGAGGAGCTGCGCAGCCAGATCCTCGATGTGGCGATGGACCGGGCGTTTTTGCTGGAGCCTTTGCCCACCAATGCGGAACAGTTCGAGCGCCGCGTGCAGGAAGGGCGCGGGCGCCTGACCTTGATCGCCAACGAAGTGGCGCGCCTGGCCGCCACCATTCTTGCCGAGTACGCCGCAGCGGCGCGCAAGATCAAGGACACCAGGAACGCCCCCGAGACCACGCAGGATGCGCTGGCGCAACTGCAGCGCCTGGTGCCGAAAAACTTCCTCACCGCCGCCCCATGGCCCCAACTGGCGCACTTTGCCCGCTACCTCAAGGCCATCACCGCACGCCTGGACAAGCTGCGCGCCGACCCGGCCCGCGACGCTGCAAAACTGGCCGAGCTGCGCCCGCAGGAGCAGCGCTACTGGCGCCTGGTGGCCGAGCGCAAGGGCGCAGTCGACGCGCGCATGCAGGAGCTACGCTGGCTGCTCGAAGAGTTGCGCGTGAGCTTCTTCGCGCAGGAGCTGCGCACGCCACAGCCGGTGAGTGTGAAGCGCTTGGACAAGTTGTGGGCGCAGATCAACCATTGACACGGTGGCACTCGCGTCGGGGCTCCTGAAGTCTGATGGGGGCGTGGAAACAGAACCGGATTTGACCCTGGTGACGATGGTGTGAAATTTGCAATGAGAACTATTCTCATTTAGTATGGATCTGTCCTTTCTACAGCAGGCCAGCACCATGCGTTCCATTCCCATCCTTTCGCCCGCCACCACGGTCCCGCAGGAACATGTGGTGCTCTGCCGCGCCTATGGCGCTGCGCAGGAGCGCTGCAGCCGCATCATGGCGCAGCAACAGGCCGAGATCGACCGGCTGCAGGCCCAGGTGCTGCGCCTGCGGGCGGCTGTGGTGGTGCGCGATACGGCGCTGGCGCTGGAGCGAGAGCGGGCGGCGCAGCGTTCCCTTGAAGCGGCTGCGCCCAAGGCCGCACAACCCCACCCCGCAACGCTGCCGTTGAAGGCGCGCCTGCGTGCCTGGCAATGGCTGCAGCCCTGGTGGCGTCAGGGGCGTGCGGTACCAGAGCCCGCACGGGATGCCCTCGGTGTGGGCCAGCGGCGGGCGCGTCTGGCAGCGACGGAACTGCTGGGCTGCCAGGGGAGCTGGCTAGGCCCGGGTGTCGATTGGCCTGGGTAGGGCCGCCTTCCACAGCACACCCACCACACTGGCGCCCAACAATGCCAGCAGTACGCCCAGGTGCGGCAGCACATCGGCCAGGGGCGCGCCCAGCTGGTTCAACCGCAGCGAGGCCTGTACGCCCGCCGTGCTGGGCAGCAACCAGCGCAACCATTGCAGCGGCAGCGGCAACGCTTCCACCGGCCATGAGAACCCGGCCAAAAACGCCATGGGCAAGGTGGTGAACAGCAGCACCTGCAGCGCGCGCTCGCGGTTGCCCAGCCACAGGCCCAGCAGCAGCCCCAGGGCAGCGTTGGTGGGCACGTAGCACAGCAGCAGCACCAGCGCAGCCCAGGGGTTGCCGCCACGGGGATAGTCATGCCACACAAAAATCCAGCCGAAATACAGCAGGCCGCTGGCCATGCCCAGCGTGCACAGTGCCAGCAGGCGGGCCCACCAGGTGCCGGGGCTGGCGCGGTGCTGTCCTGTCTCGACCCAGGTGCCGGCGAGCATGGCAGCGCCCATCAACAGCGTTTGCTGCAGGATCAACAGCGCCACGGCGGGCACCACGTAGCTGCCATAGCCTTCGGTGGGGTTGAACAGCGCCACGGTGTGCAGTTGCACCGGGTTGCGGCTGGCGCGCGCCTGCAGGGCGCTCTGGCCGTGCGCTTGCAGCATGCGGATTTCCACCGCCGCCGATGCCGTTCCCACGGCTTCGGCAAAGCCGCGTTGCACCGCTTTGTTGATGAGGGTGTAGGCACCGTTGCCTTCGACGTTGACCACGGCCGCTTCGCTGCGCAGTACCTTGCGTTGCAGGTCGGCGGGCAGCACCGCGTAGCCGCCAATGGCGCCGTTCCAGAGCGCCTCGCGTGCCTCGTGCTCATTGCCCGTGACCAGGGTCACGGCGATGTTCGGGTCGGCCTGCGCCAGGCGTGTGATCTGGCGCGAGAGGCTGGAGTGGTCCAGGTCCACCACGGCCACCGGCACTTGCGTGACCACTTCGGTGGCGTAGAACCAGGGGTAAAAAAAGCCGTACAGCACGGGTGCGGCGACCAGCAGCAAGAGCACGCCCTTGTCGCGCACCACCACTGCCAGGGCATTGCGCCACGCCGCCAAGGCGCGGGTGAATAAATGGTTCATCAACGTTTCCCCCAGGTCTGTGGCTGGCCCAGTGCCGCCTGCAGCAAGGGCACACACAGCAGCAGCGCCAGCACTGTGGCCAGCAGCAGCCCCGCCATGGTGCCCGCGCTGGTGGCTATGGGCGCGCCCATTTGCAGTTGCGCGGTTTGCAGGGCGATGTAGTGGGTGAAGGGCATGGCCAGCGCCCAGGTGCGTGCGCTGGCCGGCATGGCCAGCAGCGGAAACGCCACGCCGCTGAAGGCAAACGCAGGCGCCGAGAAAAAGCCCACGCCCGAGAGCGCCATGCGCAGCGAGCGCGTAAGCGCCGCCAGCAGTGCGCCCAGCGCCACCGACAGGCCCACCAACAACGCCAGTGCTGCGGCCACCCAGGCGATGCTGCCACTGGTGTGCCAGCCGCGCCCCCAGGTCAACCCCACCAGCGCCAGCAGGCCGACGAACGTGAGGCTGAGCCAGGGCCAGAGCAGCTTGCCCGCCAGGGCGCCCGCTGTGCGTGTGGGTTGGCCGCGCTGCCCGAGCCAGTCGCCCAGGCTGCGGTCGCGCAGTTCACGGCCCACGGCCCAGGCACCGGCGGTCATGGCCAGAATGTGCAGCAGCGCGGGAATCAGCCCGGTCGCCAAAAATTGTTCGTAGTTGCCCGCCACGTTGAACAGGCCGACCAGTTGCGTATGGATCGGGTCCATGGTCACCCGCGCGGCCTGTGCGGATTCGCCGCGCTTGGCGCGCGCAGACAACTCCACCCCGGCCGAAAGCGTGCCTACGGCTGCGCGCACATCGCGCTGGATCAGGCCCGAATGCGTGCCCAGCTGCGCGTTGTGCAAGAGCGTGACGTTGCCCACCTGGCCTTGCTTCACATCGCGCGCAAAGTCGTGCGGGATCACCACGACGGCGTAGATGTCGGTGCTGCGCAGGGCGGCTTGCGCCTCCAGGCTGCCGCTGATCGGCCGCGCCACATGCAGGCCGGGCGTGGCGTCCAGCATGCGGGTGAGCTGGCGCGAGAGGGCCGAGTGGTCTTCGTCCTGCACGCCAATGGGCAGGTCATGGGGCACACCGGCAGAAAAGATCCACCACAGCAGCGCCACGGCCAGCAGCGGCACCCAGGTGATCATGGCCAGGTCCCAGGGGCTGCGGCGCAGGCGCCGGGCTTCGCGCCGGGCACTGTGTACTATTGAATTCATAGCTGGTAGCGCTTATGGATAAAGCGCTTGAAGCCAATTTCTTATATATTTTTGACCAGCACGCTCATGCCGGGGCGGGCGCCGGGCAGGGCGGTCATGGGGCGGGCACGCACCTCGAAGGTGCGCACATCAAAGCCCTGACCGGCGCGCGTGGCGCGCCAGGTGGCGAAGTCGGGCAGCGCGCTGTTGGCGTACACCTTGAAACGCACGGTCTGCTCGCCCAGGGCCGGCAGGGTGGCATCAAATTCGGTGCCCACGGCAAAGCGTTGCAGACGGTCTTCGCGCACGTTCAGCACCACCCACTGGTCTGACAGATCGACCACCGACACCACGGCCACGCCCTGGGGCGACAGTTCGCCCACGCGCGCCAGCACCTTGGCCACTTCGCCAGCCACCGGGCTCTTGAGCTCGGTCTCGGCCTGCGCGGCCTGCACTTCGGCCACCACACCGGCCACCTGGCGGGCCTGGGCGGCGGCGGCGTCCTGGTCTTCGGGGCGGGCCCCGGCACGGGCCATGTCGTACTGCGCCTTGGCGGCCAGCGCCTGGTCGCGGCTGGCTTTGCGGTGGGCATCGGCCTCGTCGCGTTTTTGCGTGGCAATCAGGCCTTCACGGGCCAGGCCTTCAACGCGCTGGAACGAGGTGTCGGCCAACTCGGCGGCGGTCTGGGCGCGCAGCCAGGTCAGGCGCGCCATTTCGATCTCTTGCGGGCGTGCGCCGTTCTCGGCTTTGCGGGCCACGGCCTGGGCTGCGGCCTGGGCGGCCGTGGCCTGGGCCATCTTGGCGGCGACTTCGGGGCTGTCCAGGCGCACCAGCGGTGTGCCCACGGTAATCTGGTCGCCTTCTTTTACCAGCACCTGCGCAATGCGGGCGCTGAGTTTGGGGGCAATGTCGGCTTCGCGCGCTTCCATCTGGCCCTGGAACACTTCAGGTGCGGGCTGCCCTGCCTGCCACAGTCCATAACCCGTAAAGGCGGCAACAGCCAGGCCCAAGGTGACCGCTGCGGCGGTTTTTGTCTTTGCGTTCATCTCAATCCACCTTCACATCGGCTCGCGCCATGTAGTTTGCAAATTCATCCGACAGGCCGCTGCTCTCGAGCAGGGCGGCCAATGCCAGTACGTAGTCGTGGGCGGCCTGTGCGCGTTCGGTCTGTACCTTGGCGTGGTTCAGTTGCGCATCGATCAGGTCCAGCGTGGTGCTGGTGCCCTCGCGCAGGCCTGCTTCGCGCAGGCGCAGGACTTCGGCAGACAGGTCTACACCGGCTTGTTGCGCGAAATACTGGCGCCGGGCTTGTTCCAGTGCGAGCCAGTTTTTCTCGACCAGCAGGGCGATGTCGCTGCGGGCCTGGGCATCGGTGCGCGCGGCCTGCTCGATCTGCGCCTGGGACGAGGCGGCCAGGGCGTTGCGGTCGATGGAATCCCACAGCGTCCAGCGCACGGCGATGCCGGCCACCCAGTCGGCGTTGCCGCTTTTGATTTCGCGCTGGCCAAAGGCAAACACCTGGGGGCGGCGCAGGGCTTCTTGCGCGGCGTGCAGCTGGGTTGCCTGTGCCTGTTTGGCGGCCACCTTGGCCAGGCCCGGGTGGCGGGCCAGTGCCGTGTCAATGAAGTAGTCCAGCGGCTCGATGGGCTGGCTGATGACAAACAACGGGCTGGTGGCTTGCACTGTCTCGTTCGCGCGGGCGGTGCGTGTGAGTGCGGTGGCCGCCAGATCGGCGTCGTCGCGGGCCTTCTGGGCGTTCTTGCGCGCTTCTTCCAGGGCCGAGCGAGCCTGCAGGCGTTCGACTTTGGCAATCACGCCCGCGTCCAGCATCTTCTGGGCAGCGGCGTCGTGTTGTTCGATGCTGCGCAGTGCCGCTTCGCGCAGCACGGCTGCGCGCCGGGCCAGTTGGGCGCCAAAGTAGCGTTGCACCAGCAGCGAGGCCAGTTCGTCGCCTGCGCGGGTGCTGTCGGCCTGGGCTTCGTGGGTGCGGGCATCGGCCAGGCTGCGCGCTGCGCTGGTGGCGCCACCCATATAGAGGGGCCACACGGCATTGACGGAGGCTGTCGCATCGGTCTTGTGGCGGTTGAGCGTGTAGCTGGCGGGCAGGTGGGGCAACTGCGCCACCAGGCCACCCAGTTGCGGCGGCAGTTGGGCGGCTATGCCCGGCAGCGCCTGGCCCAGCGGGTTCAGGTCCACGTCCAGGTTGGCGTTGTAGGCGTAGGCCGCAGCGCCCAGGCTCACGCTGGGGCCGCCCAGGCGTTCCACGGCGCGGCGCTGCTGCGCGGCACTGTCCACTGCCAGGCGCGAAGCGGCCAGGCGGTCGGATGCCGCTGTCATGTGCTGCAGCGCGGTGGGGTAGTCCATGGGGGCGGCGACAGCGCCCTGGGCCAGCAGGCACAGCGCGGCGACGCCGGTGAGGAGGTGCGCGCGGGGCGCGTGGTGCGATGTCATGGGGAAAGCCGTTCGAGAAAAATCAAGCATTGGTACTGAGTGGTACCAGAAGGCTTGAATCATCGGTTGCTGTTGTGGTACTGTCAAGTACCAATTGTTCCGGGAAATGAAATGGCCATGAACGAAAACGGCAACGATCCCGACAGCCACCGTGCCCGTTTGCTCGACGGAATGGCACGCTGCGTGGCGGAAAAGGGTTACTTTGAGACCACCATTGCAGACGTGGTGCGCGCGGCCAGCGTGTCGCGGCGCACCTTCTACGAGCACTTTGCCGACAAGGCCGAATGCCTGATGGCGCTGTATGTGGCAGCCACCGACGAGGCTACGGCGGCGCTGCGCGCCGCCATCGACCCGCACAGCGAATGGCAGGTGCAGGTGGAGCAGGCGATGGCGGCCTACCTGGCGGCGCTGGCCCGCCGCCCGGTGCTGCTGCGCACGCTGTTCATCGACATCCTCGGCCTGGGCGCCACGGGCCTGGCCGTGCGGCGCCGGGTGCATGGCCAGTTGGCCGAACTGATGCTGGAGGTGGTGAACCAGCGCCCCGGTGCCCGCCTGCGCAAGTCGCCGCTGCAGCCCACCATGGCGCTGGCGGTGGTGGGCGGCATTCACGAACTGGTGCTGCAGGCCATCGAGCAGGAGCGTGCGGATGACCTGCACGCGCTGGTGGCACCGGCCAGTGCCTTGCTGCAGGCGGCGATTTCGTCAGAGTTCTAATGCTGCGGTGTCAATGCCCTGTGCCAAGGCTGTTGCGCAGCGCGGTTCGGGCCACGGCGTCGAGTGCTCCTTCCACCACGGTCTGCCCGGAAATGATCCGCAGAGCGCCCCGGGCCACCCGTTTGTCGAGTACCCGCCGGGTCATGGACTGGGTGTGGCCATAGGTGTTGGTGAACAGGAACAGGTTGCCGTGGGAGCCGATCCATGACAGCTGCGTGCGTTCCCATTTGTCCCCCACGAGGAGGTTGACCCAGGTGCCGATGGTGATTTCCTGCGGGAGCGCCGTGCCGGTGTCCGGGTGGTGGGCTGCATCGTTGGCAGCGCCCGTGGGCGGGAGGTCCATGGGCTCCTCCATGAACCCGGATTCCGCCGCTTCAGACGGTGCAAGCCAGGGTTCGTCCGTCTCCAGGGTTGGCGCGTTCTTGCGTGCAGGGGCAGAAGCGGTGGTGGTCGCTGCCTGGGCGGCGCGGCCGGGCACAAAGGCCTGCTGGTGCAGCTGCATCAGCAAATCGAAGAAGGCGCGGGTATCGGCCTGCGGGTAGCCGATGGCGTCCAGGCCTGCGTGCAGCCGTGCGAGCAGCTTGGGCACGAGGCGGGCCAGGCGGCCCAGGTTGATGCAGGTGAGCTGGGGTTGCGCGCTCCAGATCAGCGCGTCGACCGCCTCCCGGTAGCGGCCCGGATCGCTGCTGCCGCTGCGGTCGTCCAGGCGCGCCTGGGCCATCACCTGGGCCCAGGGGCCGAGCAGAAAGTGCGCCACTTCGGCGGGGATCGCATCCATCTCGGGCAGGAGCCGCATCTCGCGCGACATTCTGGCGGCGAGCAGGTTGCGCTGCTCGGCATGGCGCAGGGCCTCGACGGCCCGCAGGCGCTCTTCTTCGCGCTTTTTCTCGCGTGTGGCCCAGGTGCTCAGCAACTGCTCCAGGGCCTGGGCAAAGGGCTCCTGGTCTTCGATGGGCGAATGGGTCAATGGGCCCACCACATCGATCAGCGGCTGCATGAAGCTCTCGAAACCGTGGGCTTCGAGGCTTTCAAAGGCCAGGCTGCGGTCCGTCATTTCCTGCAGCAGGCGGCGTGCCGGGTGATCCTTGTCGCTGAAGAACCGCGGGTCTTTCAGTGCCAGTTTCAACAGGGCGGGTTCCAGCTTCCGGACGAGTTGCTGGACCGGCCAGAGCAGACGGTGGTCGTGTTCGATGTTGTCCAGCATGAGCGCCACCACTTCCATGCTCAGGGCCTGGCCAAGCCCGGCCTTGTGCGGCGCCGGGGGGGCAACGCCTGCCGCAGCGCTCGCGTCCTGCGGGCTCCGGCTTCCCAGCCGTTCCATCATGCGATCGACCTGGTTCATTTCCCGCAGGGCTTCAAAAGCGGCAGGAACGGTGATGTCGAATTCCGGCGCGGGCGCTGCGGCGTGGAACGGTGCGCTTTCGAACTCGTGCGAAAACCGTTCGGCAAAGGTCATTTCAGGTGTCGGCCCGTCGGCCAGCTCGCCCGTCAGCAGCCGACGCAACTGGTGCAGCGTCAGCAGGGTGTGGTCGGCTGCGGCTGCAGGCTGCACAGGGACGGGGGCGTCGTCCGCCCGCCACTGCTCGGCATCGGTGCCAAACCCCGGAGCGTGGCCTTCTTCACCGACCGGCTTGATGTAGACATAGCTGCCGCCCTGCTGGCGCACCGCATACCCGGCAGGCTTGATGCCGCTTTCCTGCATCTGCGCGATCAGTTGCAGGTACAGCGCCCGAAGCTCCGTGCCCAGGGCCTCGGCCATGGGGCCCATCCAGTCCCGCCGAACCTCGTCGGATGCCTGCATCTGCCCCACCACGGCTTGCATGGCCTGCAAGAAAATCTCGGGTTGCAAAGGGTTGTGCCCAGGGTCCACGCTGGATTGCCCTTGCGCAGCGCTCATGAGTGCATTGAGATCGGCCAAGGGCGTGGTCACGGTCTCGGCGAGCAACTGCCTTGCCCGCGCCCGCTCCACGCTCTCGTTGAGCTGCGATTCGTCCATCAACTCCAGTTCGTCAAACTGCACCGAAAAAAGGGAGCGTGTTGCGGCCTGGTTCTGTTCGGCGCCCTTCGCTATTGCTTGCTCGAGGGCGCCCGGAAAGCGTTCGCACAGCACGAAATTGACGCGCTCGAGATGCTGGCGTGCCTGCAGCACGCTGTGGCTCTCGCGCGGGGTGCGCGCCTGGTCTTCGCGTGCCTGCAAGGCCCTGCGGGTGGATTCGACGACGCGCTCCAGCAAATGCCCGGACTGCGCCAGCGTGGCGCGAACCACCCTGGTATAGACCGCGACATCGGGGCCGGTGGTGGGCGAGGCAGCGTGTTTCATGGGGCCATCTCTCAATCCTTCGTTCTTTCTGTGCAATGAGAAAGGGGCGCGAAGCCCCTTTTGATCCAATACCGGTGGTGGCGACCGGCTCGCCCGCGCGCGTCAGCCCGCGTGGAATTTCACCACCAGCGGCACGATGAGCAATGCCACGATGTTGATGATCTTGATGAGCGGATTCACTGCAGGGCCAGCCGTGTCCTTGTAGGGGTCGCCCACGGTGTCGCCGGTCACGGCGGCCTTGTGCGCCTCGGAACCCTTGCCGCCGTGGTGGCCGTCTTCGATGTACTTCTTGGCATTGTCCCAGGCGCCGCCGCCAGTGCACATGGAAATGGCAACGAACAGGCCGGTGACGATGGTGCCCATCAGCAGGCCGCCCAGCGCCTTGGGGCCCAGCAGCAGCCCGACCACAATCGGTACCACCACGGGCAACAGGCTGGGAATGACCATTTCCTTGATGGCTGCACTGGTCAGCATGTCCACGGCCTTGCCGTATTCCGGCTTGGCTGTACCCTCCATGATGCCCTTGATCTCGCTGAACTGGCGGCGCACTTCCACGACCACGGCGCCGGCAGCGCGGCCCACGGCCTCCATGGCCATGGCGCCGAACAGATAGGGAATCAGGCCGCCGATGAACAGGCCGACGATGACCATGGGGTCGCTCAGGTTGAAGCTGATGGCCTGGCCATAGCTCTCGAGCTTGTGCGTGTAGTCGGCAAACAGCACCAGCGATGCCAGGCCGGCCGAGCCAATGGCATAACCCTTGGTCACCGCCTTGGTGGTATTGCCCACGGCGTCCAGCGGGTCGGTGATGTCGCGCACGCTGCTGGGCAGTTCCGCCATCTCGGCAATGCCGCCGGCGTTGTCGGTGATGGGGCCGTAGGCGTCGAGCGCCACCACAATGCCCGCCATGCTGAGCATGGAGGTTGCGGCCACAGCGATGCCATAGAGTCCGCCCAACTGGTATGACACGATGATGGCGATGCAGACGAAGATGACAGGCCAGGCGGTCGAGCGCATGGACACGCCCAGACCCGCAATGATGTTGGTGCCGTGGCCGGTGGTGGAGGCCTGGGCGATGTGCTGCACGGGCGCATACTGCGTGCCGGTGTAGTACTCGGTAATCCAGACCAGGGCGGCCGTCAGTACCAGGCCGGTGGCGCAGGCGCCAAACAGCTTCATCTGTGCTCCGCTGCCGCCCAGGGCGTTGTCGGGAATGATCCAGGTCGTGACAAAGTAGAAGGCGATCAGCGAGAGCATGCCCGCGATGGCCAGGCCCTTGTACAGCGCGGGCATCACGTTCTTCATACCGGGCGAGGCCTTGACAAAGAAGCAGCCAATGATGGACGCCACGATGGAAACGGCACCCAGCGCCAGCGGGTACATCACGGCGTTGACCGGTGCAGCGACCACCATCAAGGCGCCGAGCACCATGGTGGCAATCAGTGTGACGGCATAGGTCTCGAACAGGTCGGCGGCCATGCCGGCGCAGTCGCCCACATTGTCGCCCACGTTGTCGGCGATCACCGCCGGGTTGCGCGGGTCGTCCTCGGGAATGCCCGCCTCGACCTTGCCCACCAGGTCGGCGCCCACGTCGGCGCCCTTGGTGAAGATACCGCCGCCCAGGCGTGCAAAGATGGAGATCAGCGAAGAGCCGAACGCAAAGCCGATCAGCGGGTTGAGCAGGCCTGCGAGCGTCTTGTCTGCCACCGGGTTGCTGCCCACCAGGAACCAGTAGAACCCGGCCACGCCCAGCAGGCCCAGGCCCACCACCAGCATGCCGGTGATGGCGCCCCCGCGAAAGGCGACATCGAGCGCGGGGCCAATGCCTTGCGTGGCGGCCTGCGCGGTGCGCACGTTGGCGCGTACCGAAACGTTCATGCCGATGAAGCCGCAGGCGCCCGAGAGCACGGCACCAATGACAAAGCCGATGGCTGTCTTGCTGTCCAGAAAGAGGCCGATGAGCACCGCCAGTACCACGCCCACGATGGCGATGGTTTTGTACTGGCGTGCCAGGTAGGCGGCCGCCCCCGCCTGGATGGCGGCGGCAATTTCCTGCATGCGGGCATTGCCCGCGTCTTTGGAAAGAATCCAGCCTCGGGCCCAGATCCCGTAGACCACGGCGATCAGCCCGCAGACCAGGGCGAGTATGAGAGGGGAAGTCAGCGCTGTATTTCCAGCCATTCTTGGTTCTCCAGGGTGTTGTTTCGCACGGGAGGAGGCACAACGCATGGGGAGTGTCTCCGCTGCGTTGCTTCCTCGTGCTCCGCACCGGGAGACGATTGGCCAACACGATCAATTTACCCTGAAAAAATGACGTGCAAGCGTCAAGAAAGGGGCGCACCGGTAAAATGAGGGTTAATCCCGACCTGATTTCTTTAATCCTCATCAAACTACAACGCGAACGACCACCATGTCCCTCAACAGCGTCACCCCCGGCAAGAATGTTCCCGAGTCCTTCAATGTGGTCATCGAGATCCCCATGGATTCCGACCCCATCAAGTACGAAGTGGACAAGGAATCGGGCGCCATCTTCGTCGACCGTTTCATGACGACGGCGATGTACTACCCCTCCAACTACGGTTATGTGCCGCGCACCCTCAGCGGCGATGGCGATCCGGTGGATGTGCTGGTCATCACCCCCTATCCGCTGCACCCCGGCGTGGTGGTGCCGTGCCGTGCGCTGGGTATTCTGAAGATGGAAGACGAAGCCGGCATTGACGGCAAGGTGCTGGCGGTGCCCACCAACAAGGTGTTGGGCATGTACTCGGCCTGGAAGAACATTGAAGACGTGAACCCGGCCCGTCTCAAGGCTCTGGCCCACTTCTTCGAGCACTACAAGGACCTAGAAGCAGGCAAGTGGGTCAAGGTGCTGGGCTGGGAAGGCGTTGAAGCCGCGCACAAGGAAATCGTGGACGGCCTGGCCAACTACGAGAAGTCCCAGGCCTGATGCCCGGGCCCCGGGCAGCTTGACAAAGAGCTGACACCCCCCACACCAAAGCATGCCGAAGGCGACTTCTGCATGCTTTTTTCATGGATTACCCGCAGCCATGCGGGGAGGGTGGCCTATAGACTTCCCGGCATTGTTTTGCGCTTGAGGGAAGGGTAGGGTTCATGAAGATTTCCGACGTACGCATTGGCGTCAAACTGGGGTTGGGTTTTTTTGTCATCGTGCTGCTCACCCTGGCGCTGGGAATGGTGTCTCTCGTGCAGCTCTCGCGCATGAATGCGCAGACCTCCAACATTGCAGAGCAGTTGTTGCCGGGCGTAGCCCATGCGGGCGAATTGCGCGTGCTGGTCAACCGCATGCGCCGTGCCGAGGCGGGGCTGATCACCGCCCGCAATGCCGCTGAAGTGGCCGGGTTTGCCGATCAGGTGACGGCGCGCGCTGCAGATCTGGCCAAGGTCGAAAAGCTGTTCCAGCCCCTGTTGGTGACGCCCGAGCAGACGGCAGCGTTCAGCCAGTACAGCGCGCAAAAGAACGCATACCTGAAGGTGCAGAATGATTTGCTGGAGATCGCGCGCGGCATCGACTTCACCACCGAAGAGATGATGCAGATGACGGCCGGGGCGCTGGCGTCTCTGTACGCCGGTGATTCCGAAACCTCCTTTGTTGCGGCGGCGCAGGCGCTGGAGCAGCTTTCCGCCATCAGTACCGATGCCGCCAGCGGTGCGCAGGAGCGTGCGCAGACCGTTTTTGCCAATGCACGCATCGTCGTGTTGGGTGCGCTGGCACTTACCGTGGCGTTGGCGCTGGTCTTTGGCGTGCTGATTGCGCGCAGCGTGTCGCGCCCGGCCGCGCAGGCCGTGGCAGCCGCACGTGTTATTGCCGCAGGCAATCTGGCGGACCCCGTGCCCACGGGCGGCAAGGACGAAATGGGCCAGTTGCTGGCCGCGCTGGCCGATATGCGCAGCAACCTGGCCCAAGTGGTCACCGGAGTGCGCGGCGGTGCAGAAAGCGTGGCGACGGCGAGTGCGGAAATAGCGCAGGGCAACCACGACCTGTCCTCGCGCACAGAGCAGCAGGCCAGCGCGCTGGAGGAGACGGCGGCGTCGATGGAAGAGCTCAGCAGCACGGTGCGCCAGAACGCCGACAACGCCCGCCAGGCCAACCAACTGGCGGTCAGCGCCTCCAGCGTGGCCCAGCAAGGCGGGGAGGTGGTGGCCCAGGTGGTGGAAACCATGAAAGGCATCAACACCAGCAGCCAGAAGATAGCCGACATCATTGGCGTGATCGACGGCATAGCCTTCCAGACCAACATCCTGGCCCTGAACGCTGCGGTCGAGGCGGCCCGCGCAGGCGAACAGGGACGGGGCTTTGCCGTGGTGGCCAGCGAAGTGCGCAGCCTGGCAGGGCGCAGCGCCGAGGCGGCCAAGGAAATCAAGAACTTGATTTCTGCCAGCGTGGAGCGCGTGGAGCAAGGCAACGCCCAGGTAGACAAGGCGGGGGCGACGATGACCGAAGTGGTGGCGGCGATCCGGCGGGTGACCGACATCATGGGCGAGATCAGCGCGGCGAGCAGCGAACAGAGCACGGGCGTGGCGCAGGTGGGAGAAGCGGTCACGCAGATGGACCAGGCCACGCAGCAGAATGCAGCGCTGGTGGAGCAGATGGCGGCTGCGGCCAGCAGCCTCAATGGCCAGGCGGGGGAACTGGTGGAGTCCGTGGCGGTGTTCAAGCTGGGGAGCGACCATGCCGCGCCGGTGAGAACACCCGCCGCGCCCGTACGCTCTGCGCCGGGCAAGCAGTTGCCCGCTGCGGCGCCGGTGCGAAGCAAGGCGCAGGGCCAGAACGCTGCTGTGCCCAGGTCGCCAGCACCGCCCAAGGCCCGGCCTGTATCCAAACCCGCGCTGCCACCGAAGGCAGCACCCGGCAAGAACGAAGACGATTGGGAGAGCTTTTAGCCAACGCCTGTGTCTGACGGCCATTGCATTGAGGGCAGTACATGCGTTAAGATTCACATCAAATGAATCTTTTTAGAAGCCGCCAGCCTGCGTACCAGGGGCTTGCGCTCCTGCCCTTATGAGCCAATCGCTTCCTCCGATACTGTCCCAGGCCCCACCGGCGCAGCCCGCGGCTGTTCTCCAGGGATGGCCCTTGCTGCGCCTGGGGTTCCGGCCCTTCTATCTGGCGGCCGCGTTGCTGGCATGCCTTTCGGTGCCCCTGTGGGTGGCTGTCTTTCTGGGCCATGCCCGCCTGGACCTGCCTGTCAGCCCCTTGCTCTGGCATGCGCACGAGATGCTGTTCGGCTTTGCGGCGGGCGTCATCATCGGTTTCCTGCTGACCGCCGTGAAGGCCTGGACCGGGCTACCTACACCGCGCGGGACTTTGCTGGGCCTGCTGGCCTTGTTGTGGGTCGCGGCGCGCCTGGCGGCTGTAGCGGCGCCCTACGCGGTCTATGCCGTGTTGGATGTGGCGTTGCTTCCCCTTGTGGCCGGCATTCTTTTGCGGGTGCTGTTGAAATCGGGAAACAAGCGCAACATTCCACTGATCGCCATTCTCGTGCTGATGTCGCTGGCCAACCTGGTCTTTCACCTGGCCGCCGTCGGGGCGATCAATGTGCAGCCGCTCACGCCCCTGTATGCCGGTCTGGCGCTGATTGTGATGATCGAATGCGTCATGGCGGGCCGTGTTGTGCCCATGTTCACCAAGAGCGTGACACCGGGGCTGGTGATCACGGTGTCGCGCCGGTTCGAACTGGGTACGCTGGCCGTGACAGCACTGGCATTGGCACTGTGGGTGTTTGCCCCGGCTGGTCCGTGGACCCTGGTGGCCTGTGCGCTGGCTGCTGTGGCCCATGGCGTGCGGTTGTGGAAATGGCAGCCGCTGGTCACCCGCAAGCGCCCCATTTTGTGGATTCTGCACGCCTCCTACGCCTGGATTGCCGTGGGCTTCGCCCTGCTGGCCCTGGCCCAGGTGGGTTGGGTGGTGGCTTCGGCGGCGGTACATGCCTTCGCTGTGGGAACCACGGGCGGCTTGATCATCGGCATGATCACCCGCACTGCACGCGGCCATACCGGGCGGCCCTTGCAGGCCAGTCGTGCCGAAGTGCTGGCCTATGCCCTGGTGATGGCGGCGGCGGTGTTGCGGGTCTTGCTGCCGATCGCCGTGCCGCAGTGGTATGGCATGGCCCTGGCATTTGCTGCGGCTGCATGGTGCGTGGCGTTTGCCATCTACCTTGTGATCTACACCCCCTGGCTTGCCCAGACCCGGCTGGATGGCAAGGACGGCTGAAAAGCCGCCTGTCTCGTTTTGTTCCCGGGGAACGCGCAGTGCGTTCCCGTTTTTTTATCCTCCGTTTGCCAAGAAAGGCTATTTCATGCTTCCGACCCAGTCCCCTGTGATTGATGTACGCACCCTGGAGCCGCGCGAGCGCCATGTGCAGATCTTCGGCCAGTTTGATGCGTTGCGCGCGGGCGAGGCGATCCGGTGCCGCTGCGCCACCAACTGGAATCCCGTGCGCCGGGCCAGGTCCAGTGGGCCTATCTGCAGTCGGGGCCAGACCAGTGGCGCGTGCTGATCAGCAAGCTGGAAGCCAAGAAGGAAGAAGCCGAGGATTCCTGCTGCTCGGGCGGCGCCTGCTGCGGTTGATGTGGCTTGCACGCTCTGCCCGCCGCAGCGGCGGGCAGGGGGGGTCACAGTCCGAGCGAGAGCATGGCTGCCTCGGACATCATCGAGCGGTCCCACGGCGGATCGAAAACCATGTTGACCGTGATCTCGCCCACCCGCGGCAGTGCCAGCACTTTGTCGCACACCTCGTTGGCAATGGCTTCGCCCATGCCGCAGCCGGGGGCGGTCAGGGTCATGTCGATCACGACACGCACCTTTGTGTCGCCTTCCAGGGGCTCCAGCACGCAGCGGTAGATCAGCCCCAGCTCTACGATATTGACCGGAATCTCCGGGTCGTAGCAGGTGCGCAGCACCTGCCACACGAGGTCGCTCACGTCCTCGGCCTCCACCGTCTGGGGCACTTCCAGTGCTGCGGGTTCCTTTTTGCCGATGGCATCGGCATCCACGCCGCGCAGGCGCACCAGCTGGCCTTCGACCAGCAAGGTGAAGGACGAGCCCAGCGCCTGCGTGATCTGCGCCAGTATTCCCGCCTCCAGGTCGATGGGCGAGCCATCGGGGATGCGCTCGACGCGCACGGCACGCCGAACCAGGACATCTTCGCGCTGGCGTTTCATCATGGCGTGGACTCCGTGCCCTGGAGAGCAGCGCTGGCGTTGTCTGCGTTCTCGGTCAGTGCATGCATGAGGGCGTGCCAGCCGAGCAGGGCGCATTTGATGCGGCTGGGGTAGCGGCGTACTCCGGCCAGGCTGATGAGTTTGCCCAGGTGCGCGTTTTCAGGATCGGTCTCGCCGGTCAGTACGGCGCGGAACTGCTGTTGCAACCGGCGCGCCACTTCCACATCCTGGCCTTTGATGGCCTCGCTCATCATGGAGGCCGACGCCATGCAGATGGCGCAGCCCTGTCCGTGGAACCGGATGTCGTGCACCTGGCCCTGGCGGATGTCCAGCTCGACGGCAATGTTGTCGCCGCATTGCGGGTTGGTGCCGCGTGCCTGGTGGGTGGGATGGGCAAGGTGGCCGAAGTTGCGCGGTGCGCGTTTGTGTTCGACCACCACTTCTTGGTACAGGTCGTTGTCCGGGGTGTTCATATCAGGTCTCCATTGCTTTGCGCGGCACCTACGACATAGGAAACTGGCGGGGCCCAGGCCAGCGGCCACCGTGCAAGGGCCGCCCCGCTGCACCGGTGGCGTCCCCCTGCCCACATCGCGCAGCGATGTGAGAGCGGGGGGAAGGAGCAAAGCGACATAGGGGGGTGTTTCACTTCAGCATCTCCAGTGCTCGGGCCACGCCTGACAGCAGGCGTTCCACTTCTTCGTGGGTGTTGTAGACGGCGAACGAGGCGCGTGTCGTGGGGCCGACCCCCAGATGATCGAGCAGCGGTTGTGCGCAGTGGTGGCCGGTACGCACGGCAATGCCTTGCCCATCGAGCAGCGTGCCGATGTCGTGCGGGTGCACATTGCGGGCCACGAACGACACCAGGGCCGAGCGTGTCGCGTGCGGCGCCAGCACCGTGATGCCGTCCATGGCGGCAAGGCCTGCGACGGCATGCGCCCGCAGGGCATGCACATGGACGTCGATCACGTCGCGTCCTGTGTCAACGATGAAAGCCGCCGCCGCCGCCATGCCCACGGCACCCGCGACATGGGGGGTACCGCCTTCCAGCCGGGCAGGCAGACCGGCGAAACCGGCATCTTCGTAGGTGACCCATTCCACCATGTCACCGCCCAGGCGCAGGGGCGTCAGGCGTTCGAGCGCGCTGCGCCGTCCCACCAGGGCGCCAATCCCCA
>JAPKHH010000006.1:0-58752 GCA_026647025.1 Giesbergeria sp.
TCCCCTTGCGTCGTGAAAATAAAAAAAGGCGTCCTCACGCTGCGCACGCCAGCCAGGGGCCGCATGTGCAGGGTGGGGACGCCTTTGTCCGTTGAGCGGCTGCCGCCACCCGCCGTTGGGTGGTGCTGCCGTGCTGACCCCGAAGGGTCTGCAACGACTAATGCAAGGCTTGTGCCAGCTATCGCGAGTCGTAGTTGCTATGAAATAAAGAGCATTTGGCGCTCTGTTCCAGAGGGTTATGGAGCAATTTCACTGATATGCAAAGGGTGCAGGGCTGCACTGGAATTGTGCATTGCACCATTGGCGCGCGGATAGAGGAGAGAAAATATACGTGCGCGTATACTTGTGCTGCTGAATGAAAGGAGTGTGCCATGTCACAAATCACGCTGTACCTGGATGATGCGACGCAGGCGCTGGTGGAACAGGCTGCCATCGCCAATGGCATGTCCAAAAGCCGCTGGGTGGCGGAAATCATTCGCAAGTACGCCGCCCATGAGTGGCCCAAGGATTGCCTGGAACTGGCAGGGCGTTTTGCCGACTTTCCGTTGTGCGAATCCGGGGCAAGCAAGGGCTTGCCTGCCGATGTGCCCCGCCTGGGTTTTTGAAGGCAAGCCATGCTGGTCCTCGACAGCAACACCATCAGTTACTACTTTCGTGGCGACCCCCAGGTGGTGCCGCGTCTGCAGGCGCTTTCTCCCGTTGATGTTGGTGTGCCCGCCATCGTGGAATATGAACTGCGCTATGGGCTTTTGCGCTTGCCGCCGGAGGCCGCCGCCCCGCGTCTGGAGGCGCTGGCGCAGTTGCTGCGACCCATGCACGCGTTGCCCTTCGACAGCGAATGCGCGGCCTGTGCGGCCCGGTTGCGTGCCGATCTGGAGGCCGTGGGCACGCCCATTGGCCCGCACGACGTCCTGATTGCCGCCACGGCCTTGCGCCATCAGTCCACTTTGGTGACCCGCAACGTACGCGAGTTTTCCCGCGTGCCGGGCCTGCAATGGCTCAATTGGCATTCGGATTGAGGTGCCGCGCCAAGGCCGTTGATTGCTGTAGTCGCAGGGGCTGAGCGAGCGACGGCGCGCGCAGAGTGCTGCAGTCCTTTTGCGGCCCCTTCCTCACCCCAGCAAATCCACCATCTCCAGCATGCGCCGTGCCACCTCGCCCAGTTTCAGCCCCTTGTCCATGGCGGTGGTGCGCAGCTTTTCGTAGGCGGCCTGTTCGGTCAGGCCCTGGCGCTGCATGAGCAGGCCCTTGGCGCGATCGATGGCTTTGCGGTCCTGCAGTTCGGTCTGGGCGTCGGCCAGCGCGGTGCGCAGGGCTTGCTCATGCGCAAAGCGGGCCATGGCCACGTCGAGGATGGGGCGGATACGCTGCGGCGCCAGCCCCGCCACGATGTAGGCGCACACCCCGGCCGCTACGGCGTCGCGCACGTGGGTGGTGTCTTCGTCGTTGGTGAACAGCACAATGGGGCGGCGCGCATCGCGCGTGGCCACCACAACATGTTCGAGTGCGTCGCGTGCCTCGCTTTCGGCGTCGACGATGACCAGATCGGGCTGGAGCTGGGCCAGGCGTTCGCTCAGAAAGCTGTCGGCCGGGAGCACCGCCACCAGATTGAGGTTGTTTTCCAGCAGGCCGATGCGCAGCATGCGCGAGCGCTCGGCCAGCCGCAGGGCGTGCTGGTCTTGCGGGTCGGGCACGGCCAGGTCGGGGGCTACCACCACGATGCGTAAGGCTTCATTCATGGTCATGCAAGTGCAATTTCCGTGCCGAAAGATCTATTGGGCGGCCTTTCCCTACCTGAAACTTGCTAATGGAAGGGCTTTCCCGGTCACGCCGCGGGCGCCGTCCCCGGTATACACCCAGTCACAAACATTTTTATTGGACGGAGTTTCCCGCATGACCACTTCTTTGAAACGGCGCCATTTCACGGCCGGGCTGGCGCTTGTCCCCCTGGCGGCCAGCGGCTTGCTGGTCGGGTGCAGCAATATTCCCGACACCATCAAGATCGGGGTGGCGCAGCCGTTGAGCGGCCCGCTGGCTGCCCTGGGGCAGGATTTGCTCAATGGCGTGAACCTGGCCGTGAGCGAGCTGAACAAGAACAATTTCTCGATCGACGGCAAGCGCGTCACGCTCGAGGTGGTGGCTGTGGACGACCGCGCCGATTCGGCCACCGGAAAGACCGTGGCGCAGCAGTTGGTGGACGCCGGGGTGGTGGCGGTGATCGGGCATCTCAATTCGGGCGTGAGCATTGATGTCGCGCCCATCTATGGTGCCAAGGACATTGCGCAGATCGCCATTTCCACCAACCCCAAGTTCACGCAACTGGGCCAGGCGACCACGTTCCGCATGGTGGCCAACGACAACCTGCAGGCGCGTGCCATTGGTTCGTTTGCCGCGTCCCAATTTGGTGCTGCGCGCTATGCCGCCCTGGACGATGGCACGCCCTATGGCAAGGGCCTGACCGATGGTGCCGTGGAGCAGCTCAAGGCCGAGAAGCGCGAGGTAGTGCTGCGCCAGTCGTTTGACGACAAGACGGTGGCCTTCGACAAGCTGGCGCAGGAGATCAAGGCGGCAAATGTGGAGGTGATCGTTTCCACGCTGAACGACTTCCAGGCAGTCGCCCTGATCGAGGCACTCAAGAAAATCGACTACACCCGGGTGCGCCTGCTGGGTGGCGACACAGTCAAGACCACCGATATGGGCAAAGCGGCGGGCATCATCGAAGGCATCTACGCCACCTCGCCCGTGCTGGAGGCCAAGGAATTCGTGACCGGGCGCCAGTTTCTTGAAAAATACCTCGAAGCCTTCAAGAAGCCCCCAGCGTACGGTGGCCACTACAGCTACGACAGCATGTATGTGCTGTCGGCGGCGCTGCAGAAGGCCAAGTCGGCCAAGCCCAAGGACGTGACGGCTGCCATGCATGCCATCAACGGCTATGCGCCTGTCACCGGCACCATGACCTGGGACGACAAGGGCGAGCAGCGCTACGCCGCCGTGGGGGTGTATGAACTGCGGCGTGGCAATTGGGAACTGCGCATGCGTTCGGACCGCTGGTAAGCGGCACACGGCTCAGCAGAGAGCAGCGGGCGCCGTGGGCATTGAGCCCTCGGCGCCCGTTTTTTGGGGAAGTCAGACATCCATTCCACGAACGCAGCACCCGCGACGTATGAAACTGGCGCACCCCAGGCCAGGGCTCCCGCGCAAGGGCCGCCCCGCCGCGCTGGGAGCGTCCCCCTGCCCGCATTGCGCAGCAATGCGAGAGCGGGGGGAAGGCCCGCAGGGCCTCAGGGGGGTGATTTACTTCAGCACTCCACCACGTTCACGGCCAGGCCGCCACGTGAGGTTTCCTTGTACTTGGACATCATGTCGGCGCCGGTCTGCACCATGGTCTTGATCACCTGGTCGAGCGACACCACGTGCTGGCCGTCGCCGCGCAGCGCCAGGCGCGCGGCGTTGATGGCCTTGATGGCGCCCATGGCGTTGCGTTCGATGCAGGGGATCTGCACCTGCCCGCCCACGGGGTCGCAGGTCATGCCCAGGTTGTGCTCCATGCCGATCTCGGCCGCATTCTCTGCCTGCGCGGGCGTGCCGCCCAGCACGGCGGCCAGTGCCCCGGCTGCCATGGAGCAGGCCACACCGACTTCGCCCTGGCAGCCCACTTCGGCGCCCGAGAGCGAGGCGTTGAGCTTGTAGATGCTGCCAATGGCGCCCGCTGTGAGTAGGAAATCGAAGATGCCCGCCTCATTGGCGCCCGGCACGAAGTTGACGTAGTAGTGCAGCACCGCCGGAATCACCCCGGCTGCCCCATTGGTGGGCGCTGTCACCACGCGGCCCCCGGCGGCGTTTTCCTCGTTCACGGCCATGGCGTACAGGTTCACCCAGTCGAGCATGGCGAGCGGGTCGCGCAGTGCGGCCTCGGGGTTGCAGCTCAGGCTGCGCTGCAGCTCGGCTGCGCGGCGGCGGATGTGCATCGGTCCGGGCAGGGTTCCGCCCGCTGCGCAGCCGCGGCGCACGGCCCCGACCATGGTCTGCCAGATGGCCCGCAACTGCGTCTGCACTTCATCGGGGCTGCGCCATTGCGCTTCGTTGGCACGCATGACTTGCGCCATGGTGAGGCCGCTGGCCTGGCACTGCGCCAGCAGCTGTGCGCCGCTGGTAAAGGGGTAGGGTGCAGGGGTTGCGGTGTTGCCGGGCGCGCTGCCATTGAGCACGCGCTCGCCTGCTGCATCGACCACAAAGCCGCCGCCTATCGAGAAGTATTCGGCCGCGGTGGTTTCCAGGCCTTGCGCGTCCAGGGCCGCAAAGCGCATGCCATTGGGATGGCGCGGCAGGCTTTTGCGGCGGTACAGCAGGTGTTCCTTTTCCACAAAGCGCACGGCGTGTTCACCCAGCAGTGCCAGCCGCTGCTGGCTGCGGATGGCGTCGATGGCCGGAGCGATGTGCTCGGGGTCGATCTGGTCGGGCTCGTGCCCGGCCAGCCCCAGCAGGATGGCGCGGTCGGTACCGTGGCCGATGCCCGTGGCGGCCAGCGAGCCGAACAGCTCTACGCGCACGCCGTGCACGGCATCCCACCCCTGCGTCTGGCGTACATGGCAGGCAAATTGCCGGGCGGCAATCATCGGCCCCACGGTGTGGGAGCTGGACGGCCCGATGCCGATTTTGAACAGGTCGAAAACGCTGACGGTCATGGAATATGTGTGTGGGGTGTGCGGGGGCCGGGCGCGAAATGGGGCCAGCAAAAAGGCACCCCGTGGGTGCCGTAGATGGATGGCTTTGAAGTTAGGGCCGTGTGCGCTGGGCGGCAAGCTCGCAATCCCTGAGCAGGTGTGGCGGTTTGTGCGGGGGAGGTGGTGTGTTCGCTACTAAATAGATAGCTATTTGCGATTTGTGGGTAAGCGGTAGGGCTGTTTTTTATCAAAATTTCGGGACTTGCTTCAGCTGGGATTGCGGGGCATGAATCTTTCTTTTGGAGGAGTCGGCTGGGTGGTTGAGGGCGGAGGCCGGGGCGAGACCCGGCCTCCGCCCTTCACCAAAGCACACTTTCAAAAAAGATAGCTACTACCGCAATCCCAGTAAGCGCCAGAGTCAAAAATCATCCAAAAACCAGAAAAACCCTCACATCACCAACGCCCGCCCCAACATGACGGGTGCATCCCAAGCCCGGATACGCGGCCGCTGGCACAGGCTGTGGCCGTGCAGCGCGTCCACCTTGTCGAGGATGCGCAAGCCCCCTTGAACCACCAGCCGCAATTCCCAGCCAATGCGCCCCGGCAGGCGGTGCACCAGCGGCGCGCCCTCGAGCATCGTGGCGCGTGCCCAGCGGGCGTGTTCGGTGGTGAGCGCGGTGGTGCCAGGCGTCGGCTGCAGTGCCTGCAACTGCGAACGGTCCACGCCATGGGCTGCGCAGTCGTCGTCGGGCAGATAGAAGCGCCCCCGTGGAATGTCCACGCTCAGGTCCTGCCAGAAGTTGATGAGCTGCAGTGCGGTGCAGATGGCGTCGCTCTCGCGCAGGGCCTGCGCACTGTGCACGCCGTACAGGTGCAGCAGCAGGCGGCCCACCGGGTTGGCCGAGCGGCGGCAGTAGTCCAGCAACTCGGCCCGGGTGGCGTAGCCCGCGCTGTCGCGGGTTTTTTCCACGTCTTGCACAAAGGCGCTGAGCAGATCGTCCAGCAGGGGCACGGGCAGGTGGTGGCTGCGCAGCACGTGCGCCAGGGGGGCAAACACCTCGGGCCAGCGGGCCGATGCGGCGTTGCCCGTGGCGGTGGCATGCAAGTCGGCCCGGTAGATGGCCAGGTCGTGCAGGCGTTCGGCGGGGCTGGCGTTGCCTTCATCGGCCAGGTCGTCGGCAGTGCGGGCAAAGGCGTAAATGGCGGCAATGGGCGCGCGCAGGTGCGGCGGGCACAGCCACGAGGCCACGGGAAAGTTCTCGTAGTGGGTGATGGCCTGGGGCTGGGCCGGGGGCAGGGGGGCAGGGGTGTTCACGGTGCCGATTGTCGCTTGACAAGAAAAGGGTGATCACATAGATTACTAACCAGTCAGTCAGTAATATTCCGGACCCATTCCATGCGCCTACCGCAAGCACACAGGCCCCAGCAGGGGCTTTTTTTCGGCCCTTTCCGATTTCTGCGCCACGCCGGGGGGCTGGGTGCAGTCGCCTTGTTTTTGGCCGCCTGCACGCCTGCGGCGCCTCCGCCCGAGCCGGTGCGGGCCGTCAAGCTGGTGACCGTAGGTGTCGGGGCCTTGCAGGCGCGGCAGGACTATTCGGGTGAGGTGCGCGCACGCACCGAGTCACGCCTGGGCTTTCGGGTGGCCGGCAAGATCGTGCAGCGCCAGGCCGAACTGGGGCAGCGCGTACGTGCCGGGCAGGTGCTGGCCCAGCTCGACCCGCAGGACTACCAGTTGGCATCGGCTGCTGCGCAGGCCCAGGTGTCTGCGGCGCAAACGCAGCACGATCTAGCGGCGGCCGACTTCCAGCGGTTTGCGGCCTTGAAGGCGCAGAACTTCATCAGCGGTGCTGAGCTGGACCGGCGCGAAGCCTCCCTCAAAGCCGCCAGGGCGAGCCTGGCGCAGGCCCGGGCGCAGGCTGCGGCGCAGGGCAACCAGGCCGCCTATACCCGGCTGGTGGCGACGGCCGACGGCGTGGTCACTGGCGTGGAGGCCGAGGTCGGCCAGGTGGTGAGCGCGGGCACACCGGTGCTGCGCATTGCGCAGGACGGTGCGCGCGATGTGGTGTTTGCCGTGCCCGAGGACAAGGTGGTGCACCTGAAAGTGGGCCAGGCCGTGACGGTGCGTTCCTGGGCCGGTGGCGCGACGCTGCAGGGGCAGGTGCGCGAGGTGGCGGCCAGCGCCGATCCGGTGACGCGCACCTTTGCCGTTCGGGCCGACATCGATGCTGCCCAGGCACCCCCCCTGGGAGCCACGGTGCATGTCATGCCCGCGGCGCTCAGCCTGGCGGGCTTGCCCGCCATCAAGCTGCCGACCACGGCGCTGCGCCAGGAAGGCACGTCCACGGCGGTGTGGGTGTACGACGCCGATACAGGCACCGTGCGTTCACAGACGGTGCAGGTGGCTACAGCCGACGGCAACGAAGCCGTGATTGCGGACGGACTGGTGCCGGGCATGCAGGTGGTGAGCACTGGCGTGCATGTGCTGACGCCAGGGCAGAAGGTCAGAATTTTTGAGCAGAAACCGGCTCCAGGGCAATCCAATCAAGCGCAAGATGCTACGAAAACAGTAGCTCCTATGCCCGCTGCGTCGGCTGCGGCGGCTTCTGCGTCGGCGACCCGGTGAGCGCACCATGAAGCAAGCGCCACAGAACACCGGCTTCAATCTCTCGGCCTGGGCCATCAACCATGCCCCGCTGACGCGCTACCTCATGGTGGTGCTGATGGTGATGGGCTTTGCCGCCTATTTCCAGCTCGGCCAGGACGAGGACCCGCCCTTTACCTTTCGCGCCATGGTGGTGCGCACCTACTGGCCTGGCGCCACCGCCGAACAGGTGGCCGAGCAGGTGACCGACAAGATCGAGCGCACGCTGCAGGAGGTGCCGCTGGCCGACAAGATCCGCAGCTACTCCAAGCCGGGCGAGTCGCAGATCATTCTGGAAATCAAGGACAGCTCGCGCTCGAACGAGGTCGCCAACGTCTGGTACAGCGTGCGCAAGAAGGTGGGTGACATGCGCTACACCCTGCCGCAGGGAGTGCAGGGGCCGTTCTTCAACGACGATTTTGGTGATGTGTACGGGGTGATCTATGCCCTGGAGGCCGACGGCTTCAGCTACGCCGAGGTCAAGCAGTTTGCCGACGAGGTGCGCCAGAAGCTGCTGCGCGTGCCGGACGTGGCCAAGGTCGAGCTGTTCGGTGTGCAGGACGAAAAGCTGTACATCGAGGTTTCGCAAAACCGCTTGTCCCAGCTCGGCCTGGACATGAACCAGGTGCTTGCGCAACTGGGCCAGCAGAACGCGGTGGAGAGCGCTGGCGTGGTGCAGACACCGCACGACCAGGTACAGGTGCGGGTGGCCGGGCAGTTTCGGGCCATCGAGGACTTGAGCGCCATGCCGATTCGCGGTGCCTCGGGGGCGCAACTGCGCCTGGGAGACATTGCCACCATCCGGCGTGGGTATGTCGAGCCCACCGCCGTCAAGGTGCGGCATGAGGGGCGCGAGGTGGTGGCCCTGGGGGTTTCGATGGCCAAGGGCGGCGACATCATCCGCCTGGGCAAGGCACTGCGCAGTGCGACGGCCGACATCGAGAAAACCCTGCCCGCGGGCGTGCGCCTGGCCAATGTGCAGGACCAGCCCCAGGCCGTGGCCCGCTCGGTCAACGAATTCGTCAAGGTGCTGATCGAGGCCGTGGCCATCGTGCTGGCCGTGAGCTTCATCAGCCTGGGCCTGCACAAACGCGCCGGCCAGCAGCCCTGGTGGCGGCGCTGGTACATCGATCCGCGTCCAGGGCTGGTCGTGGCCATCACCATCCCGCTGGTGCTGGGCGTGACCTTTCTGGCCATGTGGTACTGGGGCATCGGGCTGCACAAGGTGTCGCTGGGCTCGCTCATCATTGCCCTGGGCCTGCTGGTGGACGATGCCATCATTGCCGTGGAGATGATGGTGCTCAAACTCGAAGAGGGCTACGACAAGATGCGCGCGGCCACCTTTGCCTATGAGCTGACGGCCATGCCCATGCTCACGGGCACGCTCATCACGGCGGCGGGTTTTCTGCCCATTGGTATTGCGCGGTCGGCAGTGGGCGAGTACGCCTTCGCCATCTTCGCCGTGACGGTGATCGCGCTGGTGCTGAGTTGGCTGGCCTCGGTGTATTTCGTGCCCTACCTGGGCACGTTGCTGCTCCAGCCGCCGCCGGGCCGCCCCAAGGCGGCTGGCGCCCCCTTGGGGGGCAGCGAAGCACACGCAGTGGCGAGCGTGGGGGCCGGTGATCTGCCGGCACACGTGGTGGCAGCAGGCATCACCGATGACCCGCATGAGGTGTTCGACAGCCCGTTCTACACGACCTTTCGCCGCCTGGTGCACTGGTGCGTGGAGCACCGCTGGGTCACCATTGGCGCCACGTTGCTGACTTTTGCGCTGGGTATTGCGGGTATGGGCGTGGTGCAGCAGCAGTTCTTCCCCGATTCGAACCGGCCTGAGGTGCTGGTCGACCTGTGGTTCCCCGAAGGCACCTCTTTTGCGGGCAATGAGGAAGTCACGCGCCGCGTGGAACAGCGCCTGATGGAGCAGCCCGGTGTGGCGTCGGTCAGCGGCTGGGTGGGCTCGGGCGTGCCGCGCTTCTATTTGCCGCTGGACCAGGTGTTCCCGCAAAGCAATGTGTCGCAGTTCATCGTGCTGGCGAAGGACCTTCAGCAGCGCAGCGCCTTGCTGCGGTCGCTGCCCGCCGTGCTGGCGCAAGAGTTTCCCGAGGTGCGCGGTCGCGTCAAGCTGCTGCCCAATGGGCCACCGGTGCCTTATCCGGTGCAGTTCCGTGTCGTGGGGCCCGAGCCCTCGGTGCTGCGTGCCCATGCCGATGAAGTCAAGGCCGTGATGCGGGGGCACGCCAAGATGCGCGGCGTGAACGACAACTGGAATGAGTCGGTGAAGGTGTTGCGTCTGGAAGTGGACCAGGCCAAGGCGCGCGCTTTGGGCGTGACCAGCCAGTCCATCGCCCAGGCGTCCCGGGTGATGCAGTCGGGCATGACGGTGGGGCAATTCCGCGAGGACGACAAGCTGATCGATATCGTGCTGCGCCAGCCCGAGGACGAGCGCCGGGCCATCACCGACATTGCCAACGCCTACCTGCCCACGGCGTCGGGCAAATCGATTCCGCTGACGCAGATTGCCAAGCCGGTGTTTGCCTGGGAGCCCGGCGTGATGTGGCGCGAGAACCGCGAATACGCCATCACGGTGCAGGGCGATGTGGTCGAGGGCATGCAGGGCGCCACGGTCACGCAGATGCTGCTGCCCGAACTGCGCAAGATCGAAGCGGGATGGCACCAGGGCGGGCAGGGGGCCTACCGCATCGTGGTGGCCGGCGCGGTGGCGGAAAGCTCCAAGGGTTCGTCCTCCATTGCGGCCGGTGTGCCCATCATGCTGTTCATCACGTTCACGCTGCTCATGCTGCAGCTGCACAGCTTCAGCCGGGCTGTCCTGGTCTTCCTGACCGGCCCGCTGGGTATCGCCGGGGTGGCCGGGGCGCTGATCCTGCTGGGCCGGCCGTTCGGCTTCGTGGCGCTGCTGGGCGTGATCGCGCTCATGGGCATGATCCAGCGCAACTCGGTGATTCTGATCGACCAGATCGAGAAAGACCGCGAACGCGGTGTGCCGGCGTGGGATGCCATCGTCGAGGCGGCCGTGCGCCGTCTGCGCCCCATCGTGCTGACGGCCGCAGCGGCAGTGCTGGCCATGATCCCGCTGTCCCGCAGCGTGTTCTGGGGGCCCATGGCCGTCGCCATCATGGGAGGGCTTATCGTGGCCACCGTGCTGACGTTGCTGGCCCTGCCGGCCATGTATGCAGCCTGGTTCCGCGTGCGCAGGCCCGAGCCCGAGATCGGCGATGGGACCGTATCAGGTTAAAATCAAAAGTTAACCAGTTTCATGCGGGCGGCAGTTTATTCTTGCCGCCTGCTTGTTTGATGACCGCGCGGGTGGCGAAATTGGTAGACGCACCAGGTTTAGGTCCTGACGCCAGCAATGGTGTGGGGGTTCGAGTCCCCCCCCGCGCACCACCCCTTTGAAACTTGTCCGGACACGGTGCCACTGCACGGCAGTCGGCGCGATTAACCAGAAATTTAGGAGTAGCCATGGCTGTTACCGTTGAAACCCTTGAAAAGCTCGAACGCAAGATCACGCTGAGCCTGCCCCTGTCTGCCATCCAGAGCGAGGTGGAAACCCGCCTCAAGCGCCTGGCGCGCACGGTCAAGATGGACGGTTTCCGTCCCGGCAAGGTGCCCATGAACGTCGTTTCGCAACGTTACGGCTATTCGGTGCAGTACGAGGTGCTGAACGACAAGGTGGGCGAAGCCTTTGCCCAGGCGGCCAACGAAGCCAGCCTGCGTGTCGCAGGCCAGCCACGCATCACCGAAAAGGAAGGCGCACCCGAAGGCGAGGTGACCTTTGACGCCGTGTTCGAGGTGTTCCCTGAAGTCAAGATCGGCGATCTGGCCGGCGCCGAAATCGAGAAGCTCTCCGCCAGCGTGGACGACAGCGCCATCGACAAGACCGTTGACATCCTGCGCAAGCAGCGCCGCAGCTTTGCCCAGCGCGCCATGGACGCCGCCGCCCAGGACGGCGACCGCGTGACCGTGGACTTCGAAGGCAAGCTCGATGGCGAGCCCTTCCAGGGCGGCAAGGCCGAAGACTTCCAGTTCCTGGTCGGCGAAGGCCAGATGCTCAAGGAGTTCGAAGACGCTGTGCGCGGCATGAAGCCGGGCGAGAGCAAGACCTTCCCGCTGGCCTTCCCCGAGGAATACCACGGCAAGGATGTGGCCGGCAAGACGGCGGACTTCCTGGTCACTGTCAAGAAAATCGAAGCGGCCCACTTGCCCGAAGTAAACGATGCGCTGGCCAAGTCGCTGGGCATTGCCGATGGCACCGTGGCCGGTCTGCGCGCCGACATCAAGACCAACCTGGAGCGCGAAGTCAAGTTCCGTCTGCTGGCGCGCAACAAGCAGGCCGTGATGGAAGCCCTGCTGTCCAAGGCGGAACTGGACCTGCCCAACGCCAGCGTGCAGGGCGAGATCGATCGCCTGAAGGAAGGCGCACGGGCCGACCTGAAGCAGCGTGGCGTCAAGGATGCCGACAAGGCCGAGATTCCGGACGACATCTTCCGTGCCCAGGCGGAGCGCCGCGTGCGCCTGGGCCTGGTGGTGGCCGAGCTGGTCAAGGCCAACAACCTGCACGCCAAGCCCGAGCAGCTCAAGGCCCATATCGATGAGCTGGCCGCCAGCTACGAGAAGCCTGAAGATGTGGTGCGCTGGTATTTCGGCGATCGCCAGCGCCTGGCCGAGGTGGAGGCCGTGGTCATCGAGAACAACGTGGCCGATTTTGTGCTGGGGCAGGCCAAGGTTACCGACAAGGCTGTTTCCTTTGACGAGCTGATGGGCGGACAGGGCTGATCATCGCCCTTGCCTGGCCCGCATGGTGTGGGCCGTGCAGGGAGCATGGCGCCTTCAGGGGCTTGTGACCGCGTTCACAAGCCCCAATTCATTTCTGGGTACAGTACCCGCCTGACAGGAGAAAACATGAGTGCACTGGAAACACAGGCCTTGGGCATGATCCCGATGGTCATCGAGCAGTCGGGCCGCGGCGAGCGGTCTTACGACATTTATTCACGTCTGCTGAAAGAGCGCGTGATCTTCCTGGTGGGCGAGGTCAATGACCAGACGGCCAACCTGGTGGTGGCGCAGCTGCTGTTCCTGGAGAGCGAGAATCCGGACAAGGACATCTCGTTCTACATCAACTCGCCCGGCGGCAGCGTCACGGCGGGCATGGCGATCTATGACACCATGCAGTTCATCAAGCCCGACGTCTCCACCCTGTGCTGCGGTTTTGCTGCCAGCATGGGCGCGTTCCTGCTGGCTGCAGGGGCCAAGGGCAAGCGTTTTTCGCTGCCCAACTCCAAGGTCATGATCCATCAGGTGCTGGGCGGAGCCCGTGGCCAGGCGACGGACATCGAAATCCATGCCCGCGATATCCTGCGCACCAAGGACCAGATGAACCGTATCCTGGCCGAGCGCACGGGTCAGGCGCTGGAGAAGGTCCAGCGCGACACCGAGCGCGACTATTTCATGACCGCCGATGAAGCCAAGGACTACGGCATCGTCGACCAGGTGATCGCCAAGCGCCCCTGAGCGACGCAGCGACGGGAAACAGGGCGTTTTTCCAGGGGATGAGCGCCCTTTTGTCCCGTTTCTGTTTCGGTATCATTCCCGACAACTATCCAAGTAACACAAGGCACAGCCCCCATGGCCGAGAAAAAAGGCTCCTCCAGCGAAAAAACGCTTTACTGTTCGTTCTGCGGCAAAAGCCAGCACGAAGTGAAGAAGCTGATCGCCGGTCCGTCGGTCTTTATCTGCGACGAGTGCATCGACCTGTGCAATGAAGTCATCCGGGATGAGTTGCCCGCAGGAGACGTTGGCCGCGAGGCGCGCACCGATTTGCCGACACCTGCCGAGATCAAGGCCAATCTTGATAATTACGTCATTGGCCAGGAGGTGGCCAAGCGGACCTTGGCGGTCGCGGTGTACAACCACTACAAACGGCTGCGTTACAAGGACAAGGCGGGCAAAGACGAGGTGGAATTGTCCAAGAGCAACATTCTGCTCATTGGCCCCACGGGTTCAGGCAAGACCTTGCTGGCACAGACGCTGGCACGCATGCTCGACGTGCCCTTTGTGATGGCCGATGCCACGACGCTCACCGAGGCGGGCTATGTGGGCGAGGACGTGGAGAACATCGTCCAGAAGCTGCTGCAAAGCTGTAACTACGAGGTCGAGCGTGCGCAGCGCGGGATCGTCTACATCGACGAAATCGACAAGATTTCGCGCAAGTCCGACAACCCCAGCATTACCCGCGATGTGTCGGGTGAAGGCGTGCAGCAGGCCTTGCTCAAACTCATCGAAGGCACCATGGCCAGCGTTCCGCCCCAGGGCGGGCGCAAGCACCCAAACCAGGATTTTCTGCAGATCGACACGACCAATATCCTGTTTATCTGTGGTGGTGCGTTCGCGGGCCTGGAGAAGGTCATCGAGAACCGTACCGAAGCTTCAGGCATCGGTTTTGGCGCCGCCGTCAAAAGCAAGAAGCAGCGTTCGTTGTCCGACGTCTTCCAGGAAATCGAACCCGAGGATCTCATCAAGTTCGGCCTCATTCCCGAACTGGTCGGACGCATGCCTGTCGTCACGGCCTTGGCCGAGCTGCACGAAGATGCCCTGGTGCAGATCCTGACCGAGCCCAAGAACGCCTTGGTCAAGCAATACAGCAAGCTGCTGGCCATGGAAGGCGCCGAGCTGGAAATTCGGCCCGCAGCACTCAAGGCCATCGCTCGCAAGGCCCTGGCGCGCAAGACCGGCGCCCGTGGTCTGCGTTCGATTCTGGAGCAGGCGCTGATTGGCACCATGTTTGATTTGCCGAATACGAGCAATGTAGACAAGGTGGTGGTGGACGAGTCCACCATTGATGAGAACAAGCCTCCACTGCTGGTGTACCGCGAAGCGGCGAAGAAGGCTTGATGACACGGCGAGGGCGTTGCGGCGCTCCCGCCCGGCCCAAACCCTCGCGTCTGCGGTATGCACGCGGGGTTGAAAATTGCTGTCTGCGGACCATATTCCCTGTAGTTTCATGAGGATCTCCATGTCCGGACATACCCCCCTTTCTGCCACACCCATCGAGCTGCCGCTGTTGCCGTTGCGCGATGTGGTTGTTTTCCCTCATATGGTCATCCCGTTGTTCGTGGGGCGTCCCAAGAGCATCAAGGCGCTGGAATTGGCCATGGAGACCGACCGTCGCATCATGCTGGTGGCGCAAAAGGCCGCAGCCAAGGACGAGCCATCGGTCTCCGACATGTTTGATGTGGGTTGCATCTCGACCATCCTGCAGATGCTCAAGCTCCCCGACGGCACGGTGAAGGTACTCGTTGAAGGCCAGCAGCGCGCCTTGGTCGGCACGATTGATGATGCCGATTCGCATTTCTCTGCCAGCGTGACGCCGGTCGAGCCGACCGAGGGCGCGCACCGCCCCAGCGAGATCGAAGCGTTGCGCCGTGCCGTGATGCAGCAGTTTGACCAGTACGTCAAGCTCAACAAGAAGATTCCGCCGGAAATCCTGACCTCCATCTCCAGCATCGATGATCCAGGGCGCCTGGCCGACACCATTGCGGCGCATCTGCCGCTCAAGCTCGAAAACAAGCAGGCCGTGCTGGATCTCGCGGATGTCAAGGAGCGGCTCGAAAACCTGTTCGAGCAGCTCGACCGTGAGGTGGACATCCTCAACGTTGACAAGAAAATCCGTGGCCGTGTGAAGCGCCAGATGGAAAAGAATCAGCGCGATTTCTATCTGAACGAGCAGGTCAAGGCCATTCAGAAGGAGCTGGGTGAGGGCGAAGAAGGCGCCGACCTGGAAGAGGTCGAAAAGAAGATCAAGCTCGCCAAGATGCCTGCCGAAGCCCGCAAGAAGGCTGAAGGCGAACTCAAGAAGCTCAAGCTGATGTCACCCATGTCGGCCGAGGCGACCGTGGTGCGCAACTACATCGATGTGCTGGTGTCGCTTCCCTGGAGCAAGAAAACCAAGATCAAACACGATCTTGCCAATGCAGAGGGCGTGCTCAACGAGGACCACTACGGGCTGGAGAAGGTCAAGGATCGCATCATGGAATACCTTGCCGTGCAGCAGCGCGTGGACAAGGTCAAGGCCCCCATCCTGTGCCTCGTCGGCCCGCCGGGCGTGGGAAAGACCTCGCTGGGTCAGTCCATTGCGAAGGCCACGGGGCGCAAGTATGTACGCATGGCGCTGGGTGGCATGCGCGACGAGGCCGAGATTCGTGGCCACCGCCGCACCTACATCGGTGCCATGCCTGGCAAGGTGTTGCAGAGCCTGGGCAAGATCGGCACGCGCAACCCGTTGTTCCTGCTCGACGAAATCGACAAATTGGGCACCGACTTCCGAGGTGATCCGTCGAGTGCCTTGCTGGAGGTGCTTGACCCCGAGCAAAACCACACCTTTGGCGACCACTATGTCGAGGTTGATTTTGATTTGAGCGATGTGATGTTTGTCGCCACATCGAACTCGATGAACATTCCTTCAGCGCTGCTCGACCGCATGGAGGTGATTCGTCTTTCGGGCTACACCGAGGACGAAAAAACCAACATCGCCATGAAGTACCTGCTGCCCAAACAGCTCCGGAACAACGGCGTGAAGGACGAAGAACTGCAGATTACCGAGGCTGCAGTACGTGACATGGTGCGCTACTACACCCGCGAAGCGGGTGTGCGTTCGCTGGAGCGCGAGTTGTCCAAGATCTGCCGCAAAGTAGTCAAGGCGCTGTTGCTCAAGAAGCTGGAGCCTCAGGTCGTGGTCACGGCCGACAACCTTCCGGACTTTCTGGGCGTGCGCAAATACACCTTTGGCCGGGCGGAACAAAAGAACCAGGTCGGCCAGGTCGTTGGGCTTGCCTGGACCGAGGTGGGTGGCGATTTGCTGACCATCGAGGCAGTGACCATGCCTGGAAAAGGCGTGATTACCCGTACCGGCTCGCTGGGTGACGTGATGAAGGAGTCCGTCGAGGCGGCCCGCACCGTGGTGCGCAGCCGTGCGCGCATGCTGGGCATCAAGGACGATGCCTTCGAGAAAAGAGATGTGCATATCCATGTGCCTGACGGCGCCACGCCCAAGGATGGCCCGAGCGCCGGCGCAGCCATGACCACAGCATTTGTATCGGCGCTGACGGGTATTCCGGTGCGCGGTGATGTGGCGATGACCGGCGAGATCACGCTGCGCGGTGAAGTCACGGCAATTGGTGGTTTGAAGGAAAAACTGCTGGCCGCATTGCGCGGAGGCATCAAGACGGTGCTGATCCCCGAAGAAAACGTCAAGGATTTGCAGGAGATCCCGGACAACGTCAAGAGTGGCCTGGAGATCGTGCCGGTCAAGTGGATCGACAAGGTGCTGGAGGTTGCTCTGGAACGCCAGCCGGTGCCCCTGACCGATGCCGAAGTTGCCGCTGCTGCTGTGGTGACCGTGGCCGCAGAGCCCTTGGTGGGCGCGGCGGCAGAATCCGTAAAACATTGACGATTTTTTCTGGCAGCCCCAAAAAATTGCGCTACAATACCTTCACTGCAGACAAACGTTATACAATGTGAGGCTTCAGTAAATGCGGGAATAGCTCAGTTGGTAGAGCGCAACCTTGCCAAGGTTGAGGTCGAGAGTTCGAGACTCTTTTCCCGCTCCAATTTCCACAAAAAGGGAAGCGTTTGCTTCCCTTTTTTGTCAGGGGTACGGTTTTCTGGCGCGGTAGCAAAGCGGTTATGCCCCGGATTGCAAATCCGGTTAGTCCGGTTCGACTCCGGACCGCGCCTCCACAAGACGTCCGTGAAAAAAAAGCCGCTGGCTCTCTCAAGAGCGCAGCGGCTTTTTTGCGCATGGCGCGCATCACGCCGCGCAACGTCAGAAGTCCATCACCAGGGCAACGTGCATGCTGCGGCCGGGCTGGGTATAGGCGTCGTTTGAGCGAGATGCCGCGGCCAAACCATAGACGTCGGGCCACATCCAGTATTTCTGGTTGGTGAGGTTGTGCACGGCCAGGTTCAGGCGCATTTGCTTCTGGAACCGCCACTGTGCAGAAAGATCCAGTGTCGTCGCCGACGGAATCGTGAATTGCGTATTGGGCGGTTTGACGGAAGATGCGCTGTCGATGTCCTTGGCTGTCTTCGCTGCATGGTGGCGCATGTCGAGCCGCAGTCCCCAGGCGGCCGTGTCGTACGTGATGCCCAGAGCCAGTTGCGCAGGATCGACGGAGTTGATGGGCTGGCCTGTGGCGCGGTTGACGCCGTGTGTTTTTCCGTACGAGAAGGGCGTACTTACGCGCCCGCCAAAAATGCGCCCCCAGTCGTATTGGCCCTTGATCTCGAAACCACTGATGCGTGCACGCTCTGTATTGATCGTCTGGAACACCCGAGGATCTGCGGCAGTGCCCGTACCTCGGATCAGCACGGTGTCCATGATGAGGTTGGAGTAGGTGCTGGTGAACGCGGCGACATCCAGATTCAGGCGCTCCATGCGGCCTCGCATGCCGACTTCGAAACCCCGGCTCTTTTCGGGTTGGAGGTCCGGGTTGGGAATGATGACGACTTGCTCGGCCATGTTCTCGTAGTAGCCATTGACCTGGCCTGCGTCCGGGGCACGAAAGCCTGCCGAATATTGGCCGAACACGCTCCAGATGGGCGTGGCGCGGTAGAGCACCCCGATTTTTGGCGACAGTGCAGAGCCTGAGAGTGACTGGCCTGGCTGTTTTGCGGGCGGAGAAAAGCCTGCCTGGCTGGTGACATCCAGAGCAAAGTGGTCAAAGCGCAGGCCTGGGGTCAGGCTCCAGTCGCCATGGACGGATTCGTCCTGTACATACAGCGCACTGGTGATTTCGCGTGTATCGGGGAATCGCTTGAGTGGAAAGACTTCGGGTGGCAGCGGTGCCAGGCCGGTGTACAGATTGCTGATATCACTGCGCACATGGTCCAGGCCGTACGATACCTTGTGGGCCCAGTTGCCATTGCGCAGAGTCTTGTCGGCTTGCAGGCCAGCCTGCCAGGTGCGTTCACCGTAGGAGTTGTCGCGCACGCGCAGCGGTAGTGTGTTGCGCACGCTGGTGCCCACCTGGCGTGATCGCGCATGTTGCAGTGCAATGACGGTGCGCACATGGTCCGCCCAGTCGGCGCCCAGGCCAAACCGGGCATCCCAGGTCAGGCGGTCACGGTCCATGGAGCGTGACGAATACTCATCCATGATCGCGCCTGCAATCTGTGTCGGCGTGCCGCTCAGGGGCAGGGGCGCGCGGCTGGAAAGCAGGTCGACATCCGATTTCTTCTGTACATGTTCCAGTGTGAACACATGGCGTTGCCTGGAGTCGGGGCGCAGCACGATTTTGCCGAGCACGGCGTTGTCGCGGTCATTCTGGGGGTTGGGGCGGGTGCGGTTGGTGTTGGGCTCGTCGTTGGTGCCCATGTTGTCCATCGCATGGGCGCCGCGTGTGGTGGCGGTCAGCATCCACTGCAGGCTGTCGCTGGCCTTGCCTGCCACGGTGCCGGCCAGCGTGTGGCCGTTGTCGTCGCCGCTCCATCCCGCAGCAATGCGCCCGCCCAGGGTCTTGGGCTTGCTGCCATCTTTGCCCGCCAGAAAATCGAGGGGCTCGTGCGTAATGAAGTTGACCAGACCGGCCATTCCGTCAGAACCGTACAGTGCGGACGCCGGGCCGCGCACGATTTCGATGCGCTTGAGCAGTTCGAGCGAGAGGTATTCGCGGTCGAAGGTGGTGGTGCGGAAGGCGTAGCTGCGCGGCATGCGCACGCCATCCGTCATCAGCAGCACCCGGTTGCCACCCAGACCCCGGATATTGATGCCCACGTTGCCGTCACGTCCGGCGCTTGCCGTGGTGCCACCGACCGAGAAACGGGACGGAGAGCGTTTGACCGAGGCATTGGGAAGATCCTGCAGGGCCTCGCGAAGGGTGCGGCTTTGCTGGTTACTCAGGGCGCTGGCGTTGATCACGTCGTACGACAGCGGAAGATCGTCCGCTGCTTGCTCCTGGCGGGAGCCGCTGACCACCACTTCTCCCAGTGTTGCCGCTGTACTGACGGTACTGGAATGGGGCTGGGCGTGGGCGACGCCCATGCCCATGCCGACAAGCGACAGGATGGTGGTAGCCAGGGTGCTCAGCGTTGCGATTTCGGGCTGGCGGCGGGAATTGGATTCAAACATGAGGCCTTTGGGCGTGTCGGCGTGGTACGGTTGCTGAATTATTGGGCGGCGAGGTTGCACAAAGTTGCACATCACGTGCGAATTTGCTCTGGATCAAAGAATGACCTTACCATGAGTAGGAATAATGACGGAAAGCCCCGCTGGATTACGTCGTCGCAGCCCTCAGCGGGCAGTCCCTTGAAGGGTCTCTCCTTCTGGGCAGCGGCATATAAGGAGTCTTCCCATGACAACCCGCAAGCTGGCGCGCCTCGCGGCCCTGGCAATGTCCACACTGGCCCTGTCTGCCGTGGCAGAAGAGAAAAAAGGCGTTTCCACCTCCGAGATGAACTACCAGGCCGGTTCGTCGCCAATGGGCGAAGTGCCCATGTACCAGAGCTCGAACCCCAAGGCGCCCAAGATGACGCAGGCCGAGTTCGACAAGGCCCGCCAAATCTATTTCGAACGTTGCGCTGGTTGCCACGGCGTGCTGCGCAAGGGTGCCACGGGCAAGCCACTCACACCTGACATCACGCTGGGCAAGGGCACGGACTACCTCAAGGTCTTCATCGCCTACGGTTCGCCCGCTGGTATGCCCAACTGGCAGACCTCCGGTGAACTGTCCGAGCAGGAAGTGGATCTGATGGCACGCTACGTCCAGCAGGATCCTCCGGTTCCGCCGGAATTCGGCATGGCCGACATGAAGAAGACGTGGAAGGTCGTCATTCCTCCGGACCAGCGTCCGAAGAAGAAGATGAACAACTTCAACATCACCAACATCTTCTCGACCACGCTGCGTGATGCGGGCGAGATCGCGCTGATCGACGGTGACACCAAGAAGATCATCAGCGTTCTCAAGACCGGCTATGCCGTGCACATTTCGCGCATGTCGGCTTCGGGCCGCTACTTGTTCGTGATTGGCCGCGACGCCAAGGTCAACATGATTGACCTGTGGATGGAAAAGCCCGACACGGTGGCTGAGATTCGCACGGGCCTGGAAGCGCGCTCGGTCGAGAGCAGCAAGTTCAAGGGCTTCGAAGACAAGTACGCGATTGCCGGTACCTACTGGCCGCCGCAGTTCGTCATCATGGATGGCGACACCCTTGAGCCCCTGAAGATCGTCTCGACCCGCGGCAACGTGGTGGGCACGCAGGAATACCACCCCGAGCCCCGCGTGGCCTCGATCGTGGGCAGCCACTTCAAGCCCGAGTTTGTCGTGAACGTCAAGGAAACCGGCAAGACGCTGATGGTGGATTACTCCGACCTGAACGCACTCAAGATGACCGAAATCGGCTCGGCGCCTTTCCTGCACGACGGCGGTCTGGATTCGACCAAGCGCTACTTCATGGTGGCTGCCAACAACAGCAACAAGATTTCGGTGTTTGACCTGAAAGAAGACAAGCTGGCCGCCATCGTCGATGTGGGCAAGATTCCCCACCCCGGCCGTGGTGCCAACTTCGTCCATCCGAAGTTTGGTCCTGTGTGGGCTACCGGCCACCTGGGCGACGAAACCATCTCGCTGATTGGTACCGACCCCAAGAAGAACAAGCAGTACGCCTTCAAGGAAGTGGCCAAGCTGACGGGTCCTGGCGGCGGCGCTCTGTTCATCAAGAGCCATCCCAAGTCCAACCACCTGTACTCGGATACGCCTCTGAACCCCGATCCCAAGCTGTCGCAGTCGGTCGTGGTGTTTGACATCAAGAACCTGGACAAGGGTTACGTCACGCTGCCGATCGCCGAGTGGGCCGGTCTGGCAGACGACGGTGGTGCCAAGCGTGTGGTGCAGCCTGAGTTCAACAAGGCAGGTGACGAAGTCTGGTTCTCCGTCTGGAGCGCCAAGGACAAGCAAAGCGCCATCGTCGTGGTTGACGACAAGACGCTCAAGCTCAAGGCCGTCATCAAGGATCCACGCCTGATCACGCCTACGGGCCACTTCAACGTGCACAACACACAGAACGACGTGTATTGATCGTTCCAATGCGTACGCAGGCTTTTGGGCCTGCGCCCCGCAGCGAGGCCACCAATTCCTTAGGGGTTTGGTGGCCTTTTTGTTGATGGGGTGGAACTGCCCTTGGGTGTCGCCAATTGCGCCAGAACATCCAGCATCTCCCGCGTCCAGGCAATGGAGTTTTGCTCGTACAGGATGCCTTTCTTCAGAATCATGTGCTGGATTTGCGCGTGGCGTGACAGCGTACGGTCGGCTGGAAAATCACGTGCCTCGATGGTTTGGTAGTGCACCAGCTTTGCCTGGTGAAGGGCGAGGTGGCGGGCCAGTTCCGGCCGCAGGTCCACTTCGGTGAGTACCGCGTCGGCACGCAGCTTGACCATGAATTCGTCGCGCAGATCCATGGGCGGCGACGATTGCTCGGCCCAGCGCGCCAGTTCCTTGCGGCCTGCGGCAAGTACCCGGTATTCTTTCTTGCGTGTTTTGCCCGCATCGGCGGGAATGCTGCTCTCTATCCAGCCTGCGCTCTCCATGCGCGCCAGTTCCCGATAGATCTGCTGGTGCGTAGCGTGCCAGAAATAGCCAATGGACTTGTCGAAACGCCGTGCCAGATCGTAGCCAGACGAGGGTTTTTCCAGCAAGGAAGTGAGAACAGCATGGGCCAGCGACATGGGCAAAGTGTAGCGATCCCAGAAAAACTATGCACCTGGTTGCATAAATAAAAGAACGCCCGTACACTTTTGTGCAACTGGTTGCATAGACGACTGGCTTTCTCCCTCTCCACAAGGACTTCGCGATGACCACTTACCCCCACATGCTCGCGCCCCTCGACCTGGGCTTCACCACACTCAAGAACCGTGTGCTCATGGGTTCCATGCACGTCGGCCTGGAAGAGGCGAAAGACGGATTTGCCCGCATGGCAGCTTTTTATGCCGAGCGCGCGCGCGGAGGTGTGGGCCTGATCGTGACCGGTGGCATCGCCCCCAACGAAAGCGCCCGCCCCATGCCGGGCGGCGCCGCCATGACCACGCAAGAGGAAGCCGACAAGCACAAGGTGGTGACGCAGGCCGTGCACGATGCGGGCAGCAAGATCTGCATGCAGATCCTGCACTTTGGCCGCTACGCCTACCACCCCGAACTCGTGGCGCCCAGTGCCTTGAAAGCGCCCATCAGCCCTTTCCGCCCGCATGCGCTGAGCACCGAAGAAGTCAAGCAGACGGTCGAGGACTACGCCAATGCGGCTGTGTTGGCACAAAGCGCGGGGTACGACGGCGTGGAGATCATGGGCTCCGAGGGCTATCTGATCAACGAATTCATTGCCGCACAGACCAACCAGCGCGAGGACGAGTACGGCGGCAGCTACGAGAACCGCATTCGCTTCCCGCTGGAAATCGTGCGTCGCACCCGTGAGCGTGTGGGTGCCAACTTCATCATCATCTTCCGCCTGTCCATGCTCGATCTGGTCGAAGGTGGCTCTACCCACGAAGAAGTGGTGCAACTGGCCCAGGCACTGGAGCAAGCCGGTGTCACCATTTTGAACACCGGCATCGGCTGGCACGAGGCGCGCATTCCCACCATTGCCACCAAAGTGCCGCGCGGTGCCTTTGCCTGGGTCACGCAGCAGCTCAAGGGCAAGGTGGGCATTCCGTTGGTGGCCACCAACCGCATCAACACGCCCGAGGTGGCCGAGCAGATCCTGCAGGATGGCATGGCCGACATGGTGAGCATGGCGCGGCCGTTCCTGGCCGACCCCGAGTTCGTCAACAAGGCGGCTGCGGGCCTGTCGGACCAGATCAACACCTGCATTGGTTGCAACCAGGCCTGCTTGGACCACACTTTTGCCGGCAAGATCACCTCCTGCCTGGTGAATCCGCGCGCCTGCCACGAAACCATTCTGGTGATGCAGCCACTCACCCGCAAGGAGCGCGTCGCCGTGGTGGGCGCAGGCCCTGCGGGCCTGGCGTTTGCCACCGAGGCGGCGCGCCGCGGGCTGGATGTCACGCTGTTTGACGCGGCGTCCGAGATCGGCGGCCAGTTCAACGTGGCCAAGCAGGTGCCGGGCAAGGAAGAGTTTTACGAAACGCTGCGCTATTTCGGCAAGCAGATCGAGCGGACCGGCGTCAAGCTGGTGCTGGGCCGCACGGTGGCGGCGCAGGACCTGGTTGCGGAAGGCTTCCAGCAGGTGGTGCTTGCCACTGGCATCGTGCCGCGTGTGCCGGAGATTGACGGCGTTGACCACCCCAAGGTACTGGGCTACCTGGATGTCCTGCGCGACAAAAAGCCGGTGGGCAAGTCGGTGGCGGTGATTGGCGCCGGTGGCATTGGCTTTGATGTCTCCGAATACCTGCTGCACGAGGGCGTGAGCCCCAGCCTTGACAAGGCCAAATTCTTTGCCGAATGGGGTGTGGACACCACGGGTGCCAACCGGGGCGGCCTGCAAGAAGCGCACTTGGGTGAGATTCCCCGCAAGATCTACCTGCTGCAGCGCAAGACCAGCAAGGTGGGCGAGGGCCTGGGCAAGACCACGGGCTGGATCCACCGCACCTCGCTCAAGAACCGCCAGGTCGAGATGATTCCCGGCGTGCAGTACCGCAAGGTGGACGACGCCGGCCTGCACATTACCGTGGACGGCAAGGACAGCGTGCTGCCGGTGGACAACGTCATTCTCTGCGCCGGGCAGGACCCGCAGCGCGCGCTGCAGGCCGAACTGGAGGCGGCGGGCTGCACCGTGCACCTGATCGGCGGCGCCGACAAGGCGGTGGAGCTCGATGCCAAGCGTGCCATCAAGCAGGGCACCGAACTGGCGTTGCGCCTGGACCCTTCTGCGAAGAAGGAAGACGCCCCGCAGGCCAAGGGTTTTGCGCAGATGCTGCAGCCCCGCGTCGCCGAGAGCCTGGCGAAATGGCACGAGATGGTGCCCCACGGCAACCAGGCCGAACTGGCCTCCATCCTGCACCCCAAGGCGGTCTTCCGCTCGCCCATGGCACACACACCGTACCCGAGTGCCCAGGCGGTGCAGCTCATCCTGGGCACGGTGGCAAAGGTGTTCGAAGACTTTGCCTACCACCGCGAAATGGTGAGTGCCGACGGCAAGAGCGTGGTGCTGGAGTTCAGTGCCAAGGTGCACGGCAAGGAGCTCAAGGGCATCGACATGATCCAGTTCGACGACGAAGGCAAGATCGTTGACTTCGAGGTCATGGTGCGCCCCATGAGCGGCCTGCAAGCCCTGGGCGACGAAATGGCCAAGCGCCTGGCGCCGTATCTGGCGGCCATGAAGGGCGCCAAGGCTTAACGAAAATACTACTGAATTGATAGCTGCTAGCGCTTTATACATAAGCGCTAGAGGCCAAAAACACTTGAAAATTGGAACCCTCCATGCAATTTGAAACGCTGACTGTCTCGCTGGAAAACCACATTGCCACCGTGCGCCTGAACCGCCCGGACAAGGCCAACGCCATGAACGCTGCCATGTGGCAGGAAATTCGCCAGGCCTTCCAGTGGGTGGACGCCACCCCCGAGGCGCGCGTGGCCGTTCTGCAGGGGGAGGGCAAGCTCTTCACCGCCGGGATCGACCTGCAAATGATGATGGGCCTGGGCCCGCAGATCCAGAACGACTGCGACGGCCGCACGCGCGAAGCGCTGCGCCGCGTCATCCTCGACATGCAGGACACGCTCACCAGCCTGGAGCGCTGCCGCAAACCCGTGTTGGCCGCCATCCATGGCGCCTGCGTGGGCGGCGGTATCGACCTCATCACCTGTGCCGACATGCGCTATGCGAGCAGCGACGCCTATTTCACCATCAAGGAAATCGACATCGGCATGACGGCCGACGTCGGCACCTTGCAGCGCCTGCCCAAGCTGGTGGGCGAGGGCATCACGCGGGAGCTGGCCTACACGGGCCGCAAGTTCGATGCTGCCGAAGCGAAGGAAATAAGCCTGGTCAACCGCGTGTTCGAGTCGCGGGACGCCCTGTATGCGGGTGTGCAGGAGATTGCGGCCACCATCGCCGCCAAGTCACCCCTGTCAATTCGCGGCACCAAGGAGATGATCACCTATGCCCGCGACCACTCGGTGGCCGACAGCCTGAACTACATCGCCACCTGGAATGCCGCCATGCTGATGAGCGAAGACCTTACCGCGGCGATGACGGCCAACATGACCAAGCAGGCGCCCCGCTTCAAGGACTGAGCGCTGTCCTCTGGTGACCGCTGCGGCGCCTATTTGGTGCCGAAGATGCGGTCGCCCGCATCTCCCAACCCCGGCAGGATGTAGCCGTGGTCGTTCAGCTCCCGGTCGATGGCCGCTGTGTAGATGGGGACATCCGGGTGCGCCTTCTGCATGGTGGCAATGCCTTCGGGTGCGGCCAGCAGGCAGACGAACTTGATGGAGCGGGGGTGGAGTTTCTTGAGCCGGTCAATGGCGGCGGCGGCGGAGTTGCCGGTGGCCAGCATGGGGTCCACGACGATGATGTCGCGCTCGTCCATCTCGGACGGCATCTTGAAGTAGTACTCCACGGGCTGCAGCGTGGCCGGGTCGCGGTACAGGCCGATGTGGCCCACGCGCGCGCCGGGCACCACGTTGAGCATGCCATCCAGAAAGCCGTTGCCCGCGCGCAGGATGGACACGAGCACGAGTTTTTTGCCGTCGATGACCTTGCCGGTCATGGTCTCCAGCGGGGTTTCGATCTCAATGTCCTGCAGCGGCATGTCGCGTGTGACCTCGTAGGCCATCAGCGTGCTGAGTTCGCCCAGCATGCGGCGAAAGCTGTTGGTGCTGGCGTCCTTGCGGCGCATCAGGGTCAGCTTGTGCTGCACCAGGGGGTGGTCGATGAGGTGGACGTTGCTCATGGAAGATGTGTAAAGGTCGGAAACAAGGGTTCTCAGTCTGCCAGAAAGCGGGCGTAGCGCGGCAGGTCCACATTGCCGCCGCTGATGATGATTCCCACGCGGGAGCCGCGCACATCCATGCCGCCATGCCAGGCCCCCGCCAGCGCAAGGGCGCCGGTGGGCTCCACCACGATCTTCATGCGCTGTGCAAAGAAGCGCATGGCCTGCACCAGTTGCTCGTCACTCGCGGTAACGATGCCTTCGGCCTCCCGCTGGGCGATGTCGAACACCATGGGCCCGAGTGCCTGCGCGAGGGCGCCGTCGGCAATGGTGCTGCGCGGCAGTGGAATGCGCACGATGTGCCCGGCGCGCAGCGACTGCTGGCCGTCGTTGGCCACCTCGGGCTCCACGCCATACACGCGGCACAGCGGGGCCACGGCCTGGGTGGCCAGCAGGCTGCCCGCCAGCAGGCCGCCGCCGCCCACGCCGACAAAAAGGTAGTCCAGCCGGGGCGCCTCTTCCAGTAGTTCGAGTGCGGCCGTGCCTTGCCCGGCGATCACGTGGCGGTTTTCGGAGGGTGGCACCAGCAGCATGCCGCGCTCCAGCGCCAGGCGCTGGCAAATGGTTTCACGGTCTTCGGTTATGGGGTCGTAGGTCAGCACCTGGGCGCCGTATTCGCGCGTGGCGGCCATCTTGGATGTGGGGGCGTCGTCGGGCATGAGCACCAGGGCCGGCATGTCCAGCAGGCGCGCGGCCAATGCGATGGCCTGGGCATGGTTGCCTGCGGAAAAAGTGATGACACCGCGCTCGCGCTGGTCTTCGTCCAGCTGGGCCAGGGCATTGAAGGCTCCCCGAAACTTGAAGGCGCCCGTGCGCTGCAGGTTCTCGCATTTGAAGAACAGCTGCGCACCCAGCATTTCATCGATGGAGTTGGAGCGCAGCACCGGCGTGCGGTGCGCGATGCCCTTGAGCTTGTGGGCCGCTTCCACCACGTCGTGGGCGGTGGGTGCAATCAGGTCGGGCAGGGGGGGCATGGCAGTGTCCTCAGGCGAAGGCGATACGCGTTCGGGGCATCTTAGGGCGGGTCGTCAAATTTAGCAAAGAAAATACCCTGCGGCGCTTGTAAATACTGCGTTGGCAGCTATTGATTTTGATGCCTCAATCGCCACCATCGCCAGAGCTTGCGTCACCGCCATCACTGCTGTCGCTGGTATCGGCAGCGCTGCCTGCTGGTTCGGCACCCCCAAAATCCTGGAAACCTCCGCAATGGTTGCTGGCGGAAAAATCGGTGCCGAAGTGCAGCACCCCGGAAGGGGGAAGCCGCCCGGCGGGGGGCATCGCTGCTGCGTCGGGTGCATAGTGAAAACCGTCGGGAATGGCCAGTTTTGCGTCCAGCGCAAACAGCAGGGGCAGGCGGCTGGGCCTGCGGGGGTCGATGGCCTCGTCCCGGCAGGCCCAGTACCAGGCGCGCCGCAGTCCATCGTTGTGGTGGGCTTTCCTGCCCAGGACCTGGGCGGGCGAATGTTCCGGGGCGTACCCCAGCGCACTCTGGCACCAGTCGTGATAGGCCTGGGGTGACTGGCAGAAGGCGCTCCACAGCGCGTCCACGGCCCGCGAGGGCATGGCCACGAAATACCCGTGGCTGCGCAGGCAGGCCAGGAAGAACTGGCGCAGTCCGCGCTCGACCAGGTCGGCGTCCTTGGGGGCGAGGAGGGGGTAGATCTCGCGCAGTTTGCGCTTGAGGAGTTGGGGCAGTGCGGCTTCGCGCACAAAGCGTTCGCGCACGGCCAGCGTCCAGCGCCGGGCGCCCGCCACGGCCAGCGTGGTCCCCACGAGGTAGACGACCCAGCGCCCTTCCGGTTGCCACCAGCCCGCCAGGATGCCCACCAGGGCCACGGCCCAGGGCGCAAGGGCCGCGGGGACGAGAACGCCGGAAAGCCGGAGCAGCCCGGCTTCAAAGCCGGTCATGGAGGGCGTCGTGCGCGAGGTGGCCCGCATGGCGTTGGCGCCGGGTTCTCAGCGCTTGCGTCCGCCGAAGACGCTGCCCAGCACGCCCCGCAGGATTTCGCGCCCCAGCGTGGTGCCCATGGTGCGCACGGCGGACTTGGCCATGGTCTGCGCCAGTCCGTCGCGCCTGCCGCCACGCGGGCCGGTGGAACCAAACAGCACATCGTTCAGGCCACCGAGCATGCCGCCGCCATCTTCTGCGGGTGGGGCGGCCGTGCTGTTTGCTTTGCCTGCCGGGGCCGCCGCTGCTGCAGCGGCGGTGCGGTCTTTGAGTTTTTCGTAGGCGGACTCACGGTCCACGGTTTTCTCGTACACACCCGCGACCAGCGAGCTGGCCATCAGACTCTGGCGCTGCTGCGGCGTGATGGGCCCGAGCTGGCTACCCGGGAGCAGAACATACACCCGCTCGGTCACGCTGGGGCGGCCCTTGGCATCCAGAAAGCTCACCAGCGCCTCGCCCACTGCCAGCTCGGTGATGGCGGTCTCGATGTCCAGCCCCGGCTTTTGCCGCATGGTGGTGGCCGTGGCCTTCACGGCCTTCTGGTCGCGTGGGGTGAAGGCGCGCAGGGCGTGTTGCACGCGGTTGCCCAGTTGCGCCAGCACGCTGTCGGGAATGTCGAGCGGGTTCTGCGTCACGAAGTACACCCCCACACCCTTGGAGCGCACCAGGCGCACCACCAGCTCGATGCGCTCGACCAGCACCTTGGGCGCTTCGTTGAACAGCAGGTGGGCTTCGTCGAAGAAGAAGACCAGCTTGGGCTTCTCGGGGTCGCCGATCTCGGGCAACTGTTCGAACAGCTCGGACAGCATCCACAGCAGGAAGGTGGCGTACAGGCGCGGCGCGTTCATCAGCTTGTCGGCCGCCAGGATGTTGATCACGCCCTGGCCGTCCACCGTCTGCATGAAGTCCTGGATGTCGAGCATGGGCTCGCCAAAGAACTGCGTGCCGCCCTGCTGCTCGATCTGCAGCAGCCCGCGCTGGATGGCGCCCACGCTGGCGGCGCTGATGTTGCCGTAAGCGGTGGTGAATTCCTTCGCGTTGTCGCCCACGTACTGGAGCATGGCGCGCAGGTCCTTCAGGTCCAGCAGCAGCAGGCCGTTGTCGTCGGCCACCTTGAACACGAGGTTGAGCACGCCCAGCTGCGTCTCGTTCAGGTTGAGCATGCGGCCCAGCAGCAGCGGCCCCATGTCCGACACGGTGGCGCGCACGGGGTGGCCCTGCTCGCCAAACACATCCCACAGCGTGGTGGGGCAGGCGCCGGGCGTGGGCAGCGCCAGCCCACGCTCCTGGAGCACGGCGGCCAGTTTGTCGCTGACGGTGCCCGGCTGGCTGGCGCCGGTGAGGTCGCCCTTGACGTCGGCCATGAACACCGGCACGCCAATGCGCGAGAAATTCTCGGCCAGCGTTTGCAATGTGACCGTCTTGCCCGTGCCCGTGGCCCCCGTGATCAGGCCGTGGCGATTGGCCAGCCCGGGCAGCAGGTGGCATTCTGTGGTGTCGTGCTTCGCAATCAGCAGGGGTTCGGCCATTTCGGGTTTCCTCGGGGGTAGCAGTGCAGGCAAAAGTAAAATCGCGCACAGTAGATTAAATCAATACAAAGGACTTCCCATGGCAGGTCATAGCAAATGGGCGAATATTCAGCACCGCAAGGGGCGCCAGGATGAAAAGCGCGGCAAGATCTGGACGCGCATCATCCGCGAGATCACCGTGGCGGCACGTGCCGGCGGGGGCGACCTGTCAGCCAACCCCCGCCTGCGCCTGGCGGTGGACAAGGCCAAGGCGGCCAACATGCCGGCCGACCGCATCAAATACAACATCGACAAGGCCTCGGGCACGCTCGAAGGCGCGAACTACGAGGAAATCCGTTACGAGGGCTACGGCATCGGCGGCGCAGCCATCATCGTCGACACCATGACCGACAACCGCGTACGCACCGTGGCCGAAGTGCGCCACGCCTTCAGCAAGCATGGTGGCAACATGGGCACCGAAGGTTCGGTGGCGTTCCAGTTCAAGCATGTGGGGCAACTCGTGTTCGCGCCGGGCACCGATGAGGACAAGGTGATGGAGCTGGCCCTGGAGGCCGGTGCCGACGACGTGGTGACCGACGATGATGGCGCCATCGAGGTGCTGACCGCACCGACCGAGTTCGAGGCTGTGAAGAACGCGTTGCAGGCTGCGGGCCTGGAACCTGCCGAGGCCGGTGTCACCATGCGCCCGGACGTCACCATCGAGCTGGCCGGCGACGACGCCGAGCGCATGCAGAAACTCCTGGACGTGCTCGAAGACCTCGACGACGTGCAGGAAGTCTTTCACAACGCGGCCCTCTGAGTCAGGCGAAAAAATGAAAGTACTTGTCATTGGCGGCGGTGGCCGCGAACACGCCATCGCCTGGAAGCTCCGCCAGTCGCCCAAGGTGACCCAGGTGTATGTTGCCCCGGGCAACGGGGGCACGGCGCTGTCTGCCGACCTGCAGAACATCGCCATCAGCGACGTGCGCGCGCTGCGCGAATGGGCGCAGAAGGAAAAGATCGCCCTGACCGTGGTCGGCCCCGAGGCGCCGCTGGCGGCGGGCGTGGTCGATGAGTTCCGTGCCCACGGCCTGCGCATCTTTGGCCCCACCAAGGCTGCCGCGCAGTTGGAGAGCTCCAAGGCCTTCTCCAAGGCCTTCATGCGCCGCCACGGCATTCCCACGGCCGACTACGACACCTTCACCGACCCGGCGGCCGCCCACGCTTTTGTGGACCGCCTGGGCGCGCCCATCGTCATCAAGGCCGACGGCCTGGCGGCGGGCAAGGGCGTGGTGGTGGCCATGAACCTGCAGGAGGCCCATGACGCCGTGGATTTCATGCTGGTGGACAACAAATACGGCGCGGTGCACAACGAAGGCGGCGCGCGCGTGGTCATCGAGGAATTCCTCGAAGGCGAGGAGGCCAGTTTCATCGTGTTGTGCGACGGCAAGAACGTTGCGGCGCTGGCCACCAGCCAGGACCACAAGCGCCTGCAGGACGGCGACCAGGGCCCCAACACGGGCGGCATGGGCGCCTACTCGCCTGCCCCCGTGGTCACGGCCGACGTGCACGCCCGCGCCATGCGCGAAATCATCCTGCCCACCATCCGGGGCATGGAAAAGGACGGCATCCCCTTCACCGGCTTCCTGTATGCCGGGCTGATGATCGATGCCCAGGGCCAGCCCAAGACGCTGGAATTCAACTGCCGCATGGGTGACCCCGAAACCCAGCCCATCCTGATGCGCCTCAAGAGCGACCTGTGCGAACTGCTTGGCGCCGCCGTCGACGGCAAGCTCGACCAGGTGGAGCTGCAGTGGGACCGCCGCACCGCGCTGGGCGTGGTGATAGCCGCGCACGGCTACCCCGAGGCACCGCGCAAGGGCGATGCCATCACCGGCCTGCCGCAGGACCAGGACGACGCCATGGTGTTCCATGCCGGCACCGAGCTGAAAGAGGGCGTGCCGCACACCAGCGGCGGGCGCGTGCTGTGCGTCACGGCCCTGGGCGACAGCGTGCGCCAGGCCCAGCAGCGCGCCTACGATGTGGCGCGCGGCATCCATTTCGATGGCGCGCAGATGCGCCGCGACATTGGTTACCGCGCCATCAAGAACCCATGAGCCAGCCCTTCAACACCGACAGCACCGTGGCCCGCGTGCGTGGCTACCTGGTCGATCTGCAGGCGCGCATCATCGGTGCGCTCGAAGCGGTGGAAGGCGCGGGCGGCGCGCGCGCCGTCACCGACCCGTGGCACAAGGCGCCGGGCGAGCCGCTGCAGGGCGACGGCATCACCCGCATCATCGAAGGCGGCCGCGTGTTCGAGCGCGCAGGCTGTGGTTTCTCGCATGTGCGCGGCCCGCAGCTGCCGCCGTCGGCCACGCAGCACCGGCCCGAGCTGGCCGGTGCGCCGTTCGAGGCCATGGGCGTGTCGCTGGTTTTTCACCCGCGCAATCCCTATGTGCCCACCGTGCACATGAACGTGCGCATGATTGCGGCCGGGCACCCCGGCCAGGCGCCCGTGTGCTGGTTTGGCGGCGGCATGGACCTGACGCCCTACTACGGCTTCGAAGAGGATGCCGTGCACTTTCACCGCAGCTGCCGCGATGCCCTGGCGCCTTTTGGCGACGACAAGTACCCGCGCTTCAAGCAATGGTGCGACGAATACTTCTACCTTAAGCACCGCAACGAGCAGCGCGGTGTGGGCGGCGTCTTCTTTGACGACTTTTCCGAGCTGGGCTTTGAGCGCAGCCTGGGCATGACGCAGGCCGTGGGTGATGCCTTTCTGGGCGCCTACCTGCCCATCGTCGAAAAACGCCAGAACACCGCTTATGGCGAGCGCGAGCGCGACTTCCAGCTCTACCGCCGGGGCCGCTATGTCGAGTTCAACCTGGTGTGGGACCGGGGCACCCACTTTGGCCTGCAGTCGGGCGGTCGTACCGAATCGATCCTGCTGTCCATGCCGCCGCTGGCCGGCTGGGAGTACCGCCGCGAGGCCCCCGAGGGCAGCCCCGAGGCCGAACTCACGCGCCGCTTCCTGGTGCGGCGCGAATGGATTTGAAGCCAACCACTATAATTTCAGTAGCTTCAAGCGCTTGCCCTGTCTGCCTTGAACGCCAAAAACACTCCAAATGTCATGCGGCGCGCATGCGCAACACCTGCGGCGCGTCCCGCTGGTGACCTGCGGCGTTGCACGTTATATTGACCCTATCACCTCTGAACCACTGCCTGATGACCACCACCAAAACCTCGGAAACCGCTGCCAAGAAAGACGTCGCCAAACTCCAGCGCGCCATCGTTGATGGCCTGGAAGATGTCAAGGCGCAAGACATCCAGGTCTTCAACACCGAGCATCTGTCGCCGCTTTTCGAGCGCGTCATCGTGGCATCGGGCACGTCCAACCGCCAGACCAAGGCGCTGGCGGCCAGCGTGCGCGACAAGGTGAAGGAAGCCGGTTTCGTCAAGCCCCGCATCGAGGGCGAAGACAACGGCGAATGGATCATCGTGGACTGCGGCTCCGCCGTGGCGCACATCATGCAGCCCACCATCCGCCAGTACTACCGCCTGGAAGAGCTGTGGGGCGACACCCCGGTGCGCCTCAAGCTCGGTGCTGCCAAACCCGCAGCCCCGGCCGCCGCCAAGGTGCCCGCCAAGACGGCCGCCCGCCGCGCAGCCAAAGCCGCTGCCGAGCAGGATGCCGTGCCCGCACAGTCTGGCCGCAAGGTGGCAGCCAAGGTCGCCAAGGCGTCTGCCGCCAAAACGGCCGCACCCAAGGCCGCAGCCCCCAAGAGCGCGACCAAGCCTGCCAGCAAGTCTGCTGGCAAGGTCGCAAGCAAGCCTGCAGCCAAGACAGCCGCCAAGACACCAGCCAGCAAAACGGTCGCCAAGCCAGCGGCCAAGGCCACCAAGGCACCGGCCGCCAAGACCCCCATGAAGACTGTGGTGGTCAAGCCGCGTGCCCCCGCCAAGTCTGCGGGCAAGGCGCCCACCAAGACGACGCGCGCCAAGCCCGAGGCCGCTGCCAAGGCACCCGCCCGTAAAGCCCCCACCCGCAAGGCCTGACCCGGGCCATGCGGTTGCTGATCGTCGCCGTCGGGCAGCGGGTGCCTGACTGGGCGCAAACCGCCTACGACGACTATGCCAAGCGGTTTCCGCACGAGCTCAAGGTCGAGCTCAAGGCCGTCAAGACCGAGCCGCGCGGCTCCAAGACGCTGGAAACCCTGTATGCCGCCGAGCGCGACCGCATCGAGGCCGCCATTCCCCGGGGCACCCGCGTGGTGGCGCTGGACGAGCGTGGCACCAGCCTGACCACCAAGGCGCTGGCCGAGCGCCTCCAGGGCTGGCAACTGGGCGGGGACGACGTGGCGCTGGTCATCGGCGGGCCCGACGGCCTGGACCCCGGCTTTCGCCAGGCAGCGCACGAGCGCATCCGCCTGTCCGACCTGACCCTGCCGCACGCCATGGTGCGTGTGCTGCTGATCGAGCAGCTCTACCGCGCCTGGTCGGTCAACGCCGGGCACCCGTACCACCGGGAATAGCCTGCCTGTCGCATTTGTTGCTACAAAAACAGTAGCTATCAGCGCTTGCTGCATCAGCGCAAAAGCCTGATCTTCGTTAGAATTCAGGCATGTCCGAATTGATCTACCTCGCCTCGCAAAGCCCCCGGCGCAGCCAGTTGCTCGACCAGCTGGGCGTGCGCCACACCCTGCTGCTGCCCAATGTGGAGGGCGATGCGCCGGAGGATGCCGAGGCCATCGAGGCAGCCCTGCCAGGCGAGGCCCCTGCCAACTACGTCGAGCGCGTGACCGCCCTCAAGCTCGATGCCGCCGTGCTGCGCCAGGCGCGCCGGGGCCTGCCCGCAGCGCCCATCCTGTGCGCGGACACCACGGTCACCATGGGGGCCACGCTGTATGGCAAACCGGCAGACGCCCAGGACGCCCGGCGCATACTGGCCGAGCTGTCGGGCCGCACCCACCGCGTGCTCACCGCCATTGCCCTGCAGGCGGGCGCGCAGCGCTGGGCCGCGCTGTCGGTCTCGCATGTCACGTTTGCCGAACTGTCCCCCGAACAGATCGCCGCTTATGTGGACACGGGCGAGCCCCTGGGCAAGGCGGGCGCCTATGGCATCCAGGGCCGTGCAGCAGCCTTGATTACGCACCTGAGCGGCAGTTATTCGGGCATCATGGGCTTGCCCCTGTACGAAACGGCGCAATTGCTGCGCGCCGCCGGTTTTGCCCTCTGACGACCTTTCATGCCTACCATGCACCAAGACATTCTCATCAACTGGTCACCCCAGGAAACCCGTGTGGCCGTGGTCGAGCATGGCGCCGTGCAAGAGCTGCACATCGAACGCACCCTGGAGCGCGGACTGGTGGGCAACGTCTACCTGGGCAAGGTCTCGCGCGTGCTGCCGGGCATGCAGTCCGCCTTCATCGACATCGGCCTGGAGCGCGCGGCCTTTTTGCACGTGGCCGACGTGTGGCAGCGCCAGGAGGGCGGCGAAGCCCCCATGTTCGCGCGCAAGGGCGAGCCGCAGGTGCCCATCGAGAAGCAGGTGTTCGAGGGCCAGTCGCTCATGGTGCAGGTCATCAAGGACCCCATTGGCTCCAAGGGCGCGCGCCTGTCCACGCAGATCAGCGTCGCCGGGCGGCTGCTGGTGTTTCTGCCGCAGGACGACCATATCGGCATCTCGCAAAAAATCCCGGTGGCCGAGCGCGATGCCCTGCGCGCCCGCCTGCAGGCCCTGGTGGGCGACAAGGCCAAGGGCGGCGGGGGCGGTTTCATCCTGCGCACCAATGGCGAGGATTCGACCGACGCCGAGCTGGCCGAAGACATTGCCTACCTGCGCAAAACCTGGGCGCGCACCAAGGAAGCCTCGCTGCGCCTGCCGCCCACATCGCTCTTGCACCAGGACCTGGACCTGCTGCAGCGCGTGCTGCGCGACCTGGTGGGCGAGCACACCCAGTCCATCCGCATCGATTCGACCGAACAGTTCCACCGCCTGCGCGCCTTTGGGCAGGAGTTCATGCCCCAGGCGGCGGGCAAGCTGCAGCACTATCGTGGCGAGCGCCCCATCTTCGACCTGTATTCCATCGACGAGGAAATCGCCCGGGCACTGGGCAGGCGGGTCGATCTCAAGTCGGGCGGCTACCTCATCATCGATCAGACCGAGGCGCTGACCACGGTGGACGTGAACACCGGCGGCTACGTCGGCGCGCGCAATTTCGACGACACCATCTTCAAGACCAACCTGGAGGCTGCGGGCGCCATCGCGCGCCAGCTGCGCCTGCGCAACCTGGGCGGCATCATCATCGTCGACTTCATCGACATGGCCCAAGGCGCCCACCAGGAGGCCGTGCTCACCGAATTCCGCAAACAACTCGCGCGCGACCGCGTCAAAACCATGTCGGGGGGCTTTTCGCAACTGGGCCTGGTGGAAATGACGCGCAAGCGCACGCGCGAATCGCTGGCCCACATGCTGTGCGAGCCCTGCGCCGCCTGCCAGGGGCGCGGCGCGGTGCGCACCGCACGCAGCGTGGCCTACGACATCCTGCGCGAGATTCTGCGCGAGGCCCGCCAGTTCAACCCCCGCGAATTCCGCGTGGTGGCCTCACCGCAGGTGGTGGAGCTTTTGCTGGACGAGGAAAGCCCGCACCTGGCGGGCCTGTCGGACTTTATTGGCAAGCCCATCTCGCTGCAGTCCGAAGCGGCGCTGGGGCAGGAGCAGTACGACATCGTGCTGCTGTGAGGTTGTCGGGCAGGCAGGCTGCCCGGTCGCAGTCACAGGCGGGTGTGGATGCAAAAGTGGGTTTGATTGCAGGGAGAAACGGCCTTGGATTGAACTGTGAGAGCCGACCTGCAGCAACTACCCGCAGGCCGACCGGCCCCTGGCGACCATGTAGAAGAGCACGCATGACAGGACGAGCAGGCCGAAAAAGGCAAGTCCAATCATGGAGTTCTCTGAGCCGATGTGCTTGAGCAATTCAACGGCGTCGAGCGACACGTACAGACTGTAGGCGAGCGTCGGAGCGAATAGAACAGCGGCAGCGATTCTGGCGGGTTTGCGTGACCGAAAAGTCAGCATGAGTGCCAAGAATGCGCACGCAACGAGCAGGAGCGGAATGCCAACAACCAGGGTGAGCAAGCCGTTCGAAGCATATGCGGCGGCAGGCCAAGAGGCCAGGAGCAGAACCGTTGTTGCTGCGGATTTCTGTGCGTGTCTCATGGGCTCGAACGCCTGCATTCGCTATCAGCGGCGTTGTTAGAAATCACACCGGAACGCTCCTGTGTAGGTATGGCCACCAGTGACGAGGTTGGTATGTCTATCCTGTCCCTCTAGAGTGAAACTGTCCGGCAACGACGAATCTCCCGGATTGAGGTAGACGAAGTGGATCCGGGCCGAATGTTCATCGAAGTCCAGTACTTTCCAGGACCCATACGGAAGGCTATGGGGTCCTTTGCGATCATGAATCAGTACCGGGCCGATCTCTTGATAGCCGAGGAACTCAAGGGCCGGGATGGGAGCCGTTGACGGCGGGTCGAATATGCACATCGTGCTTGTAGCCCAAGTGGACTGACATGCAAGCAGAAGCAGGGTGCAAGTGATAAGTCGCATTGAAATGTCCTTGGCGGCTAGCGCCAAGTCTAGCTGCGCCGGAGCGAAGCTGTTGGTGACAGCTGCATCGCCTTGTTGGCCCGGTGGCGGTGGCCTTTACTATCGCCGCAGCGTCAAGAAACATCCCTGAAATAGGAACGATTTTCCACTGTTTGCAAGGCTGTGCGGGGGCCGACACCCGCGGAATGTGGGTGAAGCGGGCCGCATATAGCCCAAAGGTTTCACTCCGACAGCGCGTGCAGCAGCTCCGTCTCGATCTCGATCTGCCGAAAATTGTTCTGCAGCTCGCTGCCCTGCACCAGAAAGGTGTCTTCCACCCGCTCGCCCAGTGTGCTGACCTTGGCCAGTTGCACGCTCAGCTGGTGGCGTGCCAGCACGCGCGCCACCAGGTAGAGCAGGCCGGTGCGGTCGCTGGCAGAGATGCCCAGCAGCCAGCGCTGTGCCTTTTCGTCGGGCCGCAGCGTGACGCGGGGGGTGATGGGGAAGCTCTTGACGCGGCGCGACACACGCTTGCGCCCCGGTTCGGGCAGGGGGCCGCCCTGCACGATGGCTTGCGCCAGATCGTTCTCCACCATGTGGGTGAGTTCGCGGTAATGTCCCTGCATCGATGCGCTGACCACCTGGAAGGTGTCGAGCGCATAGCCGTTGCTGGCCGTGTGCACGCGGGCGTCGAGGATGGAAAAGCCCGCCCGGTCGAAGTAGCCGCAGATGCGTGCAAACAGGTCGCTCTGGTCGGCGGCGTACACCAGCACCTGCAGGCCTTCGCCGGCCAGTGACTGGCGTGCACGCACCACGGGCTGCTGCGTGCCCACGTGGCGCGAGAGGTGGCGGGTGTGCCAGGCGATGTCGGCCGCCTCGTGGCGCATGAAGTAGCCCACGTCCAGCGTGTCCCACAGCTTCTTGTGCGCCTCGAAGGGCAGGGCGCTCAGGGCCAGCAGCACCAGGGCTTCGCGTTTGCGGGCCTCGATGAGGGCCGCAGCATCCGGGGCCCGCCCGCCCAGCACGCGCAGGGTGGCGCGGTACAGGTCTTCGAGCAGCTTGCCCTTCCAGGCGTTCCACACCTTGGGGCTGGTGCCCCGGATGTCGGCCACGGTGAGCAGGTACAACGCCGTCAGGTAGCGTTCGTTGCCCACGCGCCGGGCAAAGGCGGTGATGACGTCCGGGTCGGACAGGTCCTGCTTCTGTGCCACGTTGCTCATGGTGAGGTGCTCGCGCACCAGGAATTCGATGAGCCGGGTGTCCTCGCGCGCTACGCCATGCTGGCGGCAAAAGCGCAGCGCCTCCATGGCGCCAATCTTCGAATGGTCGCCGCCGCGCCCCTTGCCGATGTCGTGGAACAGCGCGGCCACGAACAGCACCCAGGGCTTGTCCCAGCCACCGGCCAGTTGCGAGCAGAACGGGTATTCGTGCGCATGCTCGGCAATGAAGAAGCGCCGCACGTTGCGCAGCACCATCAGGATGTGCTGGTCCACCGTGTAGACATGGAACAGGTCGTGCTGCATTTGCCCGACGATGCGGCGAAACGGCCACAGGTAGCGCCCGAGCACCGAGGTCTGGTTCATCAGCCGCAGGGCGTGGGTGATGCCTGCGGGTTGCTGCAGGATGCGCAGAAAGGCCGCACGGTTGGCGGGGTCGCGCCGGAAGGCGCTGTCCATGACGCCACGCGCGTTGTACAGCGCACGCAGCGTGCGCGCCGAAAAGTTCTGCAGCCCGGTCGAGCTTTGGTAGAGCAAAAAGGTTTCGAGGATGGCGTGCGGGTCGCGCTGGTACAGGTCGTCGCTGACCACATCGATCATGCCGCCCTTGTCGAGAAACCGGTCGTTGATGGGCCGGGGTTGCTGGGTGGGCGGGTCCAGGCGCTCCTCGATGTTGAGCAGCAGAATCTGGCACAGCTGCGACACGGCCTTGGCGGCCCAGTAGTAGCGGCGCATCAGGGATTCGCTGGCGCGCAGGGCCAAGCGCGAGCCATCCAGCGCCTGCGAGCGGTAGCCAAACGATTCGGCCACGGCGGTCTGCAGGTCGAACACCAGCCGGTCTTCGCGCCGCCCGGCCAGCGCGTGCAGCCGTGCGCGCACCAGGAACAGCACCGCTTCGTTGCGCTTGATCTGGCGCACTTCGTAGCTGGTGGCGAGGCCGCTGTCGGCCAGATCCTGCCAGGTATGGCCCAGGCCAGCGGCACGGGCTACCCACAGAATCAGGTGCAGGTCGCGCAGGCCGCCCGGCGATTCCTTGCAGTTGGGCTCCAGCGCATACGGGGTGTTTTCGTAGCGGGTGTGGCGCTGGCGCATTTCCAGCGTCTTGGCAACCAGAAAGGCATGGGGGTCCAGTTGCGCACCAAATTGGTGCTCGAAACCGGCAAACAGGTCGGCATGGCCGCACACGCGGCGGGCTTCCAGCAGCGATGTCTGCACGGTCACATCGCCAGCGGCTTCGTTCAGGCATTCCTGCACGGTGCGCACGCTCGAACCAATCTCCAGCCCCGCGTCCCAGCAGTTGCGGATGAACTCGGCCACCTGGCCGCGCACGGTGTCCGCGTTGGCCAGGTTGTCGGGCAGCAGCACCAGCACATCAACGTCGGAGTAGGGGAAAAGCTGCTCGCGGCCAAAGCCGCCCACGGCCACCAGCGCCAGCGTGGGCGGCAGGGCGGCGCGTTGCCAGAGTGTGCACAGCAGGCCATCGGCCAGCCGCGAGAACTTGCGCAGCAGCGCGTGGATGCCGCGCGTGGAGGAGCCCGTGGCCTGCAGGGAGGCCAGCAACGTGTTCTTCTGGAGGCGGTAGGTATCGCGCAGGTCGTGGAGTTCGGTCATGTCCGGGGCCCCATGCAAGAAGCGTGCGCGCAATGGGGCGCTCAGGTGGCTGTGGCCTGCACAAAGGACGGCAGGGCGGGCGAGCCTGCCGAGAGCGTCATCACCTCGTAGCCCGTGGGGGTGACCAGCACGGTGTGCTCCCACTGCGCCGAGAGGCTGCGGTCCTTGGTGACGATGGTCCAGCCGTCGTTGCCGAACTCCTTGATCTCGCGCCGCCCGGCGTTGATCATGGGTTCGATGGTGAACACCATGCCGGGCTTGAGTTCTTCCAGTGTGCCGGGGCGGCCGTAGTGCAGCACCTGGGGCTCCTCGTGGAACACCTTGCCGATGCCGTGGCCGCAAAATTCGCGCACCACCGAGAACCCATGGCCTTCGGCAAACTTCTGGATGGCGTGGCCGATGTCGCCCAGGTGCGCGCCAGGCCTGACCTGCAGGATGCCGTGCCACATGGCCTCGAAGGTGATGGCCGAGAGCCGCTTGGCGGCAATCGAGCATTCGCCGATCAGGTACATGCGGCTGTTGTCGCCATACCAGCCATCCTTGGTGATGACGGTGACGTCCACGTTGACGATGTCGCCTTTTTTCAGTGGCTTGTCGTTCGGGATGCCGTGGCACACCACATGGTTGACCGAGGTGCACAGCGAAGCCGGGTAGGCCGGGTAGCCCGGGGGCTGGTAGCCGATGGTGGCCGAGATGGTGCCCTGCTGAGCCATGCATTCGGCGCCCAGGCGGTCGATTTCCGCCGTGGTGATGCCGGGCTGGATGTGGGGCGCAATGTAGTCCAGAACTTCCGAGGCCAGGCGGCAGGCCACGCGCATGCCTTCAATGTCTGCGGCGTCTTTGATGGTGATGCTCATGGGGCGGAATTATCCCATCGCCCTCCGGTTCGTGCAGAGCAAGGGCGTCCCCCAGCCGCGCGCCCGGTAAAATGGCGGGCTTCGATCGCGCGGGCCGCTGCCCGGTCATCCTCTCCCTCACCACCTACCCAGGCCGTCAACGTGACCTTGCACCTGACCACGATTGCGGGCGGCAACGCCCTCAGCCCCTTTCGCGCCCAGCAACTCCAGCCCGCCCTTGAAGCCATTCACCCCAAGATTGCGGGCATCGCTGCGCGCTTCGTGCACCTGGTGGCCCTTGACGCGCCTCCCACGCCCGCGCAGCACGAGCGCCTGACGGCACTGCTGACCTACGGTGACCCGTACCAGGGCCCGCAGGATGGTGCTGCCGTCATCGTCACGCCGCGCCTGGGCACGGTGTCGCCCTGGGCTTCCAAGGCCACCGACATTGCGCACAACTGCGGCCTGGCGCTGCGCCGCATCGAGCGCGCCACTGAATACCGCATCCAGATGGCGTCCAGCCTGCTGGGCAAGCCCACGCTGTCGCAAGAGCAATTGGCGCAGGTGGCGGCGCTCTTGCACGACCGCATGACCGAGTCCGTGCTGTTTGACCTGGCTGGCGTGCAGGCGCTGTTCTCCGAACTGCCGCCCCAGCCCATGGAGCATGTGGATGTGCTGGCCGGCGGCCGCGCGGCGCTGGAGGCCGCCAACACCCAGTGGGGCCTGGCGCTGGCCGACGACGAGATCGACTACCTGGTCACCGCCTTCCAGGGCCTGCAGCGCAACCCCACCGACGTGGAACTGATGATGTTTGCGCAGGCCAACAGCGAGCACTGCCGCCACAAGATCTTCAACGCCCAGTTCACCATCGACGGCGTGGCGCAGGACAAGAGCCTGTTCGGCATGATCCGCCACACGCACCAGACGAGCCCGCAGCACACGGTGGTGGCGTACTCGGACAACGCTTCGGTGATGGAAGGCCACCAAGTTGAGCAATTTGTGGCAAAAATGGCCTCCAAGGCAGATGGGGCAAGCGCTAGCAGCTATCAAAAAGAAAGCGCTACGCACCATGTACTGATGAAGGTGGAAACGCACAACCACCCCACGGCCATCTCGCCGTTTCCTGGCGCCTCCACCGGCGCGGGCGGCGAGATTCGCGACGAGGGCGCTACCGGGCGCGGCTCCGAGCCCAAGGCGGGCCTGACGGGCTTTACCGTCTCCAAGCTGTGGGGCGGCGCATCCGACCTGCCCGGCGGCAAGCCCGGCCACATCGCCAGCCCGCTGCAGATCATGACCGAGGGGCCGCTGGGTGGCGCCGCCTTCAACAACGAGTTTGGTCGCCCCAACCTGGCGGGCTATTTCCGTGAATACGAGCAGCAGGTCGCCGGTGTGGCGCGCGGCTACCACAAGCCCATCATGATCGCGGGGGGCCTGGGCACCATTGACGCCCGGCTCACGCAGAAGATTGAATTCCCCGCCGGTTCGCTGCTGGTGCAGCTGGGCGGCCCCGGCATGCGCATCGGCATGGGCGGCAGCGCGGCCAGTTCCATGGCTACGGGCCAGAACGCGGCCGAGCTGGACTTTGACTCGGTGCAGCGCGGCAACCCCGAGATCGAGCGCCGGGCGCAGGAGGTCATCAACCACTGCTGGGCGCAGGGTGAGGCCAACCCCATCCTCGCCATCCATGACGTGGGTGCGGGCGGCTTGTCCAATGCCTTCCCCGAGCTGACGAACGACGCCGGGCGCGGCGCGCGCTTTGACCTGCGCGCCGTGCAGCTCGAAGAATCGGGCATGGCGCCCAAGGAAATCTGGTCGAACGAAAGCCAGGAACGCTATGTGCTGGCCATTGCGCCCGAGTCGCTGGCGCTGTTCCAATCGTTTTGCGAGCGCGAGCGCTGCCCGTTTGCCGTGATCGGGGTGGCCACGGAGGAACGCCAGCTGGTGCTGGAAGACCCCGCCGCGCAGGCGGACGATCAGAAGCTGCCAGTAGATATGCCCATGTCGGTGCTGCTGGGCAAGCCGCCCAAGATGCACCGCGACGTGACCACCGTGCAGCGCCAGTTCACGTCCATCGACCTGACCGGCGTGCCGCTGCAGAAGGCCGTGATCGACGTGCTGAGCCACCCCACCGTGGCGTCCAAGCGCTTCCTCATCACCATTGGCGACCGCACCGTGGGCGGCCTCACGCACCGCGACCAGATGGTCGGCCCCTGGCAGGTGCCGGTAGCCGACTGCGCCGTGACGCTGGCCGACTACAAGGGCTTTGCGGGCGAGGCCATGGCCATGGGCGAACGCACGCCGCTGGCGGCCCTCAACGCCCCGGCCTCGGGCCGCATGGCCGTGGCTGAAAGCATTACCAACCTGCTGGCTGCGCCCATCGAACTGCCGCGCGTCAAGCTGTCGGCCAACTGGATGGCCGCCTGCGGCGAGCCCGGCGAAGACGCCGACCTGTACGCCACCGTGAAGGCTGTGGGCCTGGAACTGTGCCCGCAACTGGGCGTATCCATCCCCGTGGGCAAGGATTCGCTGTCCATGCGTACGCAGTGGAAGGACGACACCGGGGCGAAGAAGAACGTGGTCTCGCCGGTGAGCCTGATCGTTACCGCCTTCGCCACGCTGCAGGACGTGCGCGGCACGCTCACGCCGCAGCTCGACACCACCGAGGATGACACCACGCTGGTGCTGGTCGATCTGGGCAGGGGCCAGTGCCGCCTGGGCGGCAGCATTCTGGGCCAGGTGCTGGACCAGGCAGGCGACACGGTGCCCGACCTGGACGACGCCCAGGACCTGGTTCAGCTCGTCAACGCCGTGAATGCACTGCGCGCCAAGGGCCAGATCCTGGCCTACCACGACCGCAGCGACGGCGGCCTGTTGGCCGCAGTGGCCGAGATGGCCTTTGCGGGCCATGTCGGCGTGGCGCTGAATGTGGACATGCTCGTCACCGAGGGCGACGGCATCCATGACAGCCGCATGGACGCGGGCGACGCCAAGAACTGGGCGGGTCAGGTCAGCGCGCGCCGCGAGGAACTCACGCTCAAGGCGCTGTTCAACGAGGAACTGGGCGTGGTGCTGCAGGTGCGCACCGCCGAGCGCAACGAGGTCATGCAGACCCTGCGCGCACACGGCCTCTCGGCCTGCAGCCACTTTGTGGGCAAGACACGGCCCGTATCCAGCACCATCGACGCGGGCAAGGGCGAGCTGCAGGTGTGGCGCGACGCCAAGAGCGTGTTCAGTGCCAAGCTCGAAGACCTGCACCAGGTCTGGGACGCCGTGAGCTGGCAGATCTGCCAGCGCCGCGACAACCCCGCCTGCGCCGATGCCGAGCACGCCGCTGCGGGCGCGCCCGCCGACCCCGGCCTGCATGTGCATCTCACATTCGACCCGGCGCAGGACGTGGCTGCGCCGTTCCTCAACCTCTCGAAGCCCAAGGTGGCCGTGCTGCGCGAGCAGGGCGTGAACTCGCACGTGGAAATGGCCTACGCCTTCACCGAGGCAGGATTCGAGGCGTTTGACGTGCACATGACCGACCTGCAGACCGGCCGCGTCAAGCTCGAAGACTTCAAGGGCATCGTCGCCTGCGGGGGGTTCAGCTACGGTGACACGCTGGGCGCAGGCATTGGCTGGGCGCGGTCCATCACCTTCAATCCGGTACTGGCTGCGCAGTTCCAGGGCTTCTTTGCGCGCCAGGATACCTTCGGCCTGGGCGTGTGCAACGGCTGCCAGATGTTCGCCGAGCTGGCCGACATCATCCCCGGCGCGCAGGACTGGCCGCGCTTCACCACCAACCAGAGCGAGCGCTTCGAGGCGCGCTTTGCGCTGGTGGAAGTGCTCGAATCCCCCAGCCTGTTCTTTGCCGATATGGCCGGCAGCCGCCTGCCCATCGCCGTGGCGCATGGCGAAGGTTATGCCAACTTCAAATACCGGGGCAATGCGGCCAAGGCCATCGCAGCCATGCGCTTTGTGGACAACATCGGCGCGCCCACCGAGCAGTACCCGTCTAACCCCAACGGCAGCCCTGGCGGCCTGACGGCGGTGACCACGGCCGACGGGCGCTTTACCGCCATGATGCCGCACCCCGAGCGCGTGTTCCGCAACATCCAGATGAGCTGGATGGACCATGCCGCCGCAGGTGGGCAGGACGCCTTCAGCCCCTGGATGCGTCTGTGGCGCAATGCGCGTCGCTGGGTGGGCTGATTTATAGTAAAGATAGGCTCTGGCGCTTTGTGGTAAAGCGCTGGCAGCTATCTATTTAATAGCATCCGGGGCAGGTAGCTGCAATTGCGCTGCCTGCGCCACCTGCAGGCAGTCGCGGATGTGCTGCTCGCCCAGGTAGCGCAGCGTGGCATAGCCCAGCGTGGCCGAGAGCGCCTGGCCCGCCAGCGGCACATATTTGCTGGCCTGGCGCGTCGTCATGCGCAAGCCCATGGTTTTGGTGAGTTTGAGCACCAGGTCGCGGGTGATGAACTTGCCGATCAACACCGAACCCACCATGGCGGCCGCTTTCTGCACCTGTTCGCGTTTGGCGGGGTTCAGCCGGTCGAGTTGCTCGGGCGTGAGGCCGAATTCTGCGTTGATGCGCGGCAGCAGCCGCGAGAGCAGGGCGGCATCCATGGCCCAGTCCAGGCCCGGCACCGGCACCACGCCGACGGCGGCCGCCGCCAGGGCGCGCCGGTGCAGCAGGCGGCGTGCACGGTGTGCGGCAGCTTCCAGGGCAGCTGCCTGCGGGCTTGGGGGGGCGGTGTCGTCAGGGGGTGTTTTTTTCTTCATGGTGCCAAGGGCCCTTCATACAGGCAGCCTTCGAGCCGGAAAGAGGGGAGTACGGCGCCACCAATGGTGTGCGGCGCCTCGCTGAACACATAGCGCCCCTGGGGCAGTGCCTGGCAGGCGTTACCGGTCAGGTAGATTTCTCCGGGGCCCGCAATGTCCTCGCCCAGCTTGCAGGCGTGGTTCATTTCGTGGCCGAAAAGATCCTTGTCGGCAATCACCAGGGTCGGGCCGTAGCCGATGCCGATGCTGGCCTGCAAGGCGGCCTCGGGGGGCTGTACGGCGTTCATGGCATCGAGGGCGCGACCAATGTCCAGCGCAGCCTCCAGCGCCTGTTCAGGGTGGCTGAACACGGCAAACAGGTTGTCGGCTTCCTGCTTGACCACTTCGCCCCCGTTGCCCGCAATGGCCGGGCGGGCGGCCTGCTCCATCTGGTGCACCATGGCCAGGAAATGGATGATGCCGTGGCGCGCCGTGATGCGCGAAAAGCCGCACATGTCCAGCACCAGCATGGCAACGGTGCGCACAAAGGCGTGCTCGATCGCTGCGTCGATCTCGGCTACGCGCCCTTCGGACTGGTTGCGCTGCGAAAGCAATTGCCGCAGATAGGCCCTGTCGTGCGCGGGAACAGCGTCCGGGGGGAGTGGTGCAGTGGGCATGGGCAGGAACTTGGTGAACATGGACCTTGTCCGACATGGTAGCGCGCGGCTGCCTGACGCTTTGGCCACGGTGGGGTGTTTACGCTGCAGTGGCAAGCCACGGTTGCAGTTGCGCGGTGGCCCGGTTATTGAAAGGAATCACCATGCAGAAATATTCAATCGCACGGTATGCACTCTGTGCCGCCTTGTGGCCCGTGCTGGCACTGGGCAGTGTGGCCGGGGCCCAGGAGCAGCCGCACGCGGCCGAGCTGGCACGCGCCGACACCCCGGATACAACGCCCCAGCAGCGCTACCGCAGCGCCATCCGCGAAGCGGGGGGCGGCCTCAAGATCGGGCTGGAGGAATGCCGTGCACAGGCGCAGGCCAGGAAAGCGTGCGAGGCCGAGGCCCGTGCACGCTACCAGGCAGACATGGCGCAGGCCCGGGAAATGCTGCGCAATCCACAGGCGCGCCCGGTCAACGAAACGGGCGGGCCGATCCGCAGCACCGAAACAGTGACCGTGATCCGGCCCTGAGTGGGCTGGCCGAAAGACGCTTATTGGGGTGTGGCCTGGGCTGCCGTGGCGGCGGCGACCAGCGGTGTGACGCGACGGGCGCCATCAAAGCGGCGCTGCCAGTAGGACTGGTGCATGTCTTCCACACGCACTTCGGAGCCGCTGCGCGGCGAATGGATGAACTTGCCGTCGCCCACATAAATGCCGACATGGCTGAAGGCGCGGCGCATGGTGTTGAAAAACACCAGGTCGCCTGGCTGCAGTTCCTTTTTGTCGATCTTTTCGGTGGAAGCGGCCTGCTGGTCTGCGCGGCGCGGCAGCAGCATGCCTGCTGTCTGCTGGTAGATGGCGCGCACGAAGCCGCTGCAATCAAAGCCTGTCTCGGCATTGTTGCCGCCGCGGCGGTAGGGAACGCCCAGAAAGCCCATGGCGGTGACCACCAGGTCGGAGGTGCGATCGACCACCTGGTGGGCCTGTCCGGCGACGGTCTGTCGCATTTCGGCCAGTTGCGTGAGGAGGCCCTTGTCGTGCAGAAAGCTGTCGACGTCATCGGTGGGCGCCGCGCCCGGCGCCGCCTGGGCGCTGGAGCAAACCAGCAAGATCAGTATGTAGAACCATCGAAACATGGGGCGCAAGCGTATCACGATCGGGAAGCGGTCCATCCGGGGGGCCATCGGCTCAGGGATTCCCGCGCTGGAAGGGGGCTGTTTCCGGTGTAGCCTCGGGGGCATGCAAGCACAGACACAGAATGCCCCCGTTGTACCGCCTGCCCCGAACGGCAACCATGGTGCACCCGTCTCCCAGTTGGCCTTGCGCCGCGTGGCCATTGATACCTGGCGTGAAAATGTCGCCTACCTGCACCGGGACTGCGCCGTCTACCGTGCCGAGGGTTTTCAGGCGCTGTCCAAGATCGAGGTGCGCGCCAACGGGCGCCGCATTCTGGCCACGCTGAATGTGGTGGACGATCTTTCCATCGTGGGTTGCCGCGAGCTGGGCCTGTCGGAAGACGCCTTTGCGCAGCTGGGGGTGGAGAACGGCCATACCGTGGCAGTGGCCCAGGCCGAGCCGCCCGAGTCCATGGGCGCGCTGTTTCGCAAAATTGCGGGCGAGCGCCTGGGGCGTGAGGATTTCCTGGCCATCGTGCACGATATTGCCGACCACCGCTATTCCAAGATCGAGCTGACGGCCTTCGTGGTGGCCTGCAACCGCGACGAGCTGGACCGCGAAGAGGTTTTCTTTCTGTCCGATGCCATGGTGGCCACGGGCCAGAGACTGGACTGGCATGAGCCGCTGGTGGTGGACAAGCACTGTATTGGCGGCATTCCGGGCAACCGCACCTCCATGCTGATCGTGCCCATCGTGGCAGCGCATGGCATGTTGTGCCCCAAAACGTCGTCGCGCGCCATTACGTCACCTGCGGGCACGGCCGACACCATGGAGGTGTTGGCCAACGTGGAACTGCCCCTGGATCAGCTGCGCGACATCGTGCGCGACCACCGGGGCTGCCTGGCCTGGGGCGGCACAGCCCATCTCTCGCCCGCCGATGATGTGCTGATCTCGGTCGAGCGCCCGTTGTCCATTGATTCTCCGGGGCAGATGGTGGCCTCCATCCTGTCGAAAAAAATCGCCGCAGGATCGACGCATCTGGTGCTCGACATACCCATCGGCCCCACGGCCAAAGTGCGTTCCATGCCCGAGGCACAGCGCCTGCGCCGCCTGTTCGAGTATGTGGCGCAGCGCATGCGACTGTCGCTGGATGTGGTCATCACCGATGGACGCCAGCCCATCGGCAACGGGATTGGCCCGGTGCTGGAGGCCCGCGATGTGATGCGTGTGCTGGAAAACGACCCCCGGGCGCCCAATGACCTGCGCCAGAAGGCCCTGCGTCTGGCCGGCCGCCTGATCGAGTGCGACCCCGACGTGCGCGGCGGTGACGGTTACGCGATTGCGCGCGATATCCTTGACTCGGGCCGCGCCCTGGCGCGCATGCAGGCCATCATCGCTGCACAGGGCGACAAGGACTTTGACCACAACGATCCCCAGCTCGGTGCGCTGACCTTCGAGGTTTCGGCGCCTGGCGATGGGGTGGTGGCAGGGATCAACAACCTGCAGATCGCCCGCATTGCGCGCCTGGCTGGCGCACCCAAAGTGCAGGGCGCGGGGGTGGATTTGCTGTGCAAGCTGGGAGACACCGTGACGACAGGCCAGGTGCTCTACCGCGTGCATGCCGGGTTTCCGACCGACCTGGAATTTGCACGCCAGGCCAGCGCCACGGCCAGTGGCTACCGTATCGGTACGGCCGACGATGTGCCGCATGTCTTTGTGGAATTCTGAAGATGAATGCTTCCTCCGTTGCCACCGCCTGCCTGCTGCATTTCGATGATGAGCAGGGCGCTGCCGAGCGACTGGCCGCTGCGGCCGACCTGGCCCTGCGGCCTGTGCAGCGCCACCGCTTTCCCGACGGCGAGCTGCGGTTGACGCTGCCGGTCGATGCGTCAGGGCGCTTGCCTGAGCGCGTTGTGGTGCTGCGCAGCCTGCACCAGCCGAATGAAAAACTCATCGAACTGATGCTGGTGGCCCGTGCAGCACGCGACCTGGGGGTGCGCCACCTCACGCTGGTGGCGCCTTATCTGGCCTACATGCGCCAGGATATTGCCTTCCATCCAGGCGAAGCCGTCAGCCAGCGCATCGTGGGCCCCTTTCTGGCGAGCCTGTTCGATGCCGTGGTCAGCGTGGACCCCCACCTGCATCGCGTGGCCACCCTGGAGGAGGCCGTGCCTGCCGCGCAGACCGCAGTCATCAGCGGCGCGCTGCTGCTGGCCGACTGGATTGCGCTGCAAAGGCCTGGCGCGATGCTCATGGGCCCCGACGGGGAATCCGCCCAGTGGGTGGCCCAGGCGGCGGAGCGGCATGGCTTTGACTACGCCGTGTGCACCAAGGAGCGCCATGGTGACCGCAGCGTGTCGGTGGTATTGCCCCCGGTTGACGTGCAAGGCCGCTGCGTCGTGCTGCTGGACGACATGGCCAGTACCGGGCACACGCTGGCCCAGGCCACGCGCCTGCTGCGGGCCGCCGGTGCGGCCTCGGTGGATGTGGCGGTGACGCACGCCCTGATTGATGCCGCTGCGCTCGATGCCTTGCATGCAGCTGGTGTGGGCCAGTTCTGGAGCACGGACTGCGTAGCCCATCCCACCAATGCCGTGGCGACGGCCGGTGCGCTGGCGCTGGCCCTGCAGCATCTGGCGGCCTGAAATGCGGTGCCGGTGGTGCGGGCGCTGCGACAATGGCGGTATTGTTTTGATTGAAGGACTCCGCCATGCTGCTTGACGCTTCTGAATCCCAACTTGTGCTGGTGGATTTCCAGGAAAAGCTGATGCCCGTCATTCACGAGGGCGCCGCCGCGCTGGACAACGCCCGCCGTCTGGCCCAGATTGCCCGAATGGTGGATGTGCCCGTCTGGGGCACAGAGCAAAATCCCTCGCGCCTGGGCTCTAATGACCCTGCATTGCGTGCACTGTGCCGCAAGATCTTGCCCAAGATGCATTTCAGCGCTGTGGAGGAGGGTCTGGGTGAATGGCTGCGTCCACCGGCCAAGCCTCCTGCCGGCAATGCTCGCAGCCTGCCAAAGCATATGCAAAAAGCCGCGCAAGGCGGCCCGGACCGCAGCACCATCGTCATTGCAGGGTGCGAGGCCCATGTCTGTCTGCTGCAGACGGCGCTGGACCTGATCGAGGACGAGTTTGACGTATGGGTGGTGACGGATGCCTGCAGCTCACGCACCGAGCGCAACCGCGATGCAGCCTATGACCGCCTGGCCGGTGCCGGTGCCGAACTGGTCACCACCGAGATGGTGGCCTTTGAATGGCTGCGCAGTTGCGAGCACCCCGCGTTCAAGGACATGCTGGCCCTGGTCAAATGATGTCCGTGTATTTGGGAAGGGAGGCGCGCCATGCCCGTTGATTTTCGTGATCCGCAAAAGGCCTTGCACCTGGAAGAAGCCCCCCGCATGCTGGCGGCGCCCCAGCGCCTGGTGGTGCTGGCCTTGTGGCTGAGTGCCGTCGTGATGTGTGGCGCGGGCCTTTGGTTCTGGCTGCGTCCACCCACATGGCTCGATGCACAGTCTGCACCTTTCCTGGGGCTGGCCCTGGGGGCAACGGCCGTGGCCGATGTCGTTGCTGCGCTTTTTCTGCGCTGGCATTGGAGCCGGACTGCGCCGTAGGAGCAAACCGCTGGCCGGGAAAAATCCGGAACGTTTTCTTTTGATCCGCTCCAACCGTACAACCCAGGAGCGCGCTGCACCGCATGTTTACAGATTCCCACTGCCATCTCACCTTTCCCGAACTGCAAAGTCAGCTTCCTGCCATTCGCCAGGCCATGGCAGCGGCGCAGGTCGATCGTGCCTTGTGCATCTGCACCACGATGGAGGAGTTTGGTGACGTCCATGCCCTGGCCACGGGGTATGACAACTTCTGGTGCTCGGTGGGTGTGCATCCCGACAACGAAGGGGTGACCGAGCCCAGCGTGCAGGATCTGCTGGACCGTGCAGCGCTGCCGCGTGTCGTGGCCATTGGTGAGACCGGGCTGGACTACTACGGCATGGAAGACCGCAAGGGCGGTCGCAGCATTGCCGACCTTGAGTGGCAGCGCGAGCGTTTTCGTACCCACATCCGTGCCGCCCGCCAGTGCGCAAAGCCGTTGGTGATCCACACCCGCAGTGCATCGAGCGACACACTGGCCATCTTGCGCGAGGAGGGCGAGGATGGCGCCAGCAACCGTGCCGGTGGTGTTTTCCACTGTTTCACCGAGTCGGCCGAGGTCGCGCGGGCTGCGCTTGACCTGGGCTACTTTATTTCCTTCTCCGGCATTCTTACCTTCAAGAGTGCCCAGGACTTGCGCGATGTTGCGGCATTTGTGCCTCTCGACCGCATGCTCATCGAGACCGACAGCCCTTACCTGGCGCCGGTGCCCTACCGGGGTAAAACAAACAACCCTTCCTACGTTCCCCACGTGGCGCGGCAAATTGCAGTTATTCGCGGGATCACGGTGGAGGACGTCGCCCAGGCGACCAGCCGGAACTTCGACGTTCTTTTTTCCGGAGTCCAGGCATGAAGATGTTGCGCCGCAGTGTTCTGGTGTGGGGTATGGCGGCTTGTGTGCCTGCCGTGGCCGGCTCGTATGAGGATTTTTTTGTGGCCATCCAGCGTGATGATGCGGCCACGATCACGACGCTGCTGCAGCGCGGTTTTGACCCCAACACGCGTGATCCGCGGGGCCAGGTCGGGCTGATGCTGGCGCTCAAGGCCGATACGCTCAAGGCCTTTGACGCGTTGATGCAGGCCCGCAACCTGCGGGTGGAAGAGCGCAATGCGCAGGATGAGAGCCCGCTCATGATGGCGGCCCTGCGTGGGCATCTGGAGGCGGTGCGTGCGCTCATCGCCCGCGATGCCGATGTCAACAAGCCCGGATGGACCCCTCTGCATTACGCAGCCACAGGCACTCAGCCGCAGCAGCCCGCCATCATTGCCCTGCTCCTGGAGAATTTCGCGTTCATCGACGCGGCGTCGCCCAATGGCACAACGCCCTTGATGATGGCTGTGCATTACGGCACCAGTGAGTCTGTGCAGTTGCTGTTGAAAGAGGGTGCCGACCCCTCGCTCAGGAATCAGCTGGGTTTGAGTGCCGCAGATTTTGCCCTGCGCGCCAGCCGCAAGGACATGGCCGACCTGATTGCGCAGGCCATTCGCCAGCGTCAGCCGAACCGGGGGCGCTGGTAGTCAGGCGGGCACGGGGCGCGCCTGGAGCCGCGCATACAGGCCGTCCTGTGCCAGGAGTTCTGCGTGGGTTCCCTGTTCGACGATGCGCCCGCGCTCCATCACAACCACACGGTTGGCATGTTCGATGGTGGAGAGGCGGTGGGCAATCACCAGGGTCGTGCGCCCCTGCATGAGGCGTTGCAAGGCCTCTTGCACCAGCCGTTCGGACTCGGTGTCCAGGGCCGAAGTGGCTTCGTCGAGAATCAGGATCGGAGCGTTTTTGTACAGCGCTCGTGCAATCGCCAGGCGCTGGCGCTGGCCGCCCGACAACTGGGTGGCGTTGTGCCCGACCACAGTGTCCATGCCGTGCGGCAGCGCCGCCACATGCTCGGCCAGATTGGCGGCCTGCAGGCACTCCTGTACCCGCTGGACATCGATGGCCTGCCCCAGCGCAACGTTTGCGGCAATGCTGTCATTGAACATGACCACATCCTGGCTGACCAGGGCGAACTGGGCCCGCAAGGCAGCCAGGCTCCAGTCTTGTAGCGCGTGTCCGTCCAGCAAGATCTGGCCGGTGCTGTGCTGCACGAAGCGTGGCAGCAGGTTGACCAGGGTGGTCTTGCCCGCGCCCGACGGGCCCACCAGCGCCACGATCTCGCCCGGTTGTACGTCCAGTGTCACCCGGTTCAGCGCGGGCGCCTGATCTGGAGCAAAGGCCACGCTGACGTCCTGCAGTGCGATGGCGCCGCGCACCTGGCTGGGCGCAAAGCTGCCGCCCCGTTCGGCCGGGGTATCGCCCAGCAGGTGCAGGCCACGTTCAAGGGCTGCCACGCCCCGGGTGATGGGGCTGGCCACATCGGCAAGGCGGCGAATCGGAGCGATCAGCATCAGCATGGCGGTGATGAAGGCCACGAAGCCGCCCACCGTCACGTCCTGCGCTGTACCAGCCGCCCGGCTTTGCCACAGCGCCACGCAAATGACGGTCGACAGGGCTGCTGCTGCCAGCAACTGCGTGAGGGGTGTCATGGCAGACGCTGCAATGGTGGACTTGATGGCCAGGCTGCGCAGGCGGCGGCTCAGAATGTCGAACCGCCGGGCTTGAGCGGGCTGCGCCGCATGCAGGCGCACCATGCGGTGTGCGAGCACGTTTTCTTCGACCACGTAGGCGAGTTCATCCGTGGCCTGCTGCCCGCTTTTGGTGAGATGGTAGAGCCGACGCGAAAGCGTCTTCATGATCCAGGCCACGCCAGGAACGACCACGGCCACAATCAGTGTGAGCTGCCAGTTCAGATAAAGCAGGTAGCCCAGCAAGGCGACCAGGGTGAAGCCGTCGCGTGAAATTCCCAGCAGGGCCTGTACCAGCAGTGTGGCGCCGGTTTGCACCTCATAGACCACTGTGTTGGACAGGGTGCTCGCACTCTGGCGCGAAAAAAGCCCCATGTCTGCAGCCAGGAGGCGATCGAACAAGGCCGTGCGCAACGCAAGCATTCCCTCGTTGGCGATACGGGCCAGCGCATACTGCGCGACAAACTGGGCCAAGCCGCGCACCAGAAAGACACCCATGATGGCTGCAGGAACCATCCATAGATGCAGGGTCCCCTTGGTAAAACCCTGGTCCAGCAGAGGTTGCAGCAGCGCAGGAATCAAGGGCTCGGTGATGGCGCCCACCAATGTGGCAACGATGGCTGCAATCCAGCCCAACCGCTGACCGCCAAAGTAGACGGAAAGCCGGGCCAGCCGGACGGTCAGTCGCTCTGGGGGGAGCGGAGGGATGTTGCCGGCGGCGGGGTCTGTGCCCTGGTCTGGAGCTTGCATGAGGTCTGGATTCTACTTTTTGCGGCCATGCCCAACAGTTTGTGACATGCGGGTACTGCCCTGTGTGTAACATTCAGGGCTGACAATCGGCTATTGTCCGGTTGCTCCTGGCTGCGAATGAACAACGTACGAACTCTCTCATCCTCTCTTTCTGCGGCGCTGCCGCACTCCTCGCGTCGCCTGCTCTTGGCGTCCATGGCCTCGCTGGCTGCGGCGCCTGCACTGGCCCAGTTTCGGGTCGAAGTTTCGGGTGTCGGCATGACGCAACTGCCCATCGCGATTGCGCCGTTCCGCGATGAAGCCCAGTCTCCCCAGAAAATCGCCGCCATTGTGCAGGCCGACCTGGAGCGCAGTGGTCAGTTCCGCAGTGTGGACACGGCTGGCACGCGGTTGGACGAAACTTCCCGTCCTGATCTGGCACTTTGGCGCCAGAAGACTGCGGATTCACTGGTCTCCGGCAGCGTTACCCGCCTGGGCGACGGACGTTTCGACGTTCGCTTTCGCCTGTGGGACGTGGTGCGCGGACAAGACCTGGGCGGGCAAAGCTACATCGTGGTGCAGGGTGATTTGCGCCTGGTGGCCCACCGGATTGCTGACTTTGTCTACGAAAAACTGACCGGTGATCGGGGCGTTTTCTCTACACGCATTGCCTATGTGACCAAGGCCGGGCCCCGATATAGCCTGTGGGTGGCCGATGCCGATGGTGAAAACGCCCAGTCGGCCCTCTCCAGCCCCGAATCCATCATTTCGCCCGCGTGGTCGCCCTCGGGTGGGCAGATCGCCTATGTGTCCTTCGAATCGCGCAAGCCCGTGGTGTACGTGCATGACGTTGCCACCGGCCGCCGCCGTCTGGTGGCCAATTTTCGTGGATCCAACAGCGCGCCAGCCTGGTCGCCCGATGGACGTGCCTTGGCTGTTACATTGAGCCGGGACGGCAACTCTCAGCTCTACACGATCGATGCCAATGGCGGTGAGCCACGCCGACTGATGCAAAGCGCCGGGATTGACACCGAACCTGCGTTTTCGCCGGACGGGCGCAGCATTTATTTTGTCAGTGACCGGGGCGGCGCGCCCCAGATATACAAGGTGGCTGCGTCCGGTGGCAATGCCGAACGGGTGACTTTCAGCGGTAGCTACAACATATCGCCCAGCCTGAGTTCCGACGGGCGTTTCCTGGCGTATATCTCCCGCATTGGTGGGGCGTTCAAGCTGCATGTCATGGAACTTGCCACCGGAACCGTCACTGCCATCACCGACACCACCGCAGACGAGCGCCCCAGCTTCGCGCCCAATAGTCGTTTGATTGTGTACGCCACGCAGCATCAGGGAAGAGAGTCCCTGATGACCACCACGCTGGACGGCAAGATCAAGGCCCGCCTGGCGGGACAGGGCGGTGATATCCGCGAGCCGGACTGGGGTCCGTTCCAGGCGCATTGAACTTTTCGTCGATTTCTATTTCCGTCTTTCAGGAGTTCTCAAATGATCAAACGTATTTCTATTGCCATGGCTGTCGTGGCTCTTGTTGCCGGCTGCAGTTCCGGAGTGGATCTGGACAATGTGCCGGTAGAGGACAAGAACGGTGCACCGCTGTCCACGGGCGCCAATGGCGCCAATGCGGGCAACACGGGACAGAGCGGTGTCCGCGGAGTGGATCTTTCGCAATCGGCCGGTGACGCCGCTGGTCCTGTGGGGGTGAGCCGGATCGTCTACTTCGACTACGACAGCTACGTCATCAAGCAGGATTACCAGTCGCTGATTGATGCCCATGCACGTTTCATGAAATCGGGCAACGCACGCAAGGTGGTCATCGAAGGCCATACCGATGAGCGCGGTGGGCGCGAGTACAACCTGGCTCTCGGTCAGAAACGTGCTGAGGCCGTGCGCCGTTCGCTGGGCCTGCTGGGCGTGCCCGATGGGCAGATGGAAGCAGTCAGCTTCGGCAAGGAAAAGCTGGCAGCCCAGGGTAGCGGCGAAGAGGTCCATGCGCAGAATCGCCGCGCTGAACTGTCCTACCGTTGATGAACGCCATGCACGCTTTGCGCCTGAGGGGCGCGCTGGCTGGTCTGGTACTTTCCTGCTCGTTCATGCCGGTGGGGCATGCAGCGATTTTCGAGGACGGTGAGGCACGACGCGCCATTCTCGAAATGCGCCAGCGCGTGGATGCGATGCAGCAAAACAGTCAACGCTCGGCAGAGGACGCACGCCGCGCCAGCGAGGACAGTAGCCAGTTGCGCCGCAGTTTGCTTGACTTGCAAACCCAGATTGAAACCCTGCGCGTTGAGATGGCCAAGCTGCGCGGGCAAAACGAGCAACTCACGCGCGACGTGGCTGAGTTGCAGCGGCACCAGAAGGAAATCGCCACGGGCGTGGACGAGCGTCTACGCCAGTTCGAGCCGCTCAAGGTTTCCCTGGATGGTCTGGAGTTTCAGGCGGAACCTGCCGAGAAAAAGGATTTCGAGACGGCGTTGGCCAAATTCCGGGAGGGGCGTTTTGCCGACGCAGAAGCGGCCTATATGGCGTTCCTTCGCCAGTATCCGCGCAGCGGCTATGGACCTTCGGTGCGATTCTGGCTGGGGAATGCACAGTACGCGAACCGCAACTACAAAGAGGCTATCGGCAACTTCAAAAGTCTGCTGGCAAGCACACCCAACCACGCCCGTGCCCCCGAAGCTGCCTTGGCGATCGCCAATTGCCAGATTGAGCTGAAGGAAACGCGCGGTGCGCGCAAGACGCTGGAAGACCTGCTGCGTGTTTATCCGCAATCCGAGGCTGCAGTCGCAGCCAAGGAGCGGCTCTCGCATCTGAAGTAGTGGTGAGTTCTCCGCCCGTTTCGCCTGGACTGTCTGTGGGTGCGTCCTTGTCTTCGCTGCAGCAGCGCCGGTTTGGTGGGCTTGAACGTTTGTACGGCGTGCGAGGCGCCGGCCAGATCCGGGCTTCCCATGTCGTGGTGGTCGGGATCGGCGGGGTGGGTTCCTGGGCCGCAGAGTCCCTGGCCCGCAGCGGAGTGGGGCAGCTGACGCTGATCGACCTTGACCATGTCGCCGAGTCCAATATCAACCGGCAGATCCATGCGCTGGAAGGGACTGTAGGCCAGGCCAAGGTACTGGCCATGCGGGATCGGATCGGGCAGATCAACCCGGATTGCGTGGTGCATTGCATCGAGGACTTCGTCGAACCGGCCAACTGGCCAGCCTTGCTGCCGCACCAGGTGGATGCAGTGATCGACGCTTGTGACCAGGTTCAGGCCAAGACAGCGATGGCAGCATGGGCGCGCAACATCCGAGCCCTGTTTGTCAGTGTGGGCGCCGCCGGCGGAAAGCGGTTGGCGCACCAGGTGGACATTGCCGATTTGGCCAGTGTGACCCACGACCCTTTGCTGGCACAACTGCGCTATCGTCTGCGCAAGCACCATGGTGCACCGAAAGACGGCAAGAAAATGCTGATCTCTTGCGTTTTCAGTCGTGAGCCGGTTGCGCCGCCAGATGCGTCGTGCGGCCTAGAAGGCGATGGAAGCCTGAACTGTCATGGTTATGGTTCGGTGGTCGCTGTCACAGCCACCTTTGGGCAATGCGCAGCAGGTTGGATTCTGGATGCGTTGGCTGCGGAACCGAGGGAATCGAATAAATAAGGTTATAATGCGAGGCTGTTCTGGTTGATGCCAGTCAGAAATCGGGACGTTAGCTCAGTTGGTAGAGCAGCGGACTTTTAATCCGTTGGTCACAAGTTCGAATCTTGTACGTCCTACCACCAACACCTTGTAAACGCTAAAAAGCCCGCTATCGAAATGATAGTGGGCTTTTTCTTGGTGACTTCGTTGCCAGAATATTGCCAGAGTCGTTTTGACTTCGCTTTGTGGTTTGTTTAGGCTGCGGCTGCCTTGTACTGCAGTCATGAGCAGTCCAGTCTAGATTGCTTCCTATGGCAACGCTGTTCGTGGCTTGGTAAACATGAGAGGCCATCGGGCTTCTGTCAGCCCATAGTAGTAAACGTACCTCCATTAAGTTGGATCGAATAGCAAAAAAAACTGCATCCCACATCACCAGACCCGCCAGGTCTGGTGATGTGAGCGTCAGGTTGAATCTCCCTGGCTTTCTGGTGACCGGGCTCTTCCGGATTTCTGATGGAGCTTCTCAGCCAGGCTGGGCTTGCTTGGTGTGCTGACCTGGTCCAGTAGCTCGCCCTCCTGGGCATAGAACTCATCGACCACCGCCGCGCCTTCTTCCTCCGTCTCCTCGAAGTCCCCGCGCGCCAGACCCAGCCGCGCCGCTTCATCGAGTGCGGCCTGATTCATGCCCGCTGCCAGCC
>JAPKHH010000060.1:0-24735 GCA_026647025.1 Giesbergeria sp.
CCACTCCTTCCCATCCCGAACAGGACCGTGAAACGACTTTGCGCCGATGATAGTGCGGGTTCCCGTGTGAAAGTAGGTCATCGTCAGGCTCTTACAGCACAGCAACGCCCCTCTCAGCAATGAGCGGGGCGTTCCTGTTTTGGGAAAAGCAAATCCACCATTGCCGTGCCCAATGCGCATGCTTTGGGTTTGGCCCGAAACGATGGGAAGCCCCCGTCTAACTGGCGGATATCTCCAGATCGTAGACCGTTCCTTCCACAAAAACCTTGAGTTCATGGTGCTTGAAAGCGGTCCAGGGTTCATTCCGGGTCAGCGGGGCGGTCACAATGATGGCGACCTTGTCGCTGGGCGACGTTTGGGTGGAGAAATCCACCTGCACATCGTCATCCGACAGATGGGCGCTCGCAAACGGATGCCTGCGTTCGATATAGAACAAACTGGTCGATGCGTGCGCCCACAATGCCCTGCCATTGGAAAGCAGGAAGTTGAAGGTGCCGTGCGGCGCAATGCGCGCCGCCAACTCGCGCAGCGTAAGGGTCAGCTCCCTGATGCTGGGGACCTGGGCGTGGGACTTTGCAAGCTCCTGCATGATCCAGCAGAACGCATGTTCACTGTCGGTTGCGCCAACAGGGTGAAAATTGCCATGCAGAGGGGGGCGGAAATCTTTCAGGTCTCCGTTGTGCGCAAAAACCCAATACCGGCCCCAGAGTTCACGCATGAAAGGGTGGCAATTTTGCAAGGCCACAGCGCCTTGGGTCGCCTTGCGGATGTGCGCGATGACATTGCAGCTGCGGATGGGATAACGACGAATCAGGTCTGCCACGGGTGAATCAAGTGCGCGCTGGTGATCCACAAAGTGCCGAACGCCCTTGTCTTCAAAGAAAGCAATCCCCCAGCCGTCACTGTGATCGCCTGTGTGTCCGGCACGCTGGGCAAACCCGGTAAAGCTGAATGTCACGTCGGTGGGCGTGTTGCAGTTCATTCCCAGGAGTTGGCACATGGCAGTGACGGATGGATAGAGAAAAATCTAAAAGGAGGCAATTGGCGGCAGGTTGCCAAGCAGCCGGACGCCCATGGGAGCGTGCTTTCGTTGGAATCCGACGGCACCCGGGCGCGGCCCTGCTAACTGCGGTCCAGCCACAGCTTGCCGCCCGTGGCCCAGTTTTCGCGCTTGACGTCAGTAATGAGGATGTCGACGGATTCAGGTGAGCCACCGAGCACCTCCACGGAGACGCGGGTGATCTCTTCCACCAGCTTCTTTTTCTGCTCGATGGTGCGGCCTTCCATCATTTCAATGTGGTAAGTGGGCATAGGGCGTATTCCTTACAAAATAAATGGATCATAAAGGTGGCGCATCAGGCGCCACCTGTGCCACCAGCCCGCACGAAGGGCAGATGCAGCGCTGGCCCCGTTCCTGGGGTGCCAGAGAGGCCAGTGCCTCGGTCGACAGCGTACCGTGCATGCACCAGCACTGCGCTGCGGGCAGGCCCTGCGCCATGGCGCACTGGTTGGGCTGGTTGCACAAAGGGCATTGGCTTGCAAGTGGCGTTTGCGGCGATGACATGGCCTCCAGTGTAGAGTGCCGCACAGACCAAAGACAACGGCGCCAAGAGGCGCCGCCGAATTAGATGCAAAAATGCCCGCTAGCGCATATTGGTAAAGCGCCAGCAGCTATCAATTTTGCAGATGTCGAGTGTCAGGCGGACGCCTTTACCTTCAGGCGCCAGGCGTGCAGCAGGGGCTCGGTGTAGCCACTGGGCTGTTCCAGTCCCTTGAACACCAGTTCGCAAGCCGCCTTGTAAGCCATGCTGCTGTCGAAGTTGCCTGCCATGCGCTGGTACAGCGGATCGCCTGCATTTTGCTGATCCACCACAGCGGCCATGCGCTGGAAGGTTGCCTGGATACGGCCTTCGCTCACCACGCCGTGCAGCAGCCAGTTGGCCATGTGCTGGCTGCTGATGCGCAGCGTTGCACGGTCTTCCATGAGGCCGACGTTGTGGATGTCGGGCACCTTGGAGCAGCCCACGCCCTGGTCCACCCAGCGCACCACATAGCCCAGAATGCCTTGCGCGTTGTTGTCGAGTTCCTGCTGGATTTCAGCGTCGCTCCAGTTCGGGCTGGCGGTGACGGGGATGGTGAGCAGGCCGGTCAGCAGGTCATCGCGTACGGCATTGAAGTCGGTTTTTTCCAGTTCGATCTGGATGTCGCTGACCTTCACCTGGTGGTAGTGCAGTGCGTGCAGCGTGGCGCCCGTGGGACTGGGCACCCAGGCGGTGTTGGCGCCAGCCTTGGGGTGGGCGATTTTCTGCTTGAGCATCTCTGCCATCAGGTCGGGCATGGCCCACATGCCCTTGCCGATCTGCGCCTTGCCGCGCAGGCCGCACGAGAGGCCGACCAGTACGTTGTTCTTTTCGTAGGCCTGGATCCACGCGCTGGTCTTCATGTCGCCCTTGCGGATCATGGGGCCGGCGTGCATGGCGGTGTGCATTTCATCGCCTGTGCGGTCGAGGAAGCCGGTGTTGATGAACGCCACACGGCTGATAGCGGCAGCAATGCAGGCCTTGAGGTTGACGGAGGTGCGGCGTTCCTCGTCCATGATGCCCAGCTTGACGGTGCTGTCGGGCAGGCCCAGGAGTTGCTCCACGCGGCCGAACAGTTCGGCGGCAAAGCCCACTTCGGCCGGGCCATGCATCTTGGGCTTGACGATGTAGACGCTGCCCTTGCGCGAATTGCGGATGCCGTTCTTTCCATGGCCCTGCAGGTCATGCAGTGCGATGGTAGTGGTGACCACGGCGTCCATGATGCCCTCGGGGATCTCGCGCTGCGTGCCCTGCGCATCGGTGTACAGGATGGCCGGGTTGGTCATCAGGTGGCCCACGTTGCGCAGGAACATGAGTGAGCGACCATGCAGGCGAACTTCGCCGCCCTGCGGGGCGGTGTAGATGCGGTCGGCGTTCAGGCCACGGGTGAAGGTCTTGCCGCCCTTGGAGACCTGCTCGGTCAGCGTGGCCTGGATGATGCCCAACCAGTTGCTGTAACCCAGCACCTTGTCCTCGGCATCCACCGCCGCCACCGAGTCCTCCAGGTCGAGAATGGTGGACAGGGCGGCTTCAAGCACCACATCGCTGACGCCAGCAGCATCCGACTTGCCAATGGGCGTGCTGCGGTTGATCTGGATGTCCAGGTGCAGGCCGTTGTGCTGCAGCAGTACCGACGTAGGCTGGGCCGCGTCGCCCTGGTAGCCCTTGAACTGTGCCGGATCCTGCAGACCGGTGCTACCGCCCGCCAGTGTGACCACCAGCTTGCCGTCTACCACACTGTAGCCCGTGGCGTCCTTGTGCGAACCGCTGGCCAGGGGGGCCGACTGGTCAAGCACGTCGCGTGCAAAGGCAATCACCTTGGCGCCCCGCACGGGGTTGTAGCCCTGGCCCTTTTCGGCGCCATCGGTTTCGGGAATGGCATCGGTGCCATACAGCGCGTCGTACAGGCTGCCCCAGCGGGCGTTGGCGGCATTGAGCGCGTAGCGGGCGTTCAGGATGGGCACCACCAGTTGCGGACCGGCCTGCACGGCCAGTTCGTCGTCCACATTGGTGGTGGTGCTCTGCACATCCGCAGGCTGGGGGACGAGGTAGCCGATTTTTTCGAGAAAGCTGCGGTAGGCCACCATGTCCTTGATGGGGCCGGGGTTGGCCTTGTGCCAGGTATCCAGCTCGGTTTGCAGGCGGTCGCGCTCGGCCAGCAGGGCGATGTTGCGCGGCGCCAGGTCGGTCACGATGGCGTCGAAACCCTTCCAGAAGGCGGCCTTGTCGATGCCGACGCCGGGCAGCACCTGGTCTTCGATAAAGCGCAGCAGGGGAGTCGCCACTTGCAGGCCGTGGATGGTGGTGCGATCGGTCATGGAATGTGCCTTCTAGAAAGATAAAAACAGCGGCCGTACGAGGGACCGGCCATGTCAGCACTTTATTGCAAAGAGGAATAGACATAAATAGCCTGGAACGCTCTAAACCCGTGACAAATATGCAAAAGTGGTAGTCGCCCGTATAGGCATACCCGTCCGGGTGACGCTACGCTGTACGGACACCAGGCTGCCCTTTTCCTCCCATGACGCCCCATACAGACAACATGCTCGCTCCACTGGCCCACGCCCTGCGAGCCACCCACAAAGACAAGATCGTGAGCGCAGCCGATGCGGTGCTACTGATCCATGAGGGCGACACCGTGGCGACGGGCGGTTTTGTGGGAATTGGTTTTGCGGAATCCATCGCCGTGGCACTGGCGCAGCGCTTCGAGGCCACGCAAACGCCACGCGATCTGACGCTGGTCTACGCCGCCGGGCAGGGTGATGGCAAGCACCGGGGTTTGAACCACCTGGGGGTGCCGGGGCTGCTGCGGCGCGTGATCGGTGGCCATTGGGGGCTGGTGCCGCGCATCCAGAAGCTGGCGATGGACAACCAGATTGAAGCCTGGAATCTGCCCCAGGGCGTGATCTCCCACCTGTTTCGCGACATTGCCGCTGGCAAGCCGGGCACGCTGACGGCCGTGGGGCTGGACACCTTCGTCGATCCGCGCCACGGCGGTGGCAAGCTCAATGCCCGCACCACCGAAGAGCTGGTGCGGCTGATGCCCATCGACGGGCAGGACTACCTGTTCTACAAGGCGTTTCCCATCCATGTGGGCATCATCCGGGCCACCACGGCCGACCCCGACGGCAATCTCACCATGGAGCGCGAAGCCCTCACGCTCGAAGCCCTGGCCATTGCCATGGCCGCGCGCAATTCGGGTGGGGTGGTCATTGCGCAGGTCGAGCGCATTGCCGAGCGCGGCTCGCTCAACCCGCGGCAGGTCAAGGTGCCCGGTGTGCTGGTGGATGCCGTGGTGCTGGCCACCGAGCCGGCGCACCACCAGCAAACGTTTGCCGAGCCCTACAACCCCGCGTTCTCGGGCGAACTGCGCGTGCCCATGGACGGCCTGCAGCCCATGCCTTTGAGCGAGCGCAAGATCATCGCCCGCCGGGCCGCGCAGGAACTGCGCCCGCACCAGGTCGTGAACCTGGGCATCGGCATGCCCGAGGGCGTGGCCAGCGTGGCGGCCGAGGAGGGCATCATTGACCTGGTCACGCTCACGGCCGAGCCGGGTGTCATTGGCGGCATCCCGGCCGGGGGGCTGAACTTTGGCGCTGCCGTCAACCCGCAGGCCATCATCGACCAGCCCAGCCAGTTCGACTTCTACGATGGCGGGGGGCTGGACATCGCGATCCTGGGCCTGGCCCAGGCGGACCAGCATGGCAACCTCAACGTCAGCAAGTTCGGCCCGCGCCTGGCCGGAGCCGGTGGCTTCATCAACATCAGCCAGAACGCCAAGACAGTGGTCTTTGTGGGCACCTTCACGGCAGGAGCGTTGCAGGTGCAGGCAGGCGACGGACAACTGCGCATCGCGCACGAAGGGGGCTTGCGCAAGTTCGTGCGTGCCGTCGAACATCGCACCTTCAGCGGCGCCGAAGCGCTCAAACGTGGCCAGCGGGTCCTGTATGTGACCGAACGCTGCGTGTTCCGTCTGGTCCCCGCGCTGGCGCCGGACGAAGGGGGCGCGTTGGAGCTGATCGAGCTGGCGCCTGGGGTGGACCTGGAGCGCGATGTCTTGGCCCATATGGCTTTTCACCCCCGCATCAGCCCCGGCTTGCAGGCCATGGATGCTCGCCTGTTCCTGCCCGCCCCGCTGGGTCTGCGCGAGCAACTGCTCAGCCGCCCTCTGGCACAGCGCTTTGCACTGGATGCCGGGCATGGGCTGCTGCACATCGACTTTTCAGGCCTGCAGATCCGGGACGCGGCAGGTGTGGCCGCCATCGAGCAGGAGGTGCGCCGTGTACTGGCAGGCCAGGTGGGGCGCGTGGGCGTGGTGGTCAATTACGACCATTTCACCATCGCTCCGGAACTCGCCGATGCCTATGCCGCCATGGTGCAGGGCCTGACGCGCGACTTCTATACCGGCGTCAAGCGCTATGGAACCATGGGGTTCCTGAAGTCACGGTTGCAGAATGCTATTGAATAGATAGCTGCCAACGCTTATTGAATAAGCGCTGGGTGCCAATTTGACCCATATTTTGCAGGCCCTGCATGCAATGGGCGCATGGCCCCGTCCGTAGGTGTTTATCTCCATAATCGGCGTCCATGGACAAACTCAAGGCCTTCGAGTCCTTTGTATCGGTGGCAACGCGCGGCAGCCTGACGGCTGCCGCGCGGGCCGAAGGCGTGGCCCCGGCCATCATGGGGCGCAGGCTGGATGCTTTGGAGGAGCACCTGGGCGTGAAATTGCTTGTGCGCACCACGCGGCGCATCAGCCTCACACACGAGGGGAGCGCTTTTCTGGAAGATTGCCAGCGCCTGCTGTCCGATGTGGCCAATGCCGAGGCCAGCGTGTCGGCCGGTGGTGTCAAGGCCAGCGGGCATTTGCGCGTGACCGCGCCGGCCGGTTTTGGCCGCCGCCATGTCGCGCCCCTGGTGCCGCGCTTTCGGGCGCTGCACCCCGAGGTCACCATCTCGCTGAACCTGAGCGACCGCGTGGTGGATCTGGCGGGCGAGGGTTTTGACTGTGCCGTGCGGGTGGGGGACCTGCCGGACTCGTCGCTGGTGAGTGTGCGCATTGCCGACAACCGGCGCCTGTGCGTAGCGACGCCCGGCTACCTGCAGCGCCGTGGCACGCCCCAGCATCCCACCGAACTGGCCCAGCATGACTGCCTGACGCTGTCGAGCGAGGCGTCGCAGACGCGCGGCTGGGCCTTTCGCATGCCCACGGAAGGCGGAGGCGCCGAGGTGGTGCACCTCAAGCCCGGCGGTCCGCTCGACTGCTCGGACGGCCAGGTGTTGTACGACTGGTGCCTGGCCGGCCATGGCATCGCCTGGCGCAGCACCTGGGAGGTCGAGAGCGAAGTCGCCTCCGGCCAGCTGGTGGCGGTGCTGGAGGACTATGCCGCGCCGCCCAACGGTATTTTTGTGCTGTTTCCGCAGCGCAAGCACCTGCCATTGCGCGTGCGCCTGTGGATAGACCACCTCAGGCACCACTACGAACAACCCCAATTCTGGAAAACCGGAGCCCCCGCATGACCCTGGAAGCCCTTCTCGCCTTTTTCCATCTGGTGGCCATCATGACCATGGTGGTCTTCATGGCCAGTGAGGCGGCGCTGTGCCGCACGGAATGGATGAACCCCGCTGTGGTGCACCGCCTGGTGCGGCTGGACCTGATCTACATGATCGCCGCTGCCTGCGTTGTGCTGGCCGGGCTGGCGCGTACCTGGTGGGGTATGAAAGGGGTGGGCTGGTACTGGAGCCAGCCGCTGCTGCATGCCAAGCTGGGGCTGTTTGCCGCCATGTGGCTGATGTCGCTGTGGCCCACGCGCGCGTTCCTGCGCTGGCGCCGCGTGCTGGTGACCACGGGGGCCTTGCCGCCCGAGGCTGAAGTGCGCGCGGCGCGCCGCTGGATCATGATCGAAACGCACCTGCTGGGCGTGCTGTTGCTGGCGGCGGCCTTCCTGGCGCGGGGTGTGGGCACCCGGGGCTGAAAGGAAAAAGCCCCGCCAGGCCAGGCCTGCGGGGGTGTGGTGTGGGGGCGCTGCCCTTATTTCTTGAGGCACTCGCTCATGAAGGCCTTGCGCTCATCGCCCTTCTTGCCTGCGGCTTCGGCATTGCAGGTTTTCATTTTGCTCTGCTGGGTTTGCGCGGCCTCGGGTTTGTTGCTCAGGCAGTTCTTCATGAAGGCCTTGCGTTCATCGCCCTTCATGCCGGTGGCTTCCTTGTTGCAGGTGGCCATCTTGGTTTGCTGCTTGGTGGGCGGCTTGGCCGGTGCCTTCTCGTCGGCCGCATGGGCGCTGCCCCATGCAAGTGCCAAGCCCAGTGCGGCCAGGGAAAGAAGCTGTTTCATGGTGACTCCAGAAAAAATGGAAAGGGGAAACCCCGGCGAAATTCCATCACACAACGGGCACCGCTACAACGGGGATGACAGCGTGCGTGGCGGCCCGGCCACGGCCCCGTAAAATCCGCCGATGCTTTCTGCCAAAAATGAACTGCTCGCCGCCCTGGCGGCCGAGCTTGAAAAACTTTCCCCCGGCGCTGGAGCCCGGGCCGCCTTCGAATCGCCCAAGGTGGCGGCCCATGGTGACTTTGCCTGTACCGCCGCCATGCAACTGGCCAAGCCGCTCAAGCTCAACCCGCGTGCGCTGGGCGAGCAGCTCAAGGCGGCGCTGGAGGCCACGCCCGCTTTTGCGCGCTGGGTGCAGGCCATTGAGATCGCGGGGCCAGGATTTCTCAATATTCGCCTCCAGCCTGCCGCCAAGCAGGAGGTGGTGCGCGAAGTGCTGGCCGGGGGCGAACGGTTTGGCTGTCAGCCCGCCAACGGCCAGCAGGTGCTGGTCGAATTCGTCTCGGCCAACCCCACCGGTCCGCTGCACGTGGGCCATGGCCGCCAGGCCGCGCTGGGGGATGCCATTTGCAACCTGTTCGGCACCCAGGGCTGGAAGGTGCACCGCGAGTTCTATTACAACGATGCGGGTGTGCAGATTCAGACACTGACGAACAGCACCCGGTTGCGTGCCAAGGGCTTCAAGCCCGGTGACGACTGCTGGCCCGTCGCCCCCGAGAATCCCGCGAGCAAGGCCTTCTACAACGGCGACTACATCCAGGACATCGCTAACGACTTTCTTGCAAAGAAGACGGTGAAGGCCGATGACCGTGAATTCACCGCCAGCGGCGATGTGGAAGACCTGGAGTCCATCCGCAACTTTGCGGTGGCCTACCTGCGCCACGAGCAGGACAAGGACCTGCAGGCCTTCAACCTGAAGTTCGACGAGTACTACCTTGAATCGAGCCTGTACACCAGCGGCCGCGTCGAGGCGACGGTGAACAGGCTCGTGGCCAATGGCAAGACCTACGAGCAGGACGGTGCGCTCTGGCTCAAAAGCACCGATTACGGCGACGACAAGGACCGCGTCATGCGCAAGCAGGACGGCTCCTACACCTACTTTGTGCCCGACGTGGCCTACCACATCGCCAAGTGGGAGCGTGGGTTTACCAAGGTCGTCAACATCCAGGGCACGGACCACCACGGCACCATCGCCCGCGTGCGCGCGGGCCTGCAGGCGGCCGACGTAGGCATTCCACAGGGCTACCCCGATTACGTGCTGCACACCATGGTGCGTGTGGTCAAGGGCGGCGAGGAGGTCAAGATCAGCAAGCGCGCCGGCAGCTACGTCACGCTGCGCGACCTGATTGAATGGACCAGCAAGGACGCAGTGCGTTTCTTTTTGCTCAGCCGCAAACCCGATACCGAATACACCTTCGACGTCGACTTGGCCGTGGCACAGAACAACGACAACCCGGTGTACTACGTGCAATATGCCCATGCGCGCATCTGTTCGGTGCTGGCGAGCTGGGGGGGCGATGTGGCGGGCCTGGCAGGCGCCGACCTCTCACCGCTCGACGGTCCGCAGGCCCAGGCCCTGATGTTGCAACTGGCCAAATATCCCGAGATGCTCACTGCCGCGACCGACGGTGAGGCGCCGCACGACGTCACCTTCTACCTGCGCGACCTGGCTGCCAGCTACCACAGCTACTACGATGCAGAGCGCATTCTGGTGGATGATGAGCGTGTGAAAACAGCGCGCCTGGCGCTGGTCGCAGCCACCGCGCAGGTATTGCACAATGGCCTGGCGGTGCTGGGCGTATCGGCCCCCCGCAGAATGTGAGTGGTAACTGACGTATGAAAAAACAACAACGGGGCGGCACCATTGTCGGCTTCATCATCGGCCTGGTCGTGGGCCTGGGTATTGCGCTGGTCGTGGCGGTGTATGTGGCCAAGGTGCCGGTGCCTTTCCTGAACAAAGGCAGTACGCGTGGCGTGGACCAGGATGCCGCCGAAGCGCAGAAGAACAAGAACTGGGACCCCAACTCGCCGCTGTACGGAAAGAGCCCGACCCGTGCCGTCACCCCGGCTGCTGCCGCGTCGGGGACCGACCCCGCGCCTGCAGCCGATGCGCGCGCCGCGGCAACCCCCACCAAGGCGGCAGCCAGCAAGGCCGAAGGCAAGCCCGGTGCGGATCCGCTGGGCGATCTGGCGGCCGCCAAGGCCGCGGCGGCAGGGAACGTGGACCCGTTCGATTACTTTGTGCAGGCCGGAGCCTTCCGCACGCAGCAGGATGCCGACGCGCAGCGCGCCAAGCTGGCGATGCTGGGTTGGGAGGCCCGCGTGAGTGAGCGCGAGCAGAACGGCCGCAACGTCTTCCGGGTGCGCGTGGGCCCCTTCGCCAAACGCGATGACGCCGACCAGCTCAAGGAAAAACTGGCCGGGGCCGGTGTCGAAGCCGCCCTGGTCCGCGTGCAACGCTGAACTTTGTGACCGACGCTTGCTCAGATACCCGAAGAACAAGGAGTGATTGAATGAAACGACGTGTGTTTTCCCTGACCACCGCCACGGCCCTGGTGGCTTCGACCCTGCCCCTGTCGGTGCTGGCACAGGGCGCGCAGCCCAAGGAAGGCAAGGACTACGCCAAGCTGGGCAAGCCCGTGGCCACCGATGCGCCTGCGGGCAAGGTCGAGGTGATTGAGTTCTTCTGGTACAACTGCGGCCACTGCAACGCCTTTGAACCGACCTTCGCGGCCTGGGCCAAGTCTGCCCCGGCAAAGAACATGGCCGTGCGCCGTGTCCCGGTGGCTTTCAACAAGAGCTTCGAGCCCCAGCAAAAGCTGTACTACGCCCTCGAAGGCATGGGCAAGGTGGATGAAATGCACGCCCGCGTGTTCCGTGCCATCCATGTGGAGAAGGTCAATCTCGCCAAGGAAGAGGCCATTCTCGAATGGATGGGCAAGCAACCCGGTATCGACATGGCCAAGTTCAAGGAGATGTACAGCTCCTTCAATGTGGCGAGCCAGGTGCGCCGTGCATCGCAATTGCAAGAGGCCTATGGTGTCGAAGGCGTGCCCTCCATGGGCGTGGCCGGGCGGTACTACACCGATGGCACCATGGCCGGTAGCCTGCAGAGCGTGCTGCAGGTGGTCGAGCATCTGGCAGGAATGGTGCAAAAGGGCGCCGCCTCCAAAGGCTAAAAACTGCTGCGCTTGCGACTCTCGCAGGTCCGGCTGCCCACCAAGCCCGCCCCTGGCGGGCTTTTTTATGGCCCGAATGGTGCGCGGCAGTGTCGGGGATACAATGCTTGCAAGATTCGTGCCCTGCACATTTCGCATGCCCTGGAGGGCATGCTTTTCTGGAAAGCCGCATGGACATTCATTCTCCGATTCCTCCGGAAGCCCGCGATTCCGGCATGGGCGTCAGGCATGTGCCGGGACGGCGCCTTCTGCGCCGCTGGGCGCCAGCCCTGGTGTCCCTGGCTCTCCTCGCCGGTGTTGGCTTCGTGCGGGCGGAAAAGGCCGACCGGAACAAGCCCATGAACATCGAGGCCGATGCGCTGCGCCATGACGACCTCAAGCAGACCAGCGTCTTCACCGGTCGCGTCGTGATGACCAAGGGCAGCATCGTGCTGCGCGGTGCCCGGCTGGAAGTGCGACAGGATGCAGATGGCTACCAGTCCGGTGTGGTCACGGCCGAGGCGGGGCGCCGGGCGTTCTTTCGCCAGCGGCGCGATGGTGCGCCTGGCGCGCCCGAAGAATTCATCGAGGGCGAGGGCGAAGTGATCGAGTACGACGGACGCAGCGACAGCGTACGCTTTGTGCGCAACGCCGAACTCCGCCGGTTGCGCGGCGCCGTGGTCAACGATGCCATCACAGGGGCCGTCATCGTCTACAACAACCAGACAGACGTCTTTACCGTGGATGGGCAGAAAACGCCGGGCGATGGCTCGTCAGGTGGGGGCCGGGTACGGGCGGTGCTGTCGCCCAAAGATGTGGTGCCGGAGACGGCTGCGCCAGCCCTGCCGGCTTCTGCGCCGGGCTTGCGCCCCAGCACCACGCTGGGGGGTGGCGCCAAGTGAGTGCGCCCTCCACGCCCATGGGCACGCACGACGCGCAGGCGAGTTGCCTGGAGGTGCTGCATCTGGCCAAGGCCTATGGCAGCCGCAAGGTGGTCAAGGATGTCTCTCTGGTGGTGCAGAAAGGCGAAGTGGTGGGCCTGCTGGGCCCCAACGGCGCGGGCAAGACGACTTCGTTCTACATGATCGTGGGGCTGGTGCGCAGCGATGGCGGTGATATCCGCATCGACGGTCATTCCGTGGCGGATATGCCCATCCACCGGCGTTCGCGGCTGGGGCTGTCCTACCTGCCGCAAGAGGCCTCCATCTTCCGCAAGCTCACGGTGCAGGAGAACGTGCGTGCCGTGCTCGAACTGCAGCGCGATGGCCAGGGCCAGCCCTTGTCGCCGGCCGAGATCGAAGAGCGTCTCACCGCTTTGCTGCAGGAGCTGCGGGTGGAGCATTTGCGCGATTCGCCTGCGCTGGCCCTCTCGGGTGGCGAGCGCCGCCGCGTCGAGATCGCCCGTGCCCTGGCCACCCAGCCACGGTTCATCCTGCTCGATGAGCCGTTTGCGGGCATCGATCCCATTGCCGTGATCGAGATCCAGCGCATCATCGGTTTCCTCAAGGAGCGTGGCATCGGCGTGCTCATCACCGACCACAACGTGCGTGAAACGCTGGGCATCTGCGACCACGCTTTCATCATCAGTGACGGGAATGTGCTGGCCCAGGGCACACCGTCCGAGATCGTGGACAACGCCGAGGTGCGCCGCGTGTACCTGGGCGAGCATTTCCGGATGTGATGAAGCCCGGGCTCTCCTTACGTGTTTCGCAGCATCTGGCGCTGACGCCGCAGCTGCAGCAGTCCATTCGCCTGCTGCAGCTGTCCACGCAGGAGCTGTCGCAGGAAATCGAGCAGATGCTCGATGAGAACCCGTTTCTGGAGCGCAGCGTCGAAGACGCGCCGCGCGAGGAGTTCGGCCTGGCGCAGTCGGACGTTCCCGCGCAAGGCGACGATGCTGCCGCTGAAATTGCTATCTATTCAGGAGCTGATGGCGCAAGCACATCAAGCCTTGAAGGTAAAAATGATGTGGATTCAGCCGGTGCCTCTGATGAATTCGATTGGGGCGGCGACGGCACCTCCGAGATCGCCGCGGACGATGGTGAATGGGGCGGTGACGCTCCCGCACGCAACCATGGCAGCAGCGATGGTGAGGGTGAGGCCGACGCTGCCGATCTGGCGCATGGCCATGAGTCGCTCACGGCATTTCTGCACCGCCAGGCACTGTCGCTGCGGCTGTCGGCGCTGGACCGGGCGGCGTTGCAGTACCTGATCGAATCACTGAACGATGATGGCTATCTGGAGGAGTCGCTGGAAGCCTTGGCCCTGGGGCTGGCGGGCGAGCGCGACCTGGAACAGATCGAGGAACTGGTGCACCGCTTCACGGTGGCGCTGCACCTCCTGCAAAGCCTGGAGCCCACCGGGGTGGGGGCACGCGATCTGGCGGAATGCCTTGGCTTGCAGCTCCAGGCGATGCTCCAGGAGGGCGCGGCAGACCAGGCGACCGTGCAGACCGCGCAGTGCGTCTGCCAACAGCCGCTGGAATTGCTGGCACGCCGCGACGTGCGTCGTCTCGTTGCCCTGTGTGGTGCCAGCGAGGAGCGCACGCGCGCGGCCATGGCCTTGATCGCCCGGCTCGAGCCGCGCCCTGGGCGACGTTTTGCCGATGTGGAGCGCAATGTCGTGGTGCCTGATGTGCTGGTGACGCGGGTGGGTCGCAGCGGCCAGCATTTCAACGTGCAGCTCAATCCCGATGTCATGCCGCGCCTGCGGGTGCACGACATCTATGCCGGTGCCCTGCGTGGCCACAAAGGGGGCGATGGGCACCAAGCCCTGCAGCAGCGCCTGCAGGAGGCCCGCTGGTTCATCAAGAACATCCAGCAGCGCTTCGACACCATCCTGCGCGTCTCGCGCGCCATCGTCGAGCGGCAGAAGAACTTCTTCGTGCATGGCGAGCTGGCCATGCGCCCCCTGGTGCTGCGCGATATTGCCGACGAGCTGGGCCTGCACGAATCAACCATCTCGCGCGTGACCACAGCCAAGTACATGGCCACGCCGCAGGGGACCTACGAACTCAAGTATTTCTTCGGCTCGGGCCTGGGGACCGACACGGGCGGCAATGCGTCCAGCACGGCGGTGCGTGCCCTCATCAAGCAGTTCATCGCAGCAGAAAACCCGGCCAAGCCCCTGTCCGATAGTCAGCTGGCAGAGATGCTCAAGGAACAGGGCATCGAATGCGCGCGCCGCACCGTCGCCAAATACCGCGAAGCACTCAAGATTCCCACCACGACCCTGCGCAAGGCGCTGTGAGGTCATCCCGCTTTTGAACCGACTTTGGCGCCCCGACGTTGGGGTGCGCTGTCGGCAATGCTTTGTTGGGCTGCGCTCTCGGCATGGGGCACTGAAGTGCGCAGCTGCTGCCAGCGGCCTTTCCACTTCGGGCTATCCGCTGCCAAGCAGCTAGCCAGCGCGTGCGTCCGGCGCGATGTGGTGCGGCGAAGTGCTGCGCCGCAACGCCAATGCGGGCGCGGGTTTGCCGCACTCGCTCAGGGTATTCCCGAGGGGGTGCCCATCCTGGCACGCAACTTGAGACGTCTTGTGGCACAGGATGGGTGCGCTGCTGCGCGTGCCTGACTGCCTACAACAAAGACACCCTCACGAGGAGACCGACCGTGGAAACGTTTTACGAGGTGATGCGCCGCCAGGGCATCTCGCGGCGCAGCCTGCTGAAGTTCTGCTCGCTCACGGCGACCTCCCTGGGCCTGGGCCCGGCGTTCGTGCCGCAGATTGCCCATGCCATGGAAAACAAGCCGCGCACGCCCGTGCTGTGGCTGCACGGGCTGGAGTGCACCTGCTGCTCGGAGTCCTTCATCCGCTCGGCGCACCCGCTGGCCAAGGACGTGGTGCTGTCCATGATCTCGCTGGACTACGACGACCTGCTCATGGCCGCCGCGGGCCACCAGGCCGAGGCCGCGCTCGACGAGGTGATCGAAAAATACAAGGGTCAGTACATCCTGGCGGTGGAGGGCAACCCGCCGCTCAACGAGGACGGCATGTATTGCATCCAGGGCGGCAAGCCCTTTGTGGAAAAGCTGCGCCGCGTGGCCAAGGACTGCAAGGCCATCATTTCCTGGGGCTCGTGCGCGTCCTGGGGCTGCGTGCAGGCGGCGCACCCCAATCCCACGCGCGCCACGCCGGTGCACAAGGTCATTCTGGACAAGCCCATCATCAAGGTGCCGGGCTGCCCGCCCATCGCCGAGGTGATGACCGGTGTCATCACCTACATGCTCACCTTCGACCGCATCCCCGAGCTCGACCGCCAGGGGCGGCCCAAGATGTTCTACAGCCAGCGCATCCACGACAAGTGCTACCGCCGTCCGCACTTCGACGCGGGCCAGTTTGTCGAATCCTTCGACGACGAAAACGCACGCAAGGGCTACTGCCTCTACAAGGTCGGCTGCAAGGGTCCCACCACCTACAACGCCTGCTCCACCGTGCGCTGGAACGACGGCACGAGCTGGCCCGTGCAGTCGGGCCACGGCTGCCTGGGCTGCTCGGAAGAGGGCTTCTGGGACAAGGGCTCGTTCTACGACCGGCTCACCAACATCCACGCCTTCGGGGTTGAGGCCAACGCCGACAAGGTGGGCGTGGCCGCGGCCGGTGCCGTGGGCGCGGCCGTGGCGGCACACGCGGCGGTCTCCGTGCTCAAGCGCGCCTCCGACAAGAACGAGCCTGCCAAGGCCGACCACTGATTCAGCACAAGGAGCCACGCACCATGGGCGCCAACGACCAGACCCCCTTCGCACTCGACAACAGCGGCAAGCGCATCGTCGTCGATCCAGTCACGCGCATCGAGGGGCATATGCGCTGCGAGGTCAACCTCGACAGCAACAACGTGATCCGCAACGCGGTGTCCACCGGCACTCTCTGGCGCGGGCTGGAGGTCATCCTCAAGGGCCGCGACCCGCGCGACGCCTGGGCCTTCGTCGAGCGCATCTGCGGCGTGTGCACCAGCAGCCACGCGCTGACCTCGGTGCGCGCCGTGGAGGATGCGCTGGGCATCCAGATTCCCAAGAACGCGCACCTGATCCGCGAAATCATGGCCAAGGCCCAGATGGTGCAGGACCATGTGGTGCACTTCTACCATCTGCACGCGCTCGACTGGGTGGATGTGGTGGCCTGCCTCAAGGCCGACCCCAAGAAGACCTCCGAGCTGCAGCAGCTGGTGTCGCCCGCGCACCCGCTGTCCTCGCCGGGCTACTTTCGCGACATCCAGAACCGCATCAAGAAGTTCGTCGAAAGCGGGCAGCTCGGGCCGTTCAAGAACGGCTACTGGGGCTCCAAGGCCTACATCCTGCCGGCCGAGGCCAACCTCATGGCCGTGGCGCACTACCTGGAGGCGTTGGATCTGCAGAAGGAATGGATCAAGATCCACGCCATCTTCGGCGGCAAGAACCCGCACCCCAACTACCTGGTGGGCGGCATGCCCTGCGCCATCAACATTGACCGCGACGGCGCGGCGGGGGCACCCATCAACATGGAGCGGCTCAACTTCGTCAAGGCGCGCATCGACGAGGGCAACGCGTTCTATCGCAACGTCTATCTGCCCGACGTGCTGGCCATCGGAACGCTGTACAAGCAGGCGGGCTGGCTCTACGGCGGCGGTCTGGCGGGCCTCAACGTCATGGACTACGGCGAGCACGCCAAGGTCAGCTACGACAAGAGTACCGACCAGTTGCCCGGCGGTGCCATCATCAATGGCGACTGGAGCAAGATCCATCCGGTCGATCTGCGCGACCCCGAGCAGATCCAGGAATTCGTCACCCACTCCTGGTACAAGTACGCCGACGAAACCAAGGGCCTGCACCCCTGGGACGGCGTCACCGAGCCCAACTACGTGCTGGGTTCCAAGACCAAGGGCACGCGCACCGACATCCACGAAATCGACGAAAGTGCCAAGTACTCCTGGCTCAAGGCACCGCGCTGGCGCGGCCATGCCATGGAGGTGGGGCCGCTGGCGCGCTACATCCTGGCCTATGTGCACGCCTCGCAGGGCAACAAGTACTGCCAGCGCGCCAAGGAGCAGGTGGACCTCCTGGCCGGTATGGTCAACAGCGGCATCCCCAAGGCGCTGGGCCTGCCCGAAACGCAGTACACCCTCAAGCAACTGCTGCCCACCACCATTGGGCGCACGGCAGCGCGCTGCCTCGAAGGCCAGTACCTGGGCGAGTTGCTGCTCGAAGACTGGCACTCGCTCGTGGCCAACATCAAGGCGGGCGACACCGCCACGGCCAACGTCGAGAAGTGGGACCCGTCCACCTGGCCCAAGGAGGCCAAGGGCGTGGGCATTTCGGCCGCACCGCGCGGCGGCCTGGCGCACTGGATCCGCATCAAGGACGGCAAGATCGACAATTACCAGTGCGTGGTGCCCACCACCTGGAACGGCAGCCCGCGCGATGCCAAGGGCCAGATCGGCGCCTTCGAGGCCGCGCTGCTGGGCACACCCATGGTCAACCCGGAGCAGCCGCTGGAGATCCTGCGCACCCTGCACTCGTTCGACCCCTGCCTGGCGTGCTCCACGCACGTCATGGGGCCGGACGGGCAGGAACTCACCTCGGTCAAGGTACGCTGAAGGCCTCGGAACGACATTGGAGACAAACATGCGAATGAACACTGTTGCAGTCAAGGGCCTGCTGACCATTGCCCTGTGTGCCCTGGGCGGAGCGGCCCAGGCCCATGTGGGCCACGAGGGCGGCCATGCCGCCACCTTTGTCAGCGGACTGGCACACCCCGTGTCGGGACTGGACCACCTGCTGGCCATGGTGGCCGTGGGTCTGTGGTCTGCCGTGGCCCTGCCGCAGCGCCGCTGGCAGGCGCCCGCGGTGTTCGTGGCCGCCATGGCCCTGGGGGCCTTGCTGGCGCACCTGGGGGCTGCACTGCCCCTGGGTGGCGCGCTGGAAGTGATGATTGCCGCCAGCGTGGTGCTGCTGGGCGCGCTGCTGGTCAGTGGCGCGGCACTGCACGCCGGGCTGGGCCTGGGGCTGGTGGGCGCGTCGGCCCTGTTGCATGGCACGGCCCACGGGCTGGAAATGGCTGCGGGTGCTTCCTTCCTGGCCTATGGCGCGGGTTTTGTGTTGTCCACGGCAGCGCTGCACTTTGGCGGCATGGGCCTGGGCGTGCTGCTGCAGCGTGTGCGGGCGGTGCTGCCGCGCGCGGCGGGAGCCCTGATCGGCGGCGCGGGCCTGGCATTGCTGCTGGCCCGCATTTGAGCGCACTGGCAGCGCACGGTCCCACCCCCCAGGAGGCGCGCATGAACCCCTCGACCCCCCAGAACCTGGCCGACATCACCGGCATCGACGAACGTACCGTGGCGAATGCGCCGCAGGTGCGCTCGGTCTATGTGTACGAGGCGCCGGTGCGCGTGTGGCATTGGATCAACGCATTGGCCATCACCGTGCTGTGCGTCACGGGCTACCTCATCGGGTCCCCCCTGCCCAGCGTGAGCGGCGAGGCCAGTGACCATTTCCTCATGGGCTACATCCGGTTTGCCCATTTCTCGGCAGGCTATGTGTTCGCCATCGGCCTGGCCGGGCGCGTGTACTGGGCCTTCGTGGGCAACCACCATGCCCGCGAGATGGTCACGCTGCCCTTGCTGCGCCTGGCCTACTGGCGTGAGGTGTGGGCCATGTTCACCTGGTACCTGTTCCTGCGCCCTCGTCCCAACCAGTACGTGGGCCACAACCCGCTGGCGCGGCTGATGATGTTCGTGGGCTATTTCCTGCTCTCGCTGTTCATGCTGGCCACGGGCTTTGCGTTGTATGGCGAGGGCCTGCAGGCCGGGTCCTGGGCAGACCGCATGTTCGGCTGGCTCATCCCGCTGCTGGGCCAGTCGCAGGGTGTGCACACCTGGCACCACCTGGGCATGTGGGCCATGGTGATCTTCGTGATCGCGCACATCTACGCCGCCGTGCGCGAGGACATCATGGGCCGCCAGAGCATCGTCAGCACCATGGTCTCCGGCTACCGCACTTTCAAAGACTGAGATGAAACAACACCCCCCTGAGGTGCTGCGCACCTTCCCCCCGCTCTCGCAGCGCTGTGCGCTGCGGGCAGGGGGACGCCACCAGTGCTGCGGGGCGGCCCTTGCACGGTGGCCGCTGGGCTGTGCCATGACGGTATCAAGCGCTGCGTGTCGGGGATGAATGCCATGACGATCTACGCCCGTTTGCCACCCTCTGGGGCCCAGCGCCTGCCGCACCCGGTGGGCGTGCCCCTGCGCTGTCCACCCCATCCAGGGCGGTTTCTGGCGCGGCATTTCCTGCGTCCGCTCTCGCTGAGCCAGACCGAAGCGGCGCGCCTGCTGGGCGTGTCGCGGCGCAGGCTCAATGAAATCATCCAGGGCCACCGCGGCATCACCCCCGACACCGCCATCCGCTGCGCCATGGTGTTTGGCACCGATGCCCTGTTCTGGTTGGCCCTGCAGTCCCGCTGGGACAGCTTCCACGCCTGGAAGCACCTGCGCAGCATGGCGTGGGTTCACTGAGTCGTTCTTCCTCCCCTTATTGAGTTCATTGCACACCATGGCCTCTCGCTCGCCTGAAAACGCCTGTAACCCACCCCGTGACAGCGCTAGGGCGTGTCATCATTCAATTCCCCCGCGCGCTGGCCCCGCAATGCGGATGGATGCGCGAAGGGCGGCGCAGCCCATGGTCATCCATGGGCAAGCCGCTCGACAAAGCAGACGCCGCATTGCGGGGCCAGCCCGAAGGGAAAGCCAGCCAGGCCGCGCATTGCGTCGTTGCCCTTCGCTTGTGCAGCGGGGCTGCACGGCACTCAGGGCGCCTAGCACTGCACGGCCTGGCTGGCTTTCGCGTGGGGTCTGGGCCGACGAGGGCTTTGGCGTGCGCTGCGTCGAGGCACTGCAGCAGCGCTACGAGTTTGCACCCCATGTGGAACTGGTCGATGGCGGCACCCAGGGGCTGGCGCTGCTGCAGTATGTGCAGGAGGCCGATGCGCTGCTGATCCTCGACGCCATCGACTACGGGCTGGCACCCGGCACGCTCAAGGTGGTGCAGGGTGACGAGGTGCCCTGCTTCCTGGGCGCCAAGAAGATGAGCCTGCACCAGACGGGTTTTCAGGAAGTGCTCATGGTGGCGCAGCTCACTGGGCACTATCCGCAGCGCATCGTGCTCATTGGCTGCCAACCCGAGGAGCTGGAGGACTACGGCGGCAGCCTGCGCCCGCGCACCCTGCAGGCGCTGGAAGAAGCCCTGCCGCTGGCGCTGGAGCACTTGCAGCAGTGGGGCGCCTGCCCCGTGCCGCGCAGCCGCCCGCTGGAGCCCGCCCAGGCCACCACGGCGGCGCACCTGAGGCTGAACGCCTACGAAGCAGGCCGGCCCAGCGCCGAAGAGGCCTGCCGCATTGGTGATGCGCGCTTCATCCCGCGCTGAACAAAGGCCGAACCATGTGCATCGGAATCCCCATGCAAGTGCGCACCCTGCTGGAGGGCCATGTACTGGCCGAAGGCCCGCAGGGCCTGGAGCGGGTGAACACCGCGCTGGTGGGCGATTGCGTTCCCGGCGAATGGGTGCTGGTCTTTCTGGGCTCGGCGCGCGAGCGCCTGAGCCCCGAGCGCGCCGCCGAGGTGCGCTCCCTGCTGGCGCTGGTCGAAGACACGCTGGCCGGGCGCTACGACCCCCAGTCCCCCCAGGCCCAGGCCGCGTTTGCGCTGCCATCGGCCATGGGGGCCGAACAACTGGCCGCGCTGCTGGGCGCCAGTGCCGAACTCTCATCCCAAGGAAGCTCTCATGAACACTGAAGCAATGCAGGCACCCGTGCTGGTGCAGCGGCTGGTCCAGGACCACGGCGCGCAATGGGTTGGGCTGGACGACGCCGACGCCTTCACCGCCGGGCCCGGTGCGCGCGTGCTGTTTTTCTGTGGCGACCCGGTGCGCTTTCCCGAGGGGCTGGATGTGGCCGTGGTGCTGCCCGAGCTGCACGCCGCCCTGGGCCAGTCTTTCACCATCGGCGCCGTGCCCGCGGACTGCGAAGACCTGCTGGCCCGGCGCCTGGGCGTGCAGCGCTGGCCCGCGCTGGTGTTCTTCCGCGACGGCCAGTACCTCACCACCCTGTCGGGCATGTTCGACTGGACGGACTTTGTCCAGCGCGTGCAGCAGGCGCTGCAGATGCCGCCCTCGCGCCGTCCTGGCATCGGTATTCCCGTCGTCACCCTGGGCGCAGACAGCCACTGCCACTGAGGAGCCACCATGACCACACCATCGGGCCAGCGCCCTTTCCCCATTCCCCTGGTCAGCGCCATGGGGCCGGGCAGCCAGATCGAGGACGAGGAACTCGACTACCTGCCCATGCCCCAGGGCATGTCCACCTACCAGCCGCCGCGTCTGCCCGAACCCGATGCACTGGACGGCCACGGCGCGGCCATTGCGGTGCTTGACCAGGTGCTGGCCGTGCTGCAGGCCGCCATCCGGGGCGAGCCCGTGGCGCCGGTGGATCTGTCGGGCCTGGGCGCAGCCGACCGCCAGCTCATCAACCAGGCCCTGGGCGAGGGCGAGGTGGGCGCGCAGGTGGCCGACGGCCAGGGCGGCACCCTGGTGCAGGTGCAGGAATCGGTGTTTGCCGGGGTGTGGCGTGTCATCGAACGCCTGCCCGACGGCCGCCTGCAGGACCGCATCGAGGTGGGCGCCATCCCCGAGGTGCTCAAGACCTGCGCGCGCCAGGACGGTGCCAGCGGCCACCGGCCTGCCGCCCGCCTGCCCGAGGGCGTGATGAACGCCCCCACGCTGCTGCAGGAGCTGCACGACCAGCGCCAGCAGTGGCGCGCGGGCCAGAGCGCGCACCTGGTCAACCTCTCGCTGCTGCCCCTGAGCCCGGCCGACATGGCCTGCCTGGAGGAGCAACTGGGCACGGGCCGGGTGGTCATCCTCTCGCGCGGCTATGGCAACTGCCGCATCAGCAGCACCCGCGTGCTGCACACCTGGCGCGTGGTGTACTACAACTCGCAGGACGCAATGATCCTCAACTCCATCGAAGTGGTGGACATGCCCGAGGTGGCCTGCGCCGCCCCGGAGGATCTGGTCGATTCGGAACAGCGCCTGCGCGAGGTGATGGCATGGGTGAACCGGAACTGACCCCCGGCAGTCCGGCCTGGGGCGACTGCTCGCAGGTGCCGCCTGACGCGCGCCTTGAATGCAAGATCTGCTGGTGGGTGTACGACCCCGCCGAGGGCGACGCCGTGTGGCAGATCCCGCCGGGAACCGCGTTTGCAGACCTGCCTGGCCACTGGCGTTGCCCGCAGTGCGACGCCGAGGCCAGCAAGTTTCTGTTGCTCACGGAGTGAGGTCCAAGGTGCACCAGGCTTTGCAGACCCAGGTGGCGCGGCTCGAAGCCGTGTTCCGCGCCATTGCCGCCACGCGCATGGAGGGCGTGCCCTTGCTGCACGCCAGTCTTCAGGTGCAGGCCGTGGACTTTGCACCCGAGCCCGAGGGGGACTTTGCCCTGGGGGTGCTGGTCACGCCCTGGTTCATGAACCTCATGCGCGTGCCCTTGGGCACCGCCGAGGTACTGGCCCCTGGGCAGGTGGGGCCCCAGCGCCTGGGGGAGCACCGGTTGCGCTTCATTGGTGCGCACGAGGCGGCGTTCGGCCCCTACGAAATGTGTTCGCTGGCCTCGCCCATGTTCGAGTTTGCCGACCAGCAAGCCGCCGTGGCCACGGCACGCGAGGTGCTGGTGCGCCTGCGTTCAAGTGCCACCACGCCGAGTGCACCAGATCCGCGCCGCCGCGGTTTCTTGTTGGGGCGCGGCAGCGCCCAGGGAGCGCCCCGCCCATGAGCCTGGAATTTGCCACCCAGCGCCTGCGCCTGGTTCCCGGTGCGGCCACCCCGGTGCTGGGGCTGCGCGAGCCCCTGGCCGAACGCCTGCTGCAAGGGCGCGCAGCTGCGCTGGCGCCCGCCTTGCTGGGCAGTTTGTACGCGCTGTGCGGCCAGGCGCACCGCATCTGCGCAGAAATGGCCTTGCAGGCCCTGCAGACGCCCGAGACCTCCATCCCCATGGATGCAGCGCAGCGCCAGGCGCTGTGGCGCGAAACCCTGCGCGAGCATGTGCGCCGCCTGTTCCTGGACTGGCCGCGCCTGCTGGCCAGCCCCGCCCCCGAGGGCCAGGCGCTGGCCGCCAGCCCGGCGCTGGGCCAGTCCGTGCTGCCGGGCGATGCCGGGCTGGTGGAGTGGGTGGAGCGCCAGGTGCTGGGCATGCCCTGGCTGCGCTGGCAACGCGCTTGTCAGCAAAATCCTGCCCAAGGCCTGCTCCAATGGGCGCATGGCGTACACAACCCCCTCACCCAGGCCCTGGTGCAGGCCCACCGCTGGGCGGGCGCCTGGCAGGTGCCGTTGCACGCCCTGCATACCCCGCAACCGGGGGCGCAGGTGTTGAGCGACCTGGCCAACGCGCTGCGCGCCGATGGCGACTTTGCGCGAGAGCCCCGGCTGCGCGAGCAATGCCGCGAAACCGGCTGCTGGACGCGTGCCGACGATGCCTGGCTGCCCGTGCCCGATGTGTGGACGCGTCTGGCAGCGCGCGTGCTCGACCTGGCCCAGCTGGCGCAGGCCCAGGGCGCGCAGCGCCTGCACGCCGGGGCCTGTGCGCTGGGGGATGGCGAGGCCATCGCCTGGTGTGAAATGGCGCGCGGCCTGCTGGTGCACTGGCTGTGCGTGGATGCGCAGGGGCGGGTCGAGCGCTATGGCGTGCTGGCGCCCACGGAATGGAACTTCCACCCCCAGGGCGCTGCGGCCCAGGTGCTGCGCGCTCTGGACGCAAAGCAGCCCGCGCCGCAACTGGCTGCTGCCGCGGCCGTCCTGGTGGCAGCGTTCGACCCGTGTGTGGACTACGAACTGGCCTCGGCCCGGGACGATGCGGAGGTGGTTTGTGCATGAGCTGAGCCTGGCCGGTGGCATCCTGCAGGTGGTGGAAGATGCGGCGGCGCGCGAGGCCTTTGCGCGCGTGCTGCAATTGCGCCTGGAAGTGGGCAAGCTCGCCGGGGTGGAGCTGCAGGCGCTGCGTTTCGCGCTGGAAGCCATCGCCCCCGGCACCCTGCTCGAAGGAGCGGAAATCGTCATCGATGAACCGCCCGGCCGTGCCTGGTGCATGGGCTGCAGCATGGCGGTGGAGATCGCGCAGCGCGGCGATGCCTGCCCGTCCTGCGGCGGGCACTGGCTCACGCCCCAGGGCGGGGACGCGTTGCGCGTGGTGGATATGCAGGTGGCTTAGGAAGGAACAAACCTATGTGTGTCGTGTGTGGATGCAACAGCAAGGGGGAGGCAGCGCCCGCCCAGCCAACGCCCGCAGCGGGCGGCGCGGCGGTCGATGCGCGCACCGGGGACCTGCACTTTGGTGCGGGTGCGGCGCGGGTGTCGGTGCCGGGGCTGAGCGAGTCGCGGGCCATCCGCATCGAACAGGACGTGCTGGGCGCCAACAACCAGGTGGCGCAGCAGAACCGGGCGCATTTCCATGCCCATGGCGTGCGTGCGCTCAACCTCGTGTCCAGCCCCGGCTCGGGCAAGACCACACTGCTGTGCGCCACCATCCGCGCGCTGCAGCAGCAGCACCCCGAGCTGCCGCTGGCGGTGATCGAGGGCGACCAGCAGACCTCGCACGACGCCGACCGCATCCGCGCCACCGGCGCACCGGCCATTCAGGTCAACACCGGCAAGGGTTG
>JAPKHH010000061.1:0-19870 GCA_026647025.1 Giesbergeria sp.
GGCAGGCATCGCTACCAGCATGGGGGCCTTGACGGGTGCCGCGTTCTTTTTGTGGAGCAGCGCATAGCGCATAAAAAAATAGCCTCCAGCGCCCGTCCATCAAGCGCTGGAAGCTATATTTTTGATAGTAGACCAGCCCCATGCGGGGCCCGTCTCTTCTGCGCGTCCGATCAGCCTTCGACCATCGCCTTGACCTGCTGCAGTGCGGCCGGGTCTTCCATGGTGGTCAGGTCACCCGGGTCGCGCCGCTCGGCCACGGCCTGCAGGGCGCGGCGCAGCAGTTTGCCGCTGCGCGTCTTGGGCAGTGCGGTGACAAAGATCACACGCGAGGGCCGGGCCACGGCGCCCAGTTGCCCGTCCACCACCTTCATCACCTCGCCTTCAAGCTTCAGGCGTGCGGTGTCGCTGTCCAGGCCGCTGGCATCCCGCGGCACGGCAAAGGCCATGGCCACCTGGCCCTTGAGGCTGTCGGCCACCCCTACCACGGCCACCTCGGCGATGTTGGGGTGGGACGAAATCGATTCCTCGATCTCGCGCGTGCCCAGGCGGTGGCCTGCCACGTTGATCACGTCGTCGGTACGGCCCAGGATGAAGTGGTAGCCGTCGGCGTCGCAGATGCCCCAGTCGAAGGTGCTGTAGATCAGGCGGCCTGGAATGCTCTTCCAGTAGGTGTTGACGAAACGCTCGTCGTCGCGCCACACGGTCTGCATGCAGCCGGGGGGCAGCGGGCCCTCGATGGCAACCACGCCCTTCTGGTTGGGCTCGGTCAATTCCTCACCCGTCACTTCGTCGATCAGCTTGACGTTATAGCCATACATGGCCTTGCCGGGGCTGCCAAAGCGTGTGGTCTGCTGCTCCACACCGTTGGCCAGCGTGAGGATGGGCCAGCCCGTTTCAGTCTGCCAGTAGTTGTCGATGATGGGCACCTGCAGCGCATCGCTGATCCACTGCGCCGTGGGCTCGTCCAGCGGCTCGCCCGCCAGCCACAGGGCCTTGAGGGTGGAGACGTCGTACTTCTTGAGCCAGGAGGCGTCCTGTTTTTTCAGCACACGCACCGCCGTGGGGGCCGAGAACATGTGCGTGACCTTGTACTTCTCGACAATGCTCCACCATACGCCCGGGTCGGGACGGATGGGCAGGCCCTCGTACATGATGGTGGTCATGCCGGCGATCAGCGGGCCGTAGATGATGTAGCTGTGGCCCACCACCCAGCCGATGTCGCTGGTGGCGAAGTAGGTCTGCCCTGCCTGGGCATCAAAAATGTGCTTCATGCTGGCGGCCAGCGCCACGGCGTAGCCGCCCGTGTCGCGCTGCACGCCTTTGGGCTTGCCGGTGGTGCCGCTGGTGTAGAGCGTGTAGCTGGGGTGCGTGGAGTCCACCCATTCGCAGGGCACGCTGGCGTTCAGGTGCTGCTCGCGCAGTGCGCTCCAGAGGTGGTCGCGCCCGGCCACCAGGTCCATGGGCGCCAGGCCCCGGTCCACCAGCAGCACGCTGGCGGGTTTGTGGCGCGACAGGCGAATGGCCTCGTCGAGCAGCGGCTTGTAGGGCACACCCTTGCCGCCGCGCGAACCGGCATCGGCACTGACGATGGCCACAGGTTCGGCATCTTCGATACGGGACGCCAGCGAGCCCGAGGCAAAACCGCCAAACACCACCGAATGCAGCGCCCCGATACGGGTACACGCCAGCATCGCAAAGGCGGCCTCGGCAATCATGGGCATGTAGATGAGCACGCGGTCGCCCTTCTTTACGCCCAGCGCTTGCAGGCTGGCCGCCATGCGCTGCACCTCGGCGTGCAGCTCGGCGAAGCTGTAGCTGCGCTCGGTGTCGGTTTCGGTGGAAATGGCCACCAGCGCAGGCTGGCTGGCACGGTCCTTGAGGTGCCGGTCCACGGCGTTGTGGCAGATGTTGGTGGTGCCGCCCACAAACCAGCGCGCAAACGGCGGGTTGCTGTAGTCGCACACTTGCTGCGGCGGCTCGTTCCAGTCGATCAGGCGGGCCTGCTCGGCCCAAAAGATGTCGCGCTGGTCGATGGACCGGCGATAAAACTCCGCATAACTGCTCATGGTGTGGTCTCCTTGGCCTCGCACCCTGCCGGGAGGCAGGTTTTGAATTCATAATTATTCATGACGGGCTTGCGGGAAGCTGACTGCACCAGCCACCCCAGCGCCCCGCACACAAGTCGCCGCTCAGTCGCCGCAGCAGATCCCGAGATCGCGTGCGGTCTGCAAGGTGTCGCTGTCCATGGGCACGCCCTTCATGCGCCCGGCCACCTCGGACAGCGGCACATACACCACGTTGGGGAACGAGAGCGAAACCATCACGCCGGACAGCCCCTCGTCCAGGGCGCGCACGGCGGCCGTGCCAAAACGCAGCGCGGCCAGCCGGTCAAAGGCCGTTGGGCTGCCGCCGCGCAGCAGATGCCCCAGCACCACGACCCGGGCATCCTTGCCGGTGCGGCGGGCCAACGCCTGCGCCACCTGCTCGCCCATGCCCCCCAGGCGCTCCACATGCCCGGCCCCGGCCGACGCCAGCACGGCGCGCTGGCCTTCGCGCGGATAGGCGCCCTCGGCCACGACCACAAGGGAATATGAGCGGCCCAGCGCATCGCGCTCCTGCACCTTGGCGACCACAGGCTCCAGGTCGAACGGGATTTCGGGAATCAGAATGGCATGCGCCCCACCTGCAATACCGGCATGCAAAGAGATCCAGCCGGCATACCGCCCCATCATCTCGACCACCATGATGCGCTGGTGGCTCTCGGCCGTGCTGTGCAGGCGGTCCAGGCACTCGGTGGCAAAAGTCACCGCCGTATCGAAGCCGAAGGTGGTGAAGGTCTTGTCCAGATCGTTGTCGATGGTCTTGGGCACACCCACCACGCGCAGGCCCTTGCGGTGCAGTTCATGGGCAATGGACAGCGTGCCGTCCCCGCCAACCGACACCAGGGCATCGATACCCTCGCGTGCAAAACAGGCCAGCAGGTCATCGGAGCGGTCGCTCTCGCCCATGCTGCCGTCGGGTTGCCGGGTCGGAAAGTGGAACGGATCACCCTTGTTGGTGGTACCCAGAATGGTGCCCCCCAGGTGGGAGATACCGCGCACCCGCTCGTGCGTCAGAGGCACCAGCCCCCCCTGGGGATAGCGCTCGGGCTGCAGCAGGCCGTTGAAGCCATCGCGGATGCCCACGCACTCCCAGCCCCGGTGGGAGGCCGCCGAAACGGTGGCCCGGATCACGGCATTGAGCCCGGGTGCGTCACCGCCGCCGGTGCTGATCGCGATGCGTCGAAGGGGTGGGTTCAAGGCGGGTCTCCTGCCGTGGTCCGGGGGAATGAGGCGGCGTATTACCCAGCCAGGGCGACGTACATGTTCTGCACATCGTCGTTCGCGTCGATGGCGGCCAGGAAAGCCTCCACTTCCTCGAGCTGCTCGGCGCTCAGGTTGGCAGGGTTCACGGGGTTCTTGGGCTTGTAGCCCAGCTTGGCCGACAAGACTGTAAAGCCCTGGGCGGGCAGCGCGCGGCTGACCACATCCAGGTCCGCCGGTTCGGTGATGAACAGCGTCGTGCCCTCTTCATCGCCTGGCTCGACATCCTGGGCACCCGCCTCGATGGCGGCCTCTTCAGGGTCGGCTCCGGCTGCAGCAGGCTCGGCTTCGATCATGCCGACATGGTCAAAGTCCCAGGCGACCGAACCCGAGGTGCCCAGTTGCCCCTTGCGGAACAACACGCGCATTTCAGGGGCCGTGCGTTTGACGTTGTCGGTCAGGCACTCGACCATCACTGCCACCTGGTGCGGGGCAAAGCCTTCGTAGATGACATGCTCGTAACTGACCGCCTCGCCGCCAATCCCGGCACCCTTCTTGATGGCGCGCTCGAGCGTATCCTTGGGCATGGACACCTTGCGTGCCTGCTCCACCACCAGGCGCAAACGCGCATTGCCGGCCGGGTCTGCGCCGCCGCGTGCCGCTACCTGAATTTCCTTGACCAGCTTGCCAAAGAGTTTTCCCTTGGCATCGGCCACCTGTGCCTTGCCTTTTGCCTTCCACTGTGCGCCCATATGCGAATTCCTTGCGGTGCTGGCGCGCGGCGCCAGACTCAAAAATTTGAAGAATGATGCTTATACACCCGCCCGTCACGCTGCCAGCCGGTTAACCTCGCCCGGCTGCGATTGAATCATGGAGAATTGATGCTCAACACCCTGTGGCTGGGATTTTTCGTCACCTCCGCCCTCGCCGCGCTGGTGCAGTGGCTCGCTGGCGGCAACGCACAGGTCTTTTCCGCCATGGTCGAGGCCCTGTTTGCCATGGCCAAGCTCTCGGTCGAGGTGATGCTGCTGCTGTTTGGCACCCTCACCCTCTGGCTGGGTTTTTTGCGCATTGCCGAGCGCGCTGGCCTGGTCGAAACCCTGGCGCGCTGGCTGGCACCGCTGTTTGCACAGCTGATGCCCGGCGTGCCGCGCGGCCACCCGGCCCTGGGGCTGATGACGCTGAACTTTGCCGCCAACGCGCTCGGCCTGGACAACGCGGCCACGCCCATTGGCCTCAAGGCCATGCATTCGTTGCAAAGCCTGAACCCCGAGCCCCAGACTGCCACCAACGCGCAAATCCTGTTCCTGGTGCTCAACGCCTCGTCGCTCACGCTGCTGCCCGTCTCCATCTTCATGTACCGCCTGCAGCAAGGCGCGAGCGACCCCACGCTGGTGTTTGTGCCCATCCTGCTCGCCACCTCGGCCTCCACGTTGGTGGGGCTGCTCACCGTAGCTTTTGTACAGCGGCTGCCGCTGTGGCGCCCTGTCGTGCTGGCCTACCTGCTGCCGCTGGCCCTCTGCATTGCCGCGCTGGTCGCTTTCCTCTCGACCCTGAGCGCTGCGGCGCTGGCCAGCCTGTCGTCCCTCACCGGCAACCTGACATTGTTTGGCCTGGTGCTGCTGTTCGTGCTGCTGGGCGCCTGGCGCCGCGTGCCGGTGTACGAGGCTTTTGTCGAAGGCGCACGCGACGGCTTCGAGGTGGCCAAGGGCCTGCTGCCCTACCTGGTTGCCATGCTCTGCGCCGTGGGGGTGCTGCGCGCCTCGGGTGCGCTGGGCTACGCGCTCGACGGCATTCGCTGGCTGGCGGAAGGCGCGGGCTGGAACACGCGCTTTGTCGATGCGCTGCCGACCGCGCTGGTCAAACCCTTCTCAGGCAGCGCCGCCCGCGCCATGCTGATCGAGACCATGCAGGCCAAGGGCGTGGACAGCTTCCCCGCCCTGGTCGCCGCCACGGTGCAGGGCAGCACGGAAACCACCTTCTATGTGCTGGCGGTGTACTTTGGGGCGGTGGGGATTCAGAGGGTGCGGCACGCGGTACCTTGTGCGCTGCTGGCGGAACTGGCGGGGGTATTGGCGGCGATTGGGGTTTGCTACTGGTTTTTTGGATAGGAGTTCAGGTCAAATTGGCCTGATTAGGTACATATCTCAGACTCCCTCTCCCCTTGCGGGAGAGGGTTGGGGAGAGGGGGAGCAAGCACGCCGCGCCTAAACACCCCTCTCCCCCGCCCTCTCCCGCAAGGGGAGAGGGAGCTAATCCCGAGCGCCGCTATTTGCTCAGAGGCTGATGTCCATATCTGAGGCATGTCGCTAATCAGGCAAATTGGCCTGTAGCGCTTATTTGACAAGCGCTGAAAGCTATGAATTTTGAAGACAAATAGGGCTAAAAAGAAACGGCTGCTGCAGCTAAATAGCGAAGTCTGAGTCAGCAGGGTTGCGCTGGCCCATTCACTCGATTGGTGCAAGACGGTCTGCGACGCTGAGCGACTGGTGCCGACCCGGAGCAGTCCTTCCCCCGAGTTCCGCAAACCGGGTCATCCGTTCGCAAATACCATCGCATCCAGTGGGCTGGCCGTCCCACCCGCCGCCACCTTCAGCACATGCGTGTAGATCATGGTCGTGGACACGTCCGAATGCCCCAACAACTCCTGCACCGTTCGGATGTCTGTGCCTGCTTGCAGCAAGTGGGTGGCGAATGAGTGGCGCAGGGTGTGGACAGATACGTGTTTGGCAATGCCAGCCTGAACTACCGCTTTTTTCAGTTGCCGGTTCAGTCTTTCCTCAAACAAGTGGTGGCGGCGTTCAACGCCGGTTTGTGGGTCCACAGACAGCTTGGGCGATGGAAACACCCAGAACCAGGCCCAGCTCTCGCCCGCCCTGGGGTACTTGCGCTCCAGTGCATGAGGCAGATACACGCCCCCGCGCCCCGTGGCACGGTCCTGTCCCCACACAGCGCGGACCTGAAACAGCTGCGCCCGCAGCCGGGGTGCGAGCGCCCTGGGCAGCATCACCACGCGGTCCTTGTCGCCCTTGCCGCTGCGCACAATGATCGCGTGGCGGTCGAAATCGACATCCTTGACCCGCAGGCCCAGCGCCTCGCGCAGGCGCAACCCACTGCCGTAAAGCAGGGCGGCCAACAGCGCCTCGGTGCCCGCCATGTGCGAAAGCAGCGTCTGAACCTCCTGCACCGTCAGCACCACCGGAATCCGCTTGCGCTCTGGCGGGCGGCCAATCCGCTGCATCCATGGCAACTCCATGCCCAGCACCTGCCGATACAAGAACAACAGCGCGTTGAGCGCTTGCCGATGGGTGGCCGGCGCCACTTGCTTCTCGGTGGCGAGCATGGTCAGAAAACCCTCGACTTCAGCGTGCCCCATTTCGCGCGGATGTCGAAACCCACCATGGCTGCGGGCCGTCCACAACACAAACGCCTTGGCCCAGTAGACATAAGCCTTCTCGGTCTGTAGGCTGTAGTGCAGGTAGCGAACCCGTTCGCGCACCTGATCGAGCAGCTTGATGGACCGGGGAGGTACCCAGTCAGGTTTGTCAGATCTGTTATACCTGTTCATGCATCCAGTATGATGCTTTACAGGATTGATTTCAAACACTTTTTTTGGGTGCCGTGCGACTTTGTTTAACGACCACGGTTGTGGGTATCCGGTGTTTGGTCAGATAAACCACAAGTTATACGTCATGAACATCGGTGACGTTGAAGCAAGTCTTCCGAATGGGCTGCACGATGCGGTCATTCTTAGCTATAGCGTTGACCTTGAGCACAAGACGGCCGTATTCCAAATTGACGTTTGGGTAGGCGATCTTTCGTCAACAGTGGTTGAGGAAAGGGATGCGTATAGGCGTGGAGCGGTGACGTTTTCCGGGGTGCACTATTTTGTTGTGGAAGCACCAGGCGCAGGTGCCAAGGCCGCATTCCAGCCGTTCTTATCCTCCGCCGGAGATCCAGCCGTAGAAGCCATATCCGCAGCTGTTTCGCTGCCTGCCGCACCCTCCGGCAGCATCCAGGCGTACTTCTTCCTGAATGACATTAACGCGTTTATCCATGTCTGCGCAGAAGGGGTAGCGTTCGCCTATGACGTATAACAGGTTGGTCGAGACCGAAACACAACAACTTGGCGCCGCACAGCGCGAAGGTAATCGTACGCCGCGCGGCGCCAAGCCGTTGTGTGCGGCTCACCGCCAACGTTAGCCTGTAAAAATTTCATGAACCAAGAAAATATTGCAATCGCCGTTGTTGTCGCGTTTGTTGTGCTTGTCATCATTGGCAAGTTCATGCCAAAGCGGATGCCTAAAGAAAAAACATTCAGGTGTTCTCGGTGCAAAACGATTGCAATGCATAACGACAGAACTGTTGAGGCTTGGCGCGGTGGCAAAACAAGGTTTTTCTGTCATTCTTGCCATCAAAAATGGCTTCAATCTCAGCCGCCCAAGGTCAGAGAGTCCGCCCGCAGTTACGGCCCGTCCGGCCAAGGCGCAGGTTGCCTTGGCATAGTTTTGGCTCTTGTCTTTTTGCCAGTCGGCGCAACACTTCTGGCAATGTATGTCTAACTTTGCGGTCAAGCGGACTTGCCTACGGCAAGCCGCTTACCTTGGCCGTTGAGCGCCCGCTTTCATCTGCCGCCACAGGCCGCTCCCGGCCGAGACCAGCCGCTCATCTTCTCGAATGTGAATGCGCTGCCTCAGACAGAAGCGGCAAAGAACCTGCGCTGTGCCCACCGTTCCGGGATTGGGGTCTGAGCACAGGTTCCGCTCCGCTGCATCGTGATCCGACCCCAATGCCTGCGACATGCCTGTGCGAATGCCTAAAAATATAGCCAAAATGGCCTCTAGCGCTTACCCCATAAGCGCTACCAGCTATCTTTTTCATACCATTTGTTGACACCGGGGTGCCCGTCAACCCTTGTCGCTGGACGGCACCGTCACCAGGTCCCACTCGGCCAGTTGTTCGTTGGTGGCAATCAGGCGCCCCACCAACAGCTTGATGAAGGCTTTGTCAAAACGCGACTGCAGGTCCTCGGAGGCCCCGCGCAGCGCCGGGTTGCGCACCTTGAGCACCAGCACCTCGGACTCTGCCACGGCTGTGGCGGTGCGCAGCTTGTTGTCGGGCCGCAGGTAGGTCATCTCACCCAGGGTGACGCCGGGGCCCAGGGTGCTGAGGTTCCAGCCCTGGCGGCTGACGGTGACGTGGCCTTCGATAATGACGCAGAACGAGTCGCCCGGCGTGTTCTCGCGCATCAGTACGGTGCCATGCGGCAGGCGGCGCCAGCTGCCCAGGCGCATCAACTCCCACAGCGCCACATCGTGAAAGTCGGCAAAAAACGGCAGCGCACGCAAGCGCGTGAAGCGCTCGGTCTCGGTGTCCTGCGAGCGCTGGCGGGGCAGGCTCTGGCTCAGTGCGGTCAGGGCGTCGCTCCAGTCGTCCCAGGTGGCATAGCGCATGTGCGCCGGTTTGGCCAGGGCGCGCAGCAGCCACTGGTCCAGCGCAGTCGGCAGCGATGCGCGCAGCAGACTGGGCGGCGTGGGCTCGTCGTTGCTGATGCGGTAAAGCGTGGCGTAGTCGGTTTCCCCGTCGAAGGGGCGGCGCCCTGTGAGCAGCTCGTACACCACCACGGCCAGCGAGAACATGTCGCTGTGGTGCGTGAGCGGCTCTTCGCGCACCTGCTCGGGCGACATGTACGAGGGTGACCCCACCAGGCCGGCAAGCTGCGTGGCCTCGCTGCGTACGGCCAGGGCCGCACCAAAATCCACCAGTTTGACCTCGCCGTCGTCGGTGCGCAGGATGTTGGCGGGCTTGATGTCGCGGTGCACCAGCCCCTGGCGCTGCGCGTATTCAAGCGCGTGGCCGCATTTGAAGGCGATATCGAGCACCTGCGCCACGGGCAGCAGGGCGTCGGGCGCGGCAAAGTCCGACAGCGGGCGGCCTTGCACATATTCCAGCACCAGATAGGGCGGATCGGCTTCCTCGTCGGCGTCGAGCAGGCGCACGATGTGGGGATGGCGCAGGCGCGCTGCCAGCGCGGCCTCGTTGCGCATCTGGCGGCGGTGGCGCTGGGCCTGCAGCGGGTCTGTCAGCAAGTGGGCGTGCAACTGCTTGATGGCCACGCGCCGCCCCCGGAACCCATCGAGCGCCAGGTACACCACCCCGCTGGCGCCCCGGCCCAGCTCACGCTCGATGCGGTATTTGCCGATGCTGGTGGGTACAGGGGATGTCTCGGGCATGTCAGGACCCCCTCCGCGCGCTGTACGCCGCACGGCACATGAAATGGGCGCAGTCCAGACCGGTAGACGCCGCGCAAGGGCCGCCCCGCCGCGCTGGCGTCGTCCCGCCTCCGCGCAGCAACGCGCAGCAGGAGAGGGGGGATGGCGCGCAGCGCCTCAGGGGGGTGTTCATTTCTTTCAACGCTCCGGTGCGATGGCTTCCGCCCAGTCGTAGAGCGCGCCCAGGATGGTTTCGGCGCGCTCGTCGGCGGTTTCGGATAACTGGTCGATCTCGGCAAACAACTGCTCCACCGTGCGCGCCCCGCCCTGGCCGTCAAACAGGCAGGCGGCGCGGTGCGTGTCCCAGCGCTGCACTTCTTCGGGCGACAGGCTTTCGGGGAAATTGCGGGCGCGGTAGCGCCACAGCAGCTCGCCCAGGCGCGGGTCGTCAAAAGCGGCGCGGGTGCGGGCCAGCTGTTCGCCCGTCATGGCACGCAGGTCGTTGAGGCGGCGGCGGTCGGTGTTGCCGACGAAGCCGCCGTACAGGTCCTGTTCCACATCGGGTGCGGGCTCTTGCGGGCGCGCAAACACAGCGGGCCAGATGGCACTCATGTCGGGCAGCGCGCGGGCCACCTCGGCGTGCGCCGCAGCCTGTGCCAGGTCAATGCCCCAGCGCTGTGCCAGCGCAGGCGTCAGCGTGTTCACATTGCCCACCACCATGGGCGACTTGTTCAGGTGCACGGTCTTGATGGGCAGGCGCGCCACGCCTTCAGGCAGGTCGGCCGTGCGGGTGAACATGCGCAGGCGCAGCGTATCGGCGTCGAGCGTGGCCAGTTCGCGCGGGTCGTGCGCCAGGTCCCAGGCGATGATTTCATTCTTGTTGGTCGGGTGGCTGGCCAGCGGCCACATCACGGCGAGACACCCGCGGTCGGCGGGGAACATGCCCGACACATGCAGGAAGGGCCGCGCCGTCTGCGCCGTGGCGGGCAGGCGCAGCTCGGCGGCCACGCGGTCCTTCTTGTGCAGGCTGAACGCAAAGTCGAACAGCCGGGGGTTGTGCTGGCGCAGCAGCCGCGCCAGCGCGATGGTGGCGCGCACGTCCGACAGCGCATCGTGCGCGGCCTCGTGCAGCAGGCCGTTGGCCTGGCTCAGGTGCTCGAGCTTGAAGCTCTGCGTGCCGTCGTCCTTGGTGGGCCAGACCATGCCGTCCGGCCGCAGCGCATAGGCCAGGCGCACCACGTCGAGCAGATCCCACCGGCCGCACTGGTTTTGCCATTCGCGTGCGTAGGGGTCGATCAGGTTGCGCCAGAACATGAAGCGCGTGATCTCATCGTCGAACCGGATGGTGTTGTAGCCCACGCCTATGGTGCCGGGCTGCGCCATCTCGGTCTCGATGCGGGCCGCAAACTCGCGCTCGGGCACGCCGCGTTCCCAGGCCACCTGCGGCGTGATGCCGGTGATGAGGCAGGACTGCGGATCGGGCAGGTAGTCATTGGCGGGTTTGCAGTACAGCATGACCGGCTCGCCGATCTCGTTCAGCTCGGCATCGGTGCGGATGGCGGCAAACTGCGCCGGCCGGTCGCGCCGGGTGTTGGCGCCAAAGGTTTCGTAGTCGTGCCAGAGGAAGGTGTGGGAGGACATGCGGGGCAGAAGTGGGAAGGACGTTTCCGCCGACTGTAACCGGTGATGAACAGCCCGAGACACGCCAGGCGACGCCCGGTAAACTGGCGCGCAACCACTGCTTCTGACCTTTCACCATGCGCACACTGCTTGTTGCCATTGCCGTCCTTTTCCTGGCCCTCCTCGGCGTGACCCAGATCCTGCCAACCTACATGGACAACCAGATGAACAGCGTGGAGCGCGCCGCCCCCTACCCTGCCAGTGCACGGGCACACGACCTGCACAAACGGCTGTTCGTGGCAGACATGCACGACGATGCCCTTCTGTGGTCGCGCGACCTGCTCATGCGGCACAGCTACGGCCACAGCGATTTGCCGCGCCTGCAGGAGGGACGCGTGGCCTTGCAGGTGTTTGCCACGGTGACCAAGACGCCGAAGAACATGAATTTCGAGCGAAATGCTTCGGACACCGACAACATCACCGTGCTGGCCATGGCACAGCGCTGGCCCCGCCACACCTGGAACAGCCTGCTGGAGCGCGCGCTTTTCCAGAGTGAAAAACTCCATGCCGCCGCGCGTGACAGCGCAGGCCAGATGCGCATCGTGCGCAAGCGCGCAGACCTGCAGGACATTCTGCAGAGCCAGGACCGATCCAAGGGCCTGCTGGCCGCCGTACTGGCCACGGAAGGCCTGCACCCACTGGAAGGAAAGCTGGAAAACGTCGACCGGCTGTACGACGCTGGTTTCCGCATGGCCGGGCTGACGCACTTCTTCGACAACGAGATCGGCGGCTCAGCCCACGGCTGGAACAAGGGTGGGCTGACTCCCCTGGGCCGCCAGGTAGTGCGCAAGCTGGAAGAAAAGCACATCTTGGTCGACTTGGCCCATGCTTCGCCCCGTGTTGTCGACGATGTGCTGGCGATGGCCACGCGGCCCGTGGTGGTGTCACACACCGGTGTGCAAGGCACCTGCCCAGGCCCGCGCAACCTGAGCGATGCACATGTCCAGGCCATTGCTGCACAGGGCGGCGTGATTGGTATCGCCTATTTCCAGGGCGCCGTGTGCGCTCTCGGAACCGAGGCCATTGTCAAGGCCATCCGCCACACCGTGGACCTGGCGGGGGTAAAACATGTGGCCCTGGGCTCGGATTTTGACGGCGCGATCCGCGTGCCTTTCGACACGACCGGGCTGGTGCTCATCACCCAGGGATTGCTGGAGGCAGGAATGAGTGAAGACGACATTGCCGACATCATGGGCGGCAATGTCCGTCGCCTGCTGCTGGAGAGCCTTCCCCCGGGCTGAAACCCGCTGGCCCAGCAACCCCCCCCCCGGCAGACCGATGTCTGCCGGGGGGTTTTGCTGGTGCATGGCGCCGCTCAGTCCGCTGTGGCCTCTTCCGGCTCCGCAGGCTCCGATTTGGCCGAGCGTTCCTTCTTGGGCAGTGGCTGAATGTCGAGCTGCACGTCGGCCGTCTCCACGCCCTTCTCGTCGGTCTTGACCTCCATGTCCACCGTCAGGCGGCCGCCATCCTGCAGGCGGCCGAACAGCAGTTCGTCGGCCAGGGCGCGGCGGATGGTGTCCTGGATCAGGCGCTGCATGGGGCGAGCGCCCATCAGGGGGTCGAACCCCTTCTTGGCCAGGTACTTGCGCAGGTTGTCGGTGAAGGTGACTTCAACCTTCTTCTCGGCCAGCTGCGTCTCCAGTTGCAGCAGGAACTTGTCCACCACGCGCAGGATGATCTGCTCATCGAGTGCCTTGAAGCTCACGATGGCATCGAGCCGGTTGCGGAACTCGGGGGTGAACAGGCGCTTGATGTCGCCCATTTCATCGCCCGCCTGGCGCGGGTTGGTGAAGCCGATGGTGGCCTTGTTCATGGTCTCGGCACCCGCGTTCGTCGTCATGATGATGATGATGTTGCGGAAGTCGGCCTTGCGCCCGTTGTTGTCGGTCAGCGTGCCGTGGTCCATGACCTGCAGCAGCACGTTGAAGATGTCCGGGTGCGCCTTCTCGATCTCGTCGAGCAGCAGCACGGCATGCGGCTTCTTGGTGACGGCCTCGGTCAGCAGGCCACCCTGGTCAAAGCCCACGTAGCCGGGGGGCGCACCAATCATGCGGCTCACGGCATGGCGCTCCATGTACTCCGACATATCGAAGCGGATCAACTCGATACCCATGATGTAGGCCAGCTGCTTGGCAGCCTCGGTCTTGCCCACGCCGGTGGGGCCGCTGAACAGGAAGGAGCCGATGGGCTTGTCGCCCTTGCCCAGGCCCGAGCGGGCCATCTTGACGCTGGACGCCAGCACTTCGAGCGCCTTGTCCTGGCCAAACACCACGCTCTTGAGGTCGCGCTCCAGCGTTTGCAGCTTGCCGCGATCGTCGTTGCTGACGTTGGCAGGCGGGATGCGTGCGATTTTCGCGACGATTTCCTCAATCTCGGTCTTGCCGATGGTTTTCTTGCGCTTGCTCGCAACCAGGATGCGTTGCGCTGCACCGGCCTCATCGATCACATCGATGGCCTTGTCGGGCAGGTGGCGGTCGTTGATGTACTTGGCGCTCAGTTCGGCAGCGGCCTGCAGGGCGGCAGCGGCGTACTTGACGCTGTGGTGTTCCTCGAAGCGGCTCTTGAGTCCCTTGAGGATGTCAATGGTCTCGGCCACGCTGGGTTCGACCACATCCACCTTCTGGAAGCGCCGCGACAGGGCCGCGTCTTTCTCGAAGATGCCCCGGTACTCGGTGAAGGTGGTCGCGCCGATGCATTTGAGCGCGCCTGAACTCAGCGCGGGCTTGAGCAGGTTGGAGGCATCCAGCGTGCCGCCCGAGGCCGCCCCGGCACCGATGAGGGTGTGGATTTCGTCGATGAACAGAATGGCGTTGGGCTTGTCCTTGAGCGACTTGAGCACGCCCTTGAGGCGCTGCTCGAAATCGCCGCGGTATTTGGTGCCCGCCAGCAAGGCGCCCATGTCAAGCGAATACACCGTCGCCTCGGCCAGGATCTCAGGCACGTCGCTTTGCGTGATGCGCCAGGCCAGCCCCTCGGCGATGGCTGTTTTTCCCACCCCGGCCTCGCCCACCAGCAGCGGGTTGTTCTTGCGGCGGCGGCACAGGATCTGGATGGTGCGCTCGACCTCGTAGTGGCGGCCGATCAACGGATCGATCTTGCCTTCCTTGGCCAACTGGTTGAGGTTTTGTGTGAACTGCTCCAGCGGAGAGGCTTTCTCGCTCTTCTCGCTGCTGGGGCCTTCTTCACCATCGGCAGGGCCTTCTGCGCCCTTGGAGGGCTCTGGCGGCTCGCCCTTCTTGATGCCGTGGGCAATGTAGTTGACCACGTCCAGGCGCGTGACGCCCTGCTGGTGCAGGTAGTACACGGCATGCGAATCCTTCTCGCCAAAGATGGCGACAAGCACGTTGGCGCCCGTCACTTCCTTCTTGCCGTTGCCAGTGGACTGCACATGCATGATGGCGCGCTGGATGACGCGCTGGAATCCTAGCGTAGGCTGCGTGTCCACCTCGTCGGTGCCCGCCACCTGCGGGGTGTTGTCCTTGATGAAATTCGCCAGCGACGAGCGCAGGTCTTCCACATTGGCAGAACAGGCGCGCAGCACTTCGGCTGCGCTGGGGTTGTCGAGCAAAGCGAGCAGCAAATGCTCCACGGTAATGAACTCGTGGCGCTGCTGGCGGGCCTCCACGAAGGCCATGTGCAAGCTTACTTCCAGTTCCTGGGCAATCATATGAACTCCTTTGTGCTTGCAGGTAGGGATTAATGGGGAAGATCGGGGCGGAGGGCCACTTATTCAACCGGTTCACTGATGCATTGCAACGGATGGCCCGCCTGGTGGGCTGCATCGAGTACCTGATCGACCTTGGTGGCCGCGATATCACGCGAATAGACGCCGCAGACGCCTTTGCCGTCCAGATGGATCTTGAGCATGATCTGCGTGGCTGTTTCGCGGTCCTTGCTGAAGAATTCCTGCAAAACGACGATGACAAACTCCATGGGCGTGTAGTCGTCGTTGAGCATCAGCACCTGGTACATCTGCGGGGGTTTCGCTTTCTGGGTGCGCCGCTCCAGCACGACCGAACCGCCGTCGTCCGGCGCAGGCCTTTGTACGGCAGGCACGGGGGGGATTGAGGGAGGTTTAGTTGCCATGAATTTCATTCTAGCGACCCGTGGAGGCGGTTGCATGAAGAGCGGATATGACCACGGACCCAGCGGTTTCAAGCGGCGCGCGCCGGCTTCGTCATTCATAGACCACCACGGCGTCACCCCCAGCGGCCTGGGCGCGCCAGGCGGCCAATGCAGCATCGGTCGGATAGGTGCGATAGGCCTCGCCCAGTTGCAATTCGGCCACGGCGGCCTCCTGCCCCTCGGTGCAGCGCAGCCCCAGGCGCACGCGCAGGCCATGCTGCAGTTCGCCGTCTTCGGTGCTTTCCCGTCGGGCGGAAAACTCGCGCAGCAGGCGGGCCACTTCGGGCGGCTTTTCGCCCACGGCCACGCGCAGGTATTTCCCGAAGCGGCAGCGTGCAGTGGCCAGATCCATGACCTGCTGCACGATGAAGCGTGCCTCGAAACCGTTGCGGCCCGGTTGCAATCGGCCGCTGAGGATCACCAGTTCATCGTCCTTGAGCAGGTCGCGGAAGGCGGTGATGACCGCCTCGCTGGCCGACGCCTCCACCCTGCCCGCCCCGTCGTCGAGCTGAAAAATTCCCTGGCGGCCTCGCTGGCCATTGACCACGCGGAAATCGCTGATGATGCCCGCCACTGTCTGCGTTTCGCGGCCCTCGGTCAGTTCGCTCAGGCGGGTCCGCACAAAGCGCCCCACTTCCCGGGCCGACTCATCGAACAGATGACCCGAGAGATAAAAGCCCAGGGCTGATTTTTCGAGCATCAGGCGCTCACGCACGCCCCAGGGCGGTACATCCACCAGTTCGGGCTCCTGGGTGCTGGAGCCATGGGCATCGTCGCCCATCATGTCGAACAACCCGCCCTGGTTGGCGTTGGCGAGCTGTGCCGTGGAAAAATCGAACGCCCGATCCAGCGACGCAGAGAGCGCCGCCCGATTCTGGTCCAGCGTGTCAAAAGCGCCCGCCTTGATCAGTGCATCGACCGTGCGCTTGTTGATCTTGCTGCGGTCCACACGCACACAGAAATCAAACAGGCTGGTGAACGGCCCGCTGGTCGCACCCCGCGGCCCGTCGCCCCGCCCTTCGCGCGCTGCGACGATGGCCTCGATGGCCTGCTGGCCCGTGCCCTTGACGGCACCCAGACCATAGCGAATCACCGTATTGGTGACAGGCTCGAAACGGTAGCGCCCTCGGTTGATGTTGGGGGGCTCGAACTCCATCCCGAAGTTCTTGCGCGCATCTTCGAACAGCACCTTGAGCTTGTCGGTGTCGTCCATTTCCACCGTCATGTTGGCGCAAAAGAACTCCGCCGTGAAATGGACCTTGAGCCAACCGGTGTGGTACGCCAGCAGTGAATAGGCCGCAGCATGCGACTTGTTGAAGCCATAGCCTGCGAATTTCTCCATCAGGTCGAAAACTTCGTCGGCCTTCTCCTGGCCAATACCTTTCTCTGCGGCACCCTTGCGGAAGATGGCGCGGTGCTCGGCCATTTCCTCGGCCTTTTTCTTGCCCATCGCGCGGCGCAGCATGTCGGCGCCGCCCAGGCTGTAGCCGCCCAGCACCTGGGCGGTCTGCATCACCTGTTCCTGGTAGACCATGATGCCGTAGGTCTCCGACAGCACAGGCTCGACCAGCGGGTGCGGATACACCACCTCTTCCCGCCCATGCTTGCGGTTCACGAAGCTGGGAATCAGATCCATGGGCCCCGGACGGTACAGCGCATTGAGCGCGATCAAGTCTTCCAGGCGGCTGGGACGTGCTTCCTTGAGCATGCCCTGCATGCCGCGGCTTTCAAACTGGAACACCGCCTCGGTCTTGCCATCCGAAAAAAGCCGGTAGGTCGCACGGTCGTCGAGCGGGATGTTCTCGTAGGAAAACTGCTCCTGCCCCTTGTGGCGCTGGACGATGAATTCCTTGGCGATCTCCAGGATGGTGAGTGTGGCCAGGCCCAGAAAGTCGAATTTCACCAGGCCGATGGCCTCCACGTCGTCCTTGTCGTACTGGCTCACCGCCGATTCGCTGCCCGGCTGCTGGTACAGCGGGCAGAAATCGGTGAGTTTGCCCGGGGCAATGAGCACCCCCCCGGCGTGCATGCCGATGTTGCGCGTCATGCCTTCGAGCTTTTGCGCCATCTCGATGACGGTGCGTACGTCCTCCTCCTTGCGCACGCGCTCGTAGAGCTGGGGTTCGAGTTCCAGCGCGTAGTTGTTCTTGTCGCCTTCCTTCTTGTTCTCGGGCGGATACTGCAGGGTATACGACATGCCCGGTTTGCCTGGCACCAGTTTGGAAATGCCGTCGCAGAAGGTATAGCTCATGTCCATCACCCGGCCCACATCCCGGATGGCGGCCTTGGCGGCCATGGTGCCGAACGTGGCGATCTGGCTCACCGCATCCTTGCCGTATTTGTCCTTCACGTAGTCGATCACCCGGTCGCGGTTGGCCTGGCAGAAATCGATATCGAAGTCGGGCATGGACACCCGCTCCGGATTCAGGAAACGCTCGAACAGCAGGTTGTACTGCAGCGGGTCCAGATCGGTGATCTTGAGCGCGTAGGCCACCAGCGAGCCGGCCCCCGAACCCCGGCCCGGCCCCACCGGACAGCCGTTGTTCTTGGCCCACTGGATGAAGTCACCCACGATCAGGAAGTAGCCCGGAAAACCCATCTTGAGGATGGTGCCGAGCTCGAACTCCAGGCGTTCAACGTAGCGCGGGCGCTGCTGGTCGCGCACGACCGCATCCGGGTACAGGTGCGCCAGCCGTTCCTCCAGCCCATCGAACGATGCCACCCGAAAATACTCCTCGATGGGCATGCCACCGGGCGTCGGAAAATCGGGGAGCTGCGGCTTTCCCAGGACCAGCGACAGGTTGCAGCGCTGCGCGATCTCGCCGGTGTTGGCGACGGCCGAAGGCACATCGGCAAACAATGCCTCCATCTGCGCGGCCGACTTGAAATACTGCTCACGCGTGAAGCGGCGCACGCGACGCGCGTTGCCCAGGATTTCTCCTTCAGCGATGCACACCCGGGCCTCGTGCGCTTCGTAGTCCTCGGCAGTCGCAAACTGCACAGGATGGGTCGCCACCACCGGCAGGTTCAGGCGGGCCGCCAATTGCACCGCCGCCACCACATGGGCCTCGTCGTCGGGGCGCCCGGCGCGCTGGATTTCCATATAGAACCGGTGCGGGAACACCCCGGCCAGCCGCAGCGCAAGGTCGGCGGCCCCAGCCTCGTCACCCCGTAACAGGGCCTGCCCCACGGGACCGGCCTGGGCTCCGGACAGCGCAATCAGCCCTTCTCCCAGTTCCTGGAGCCAGGGCCAGGTGCAAACCGCCAGATTTTTGACCACGTTGCGCGTCCAGGCGCGGGCCAGGAGCTCCGAAAGATGGAGATAGCCCTGTGGGCCTTGCACCAGCAGGACCAGGCGCGTCGGGGCTGCCGCCCCCTCGCCTTCGAGCAGAATCTCGGCGCCCAGGAGCGGCTTGACGCCTTTGCCCCGGGCTGCCTTGTAGAACTTGATGGCGCCAAACAGGTTGTTGAAATCGGTAATGGCCAGCGCGGGCTGACCATCGGCGGCAGCGGTGGCAACCACCTCGTCGATGCGGTTGGTGCCGTCAACGACGGAGAACTCGGTGTGCAGGCGCAAATGGACAAACATGCGGGCATTGTAGAAAGCCCGAGGCCTCCGGCCCGCGGCGATGCGCCACTGCCGCCCCGAAGGAGCCACGGCCGCTACAATGGCCCGCTCCAGACCTCAGCTGTTCGCGGCTGTGGCGCCCAGGAATTCCCTTGTTTTTTGCCAGAAAGCTGCCTGCCATGCTGCGTGCACCCATTGCGATTGTCCCTGCCCTGTTGGCCGCCAGCCTGCTTGCTGCAGGCTGCTCCAGCACACCGGAAGACAAGACCGCAGGCTGGACCACCGAGCGTATCTATGCCGAGGCCCGTGACGAACTCAATGGCGGAGGGTATGACAAGGCCGTACCGCTGTTTGAAAAGCTCGAAGGCCGCGCTGCCGGCACACCACTGGCACAGCAGGCCCAGCTGGACAAGGCCTACGCGCAATACAAGGGTGGCGAAAAGGCCCAGGCACTGGCCACGCTGGACCGCTTCATGAAGCTGCACCCCGCCAGCCCCGCGCTGGACTATGCGCTGTACCTCAAGGGGCTGGTCAACTTCAACGACAACCTGGGCATGTTCTCCTGGCTGTCGCAACAGGACCTGTCCGAGCGCGACCAGAAAGCGGCCAAGGACTCTTTTGAATCATTCCGTGAGCTGACCACCCGCTTTCCTGAATCCCGTTATGCCCAGGACGCGCGCCTGCGCATGACCTACATCGTCAACTCGCTGGCGCAGTATGAGGTGCATGTGGCGCGCTACTATTTTGAGCGCGGCGCCTACGTTGCCGCCATTTCCCGCGCGCAAAGCGCGCTGGCGGATTACCAGGCCGTACCCGCCACTGAAGAAGCCCTGTACATCCTGATCCAGTCCTACGATGCCCTGGGGCTGACCCAATTGCGCGACGACGCGCGCCGCGTCATGGACGCCTCTTTCCCGCAAAGCCGCTACCTGACGCACGGTCTCAAGGGCAAGAGCGATCCGTGGTGGAAGCTCTGGTAAGCG
>JAPKHH010000062.1:0-19784 GCA_026647025.1 Giesbergeria sp.
TCGACCACCTCGCGGTTGTGCGGCTGGGCGAAGAAGGTGTGGATGGCCTCGGCCACCACGGGGCCCACGTCGTTCACCTGCAAAAGCTGATCGACCGTGGCGTCCATGATGGCGTCGAGCCCGCCGAAGTGCCGCGCCAGGTCCTTGGCCGTGGCCTCGCCCACGTGGCGGATGCCCAGGCCGAACAGAAAGCGCGGCAGCGTGGTCTGCTTGGACTTTTCCAGCGCGGCCAGCACGTTCTGGGCCGACTTCTCGGCCATGCGCTCCAGGGTGATGAGCGCCGTGAGGCCCATGCGGTACAGGTCGGGCAGCGTGCGGATCACGCCCTGGTCCACGAGCTGGTCCACCAGCTTGTCGCCCAGGCCCTCGATGTCCATGGCGCGGCGCGCGGCGAAGTGCAGGATGGCTTCCTTGCGCTGCGCGGGGCAGAACAGGCCGCCGGTGCAGCGGTGGTTGGCCTCGCCCTTTTCGCGCACCACGGCGCTGCCGCACACGGGGCAGGCCTTGGGCATGTGGAAGTTGGCCACGTAGCCCGCGCGCGGGCCGGGCACCACGCCGACCACTTCGGGGATCACATCGCCCGCGCGGCGCACGATCACCTGGTCACCTACGCGCACGCCCTTCTTGCGGATCTCGAACAGGTTGTGCAGCGTGGCGTTGGTGACGGTGACGCCCCCCACGAACACCGGCGCCAGCCGCGCCACGGGCGTGATCTTGCCGGTGCGGCCCACCTGCACGTCGATGGCCTCGATGCGCGTGGCCATTTCCTGCGCCGGGTATTTGTGCGCCACGGCCCAGCGCGGCTCGCGTGTCTTGAAGCCCAGGTCGCGCTGGAGCTGCAGCGCGTTGACCTTGTAGACCACGCCGTCGATGTCGTAGGGCAGCGCATCCCGGCCCGCCCCCACCCGCTGGTGGTACGCTACCAATTCAGTAGCGCCTTGCGCAATATCCACCAGCGCTGCAACCGGAAAACCCCATGATTTGAGCGTCTGCAGCATCTCGTAGTGCGTGCGAAACGCGGGGCCGCCTTCGCTGGCGGGCGTGACCGCGCCCAGGCCGTAGGCAAAAAAGCGCAGCGGCCGCTGGGCAGCAATGCCCGAGTCCAGCTGGCGCACGGCCCCGGCGGCCGCATTGCGGGGGTTCACAAAGGTTTTGCCGCCCTTCTCGCGTTGGCGTTCGTTCAGGGCGTCAAAGTCGGCCCGGGCCATGAAGACCTCACCGCGCACTTCCAGCAACGGCGGTACACCAGCCGGGAGCAGCAGCGGAATCTGCCGGATGGTGCGGATGTTGTGCGTGACGTCCTCGCCCACCTCGCCGTCGCCCCGCGTGGCAGCCTGCACCAGGCGGCCGTTCTCGTAGCGCAGGCTCATGGCCAGGCCGTCAAACTTGGGCTCGGCCACGTATTCGATGGGCGGGTCGGTGTCCTGCAGGCCCAGTTCGCGGCGCACGCGCGCGTCGAAGGCCTGGGCGCCGCTGGCTTCGGTGTCGGTCTCGGTGTGGATGCTGAGCATGGGCACCGCATGGCGCACGGGCGCCAGGCCGTCCATCACCGTGCCCATCACGCGCTGGGTGGGTGAATCGGGGGTAATGAGGTGGGGGTGCTGTGCCTCCAGGGCCTGCAGGCGCTGGAAGGCGCGGTCGTACTCGGCGTCGGGCACGCTGGGCGCGTCCTGCACGTAGTATTCGTGCGCCCAGGCGTCGAGCTGCTTGCGCAGCGCTTCTATTTCGATAGCTGCTTGCGCTTTACCCGTAGGCTCCGGAGCCGAAAAAAGATCCAAGTTTTCGGTCATTTCAGACTTCATGGAACTGCGCGTTGCCAACGGCGCATGAAACTGGCGTGGCCCAGGCCAGGGCTCCCGCGCAAGGGCCGCCAGTATTCCCATGTACGGGCGCTGGTGGCGTCCCCCCTCCCCCATCGCGCAGCGATGGGAGAGAGGGGGGAAGGCGCGAAGCGACGCAGGGGGGTGTCCTTAACTGAATACACGCCGCGCCTGCACCGATCCGGCCGACAGGTCGCGGCTGTCGAGCTGGTCGTAGAGCTGCTCCAGGTCGGCCGCAATGGGGTCCATGGCCATGGCGGGCAGGGGTGTGCCGTTCTGGTCGCACAGCACGCCGTCCATGTCGGCGCACAGGGCGGCAGCCACTTCGCGCAGGCGGGCAAAGGGCTGCTCGCTGCGGTGCACCTGGGCTACGTCCAGGCTCAGCGACAGTTCCCGGATGGCCGACTGCTCCGGGTCGTCCGACAGGGCGGCCTGGGTGTCAAAGCCCAGCACCAGCACCGCAGACCGGCCTGCCGTTGCCGAGGGCAGCACCATGCGGCCCGGGAAGGAGCCCGGCACGAAGCCTTGCCGACCCGCATTCTGCTGCAGGTAGCCCGGGCTCCAGGCGGCCTGGCGTGCGCGCAGCATGAAGGCCAGTTGCGCATCGTGCTCGCTGGCAAACTGGTCCAGCTCGCGTGCACGGGCCACTTCCTGCAGCATGTCCGGGAAATCGGGGGTGGCGTTCAGCGCGTCCGCAAAGGACTGGGCCTTCATCACGAACTCCGAGAACTCGATTTCATTGAGCGCACCCATGCGATTGGCCAGCTGCACCCCCGCCTGGAAGGCCCGGTAGCGCTGGCCCGGTGCCGGGGTTTCCCAGTGCTGTGTCTCGTCGTTGAAGCCTTCAATGGCAAAGGGCTTGCTGCCGGCGCGGCGTGTGGGCGGCAGGGCCGCCAGGGCCGCTTCACCGGCAACGGGGTGCTCGGGCACGATGGGCGCAATGGCGTCGATCAGCGGGTCCAGCAGGGCCCAGCGGTCGTGGTTGCCCGGGGGCGGCACCGGCATCGCCAGCGCATCGTCCAGGTCCACGCCGTGCAGGGATGGGTCCGGGCCCTGGTCCAGGCCGTGCACTGCGCTGATGGGCACCGGCGCAAGCTCGGTGTCCATCGCGGGCTCCTGGCGGGGCGGGGCCTCGGGCTTGCGTTCGCCCTCGGGCGGCAGCGCCTTGCGCGGGGTGTTGCGGTGCGTGGTCCAGGCGTTGTAGGCCACGATCAGGGCCAGCAACACGGCGCCGATGACGGCCAGGCTGATTTGCAGGGTGCTCATGGTGCGGAATGAATAAGGGAATCAGTGTCTCAAGGAGCGTCATGCCACCCACGACGCACGAAACAGGCGCGGCCCAGGCCAGCGGCCCCCGCGCAAGGGCCGCCAACATGTCCATATCCGGGCGCTGGAGGCGTCCCCCTTCCGCATCGCGCAGCGATGCCAGAGAAGGGGGAAGGCGCGCAGCGCCACAAGGGGTTGTGCTTCATGCATCGGCCATGGAGAGGGCGGACTCCATGTCAACCGCCACGATGCGCGAGACGCCCTGCTCCTGCATGGTCACGCCGATCAGTTGTTCGGCCATTTCCATGGCGATCTTGTTGTGGCTGATGAACAGGAACTGGGTGCCCTGCTTGCTCATGCTGGTGACCAGCTTGGCGTAGCGCTCGGTGTTGGCGTCGTCCAGCGGCGCGTCCACCTCGTCGAGCAGGCAGAACGGCGCCGGGTTGAGCTGGAAGATGGCGAACACCAGCGCGATGGCGGTGAGCGCCTTCTCGCCGCCCGAGAGCAGGTGGATGGTCTGGTTCTTCTTGCCCGGCGGCTGGGCCATGACCTGCACGCCGGAATCCAGAATTTCGTCACCGGTGATGATGAGCCGCGCTTGGCCGCCGCCAAACAGCTCGGGGAACATGCGCCCGAAATGGTGGTTGACGGAATCGAAGGTGCCCGAGAGCAGGTCGCGCGTTTCGGCGTCGATCTTGCGGATGGCATTTTCCAGCGTGTTCATCGCCTCGGTCAGGTCGGCGGTCTGGGCATCGAGAAACGTCTTGCGCTCGCGGGCCATGGCCAGCTCTTCCAGGGCGGCCAGGTTCACGGCCCCCAGGGCAGCGATCTCGCGGTGCAGGCGGTCGATCTCGCCCTGCAGGCCGGACAGGCGCACCTTCCCGTCCGCCACCGACAGGGCCACGGCTTCCAGGTCGGCCTGGGCATCCTGCAACAGCGTGGTGTACTGCTCCAGCCCCAGGCGCGCGGCCTGTTCCTTGAGCTGCAGTTCGGTAATGCGCGCGCGCAGCGGGTCCATGGCGCGTTCGAGCTGCATGCGCCGCTCATCGCTGGCGCGCAGGCGGGCCGTCAGGTCGTCGTACTGGCTGCGCTCGGCGGCAAGCTGTTTTTCGCGCTCGAGCTTGAGGGCCAGCACATCCTGCAGGCCGCCTTGCGCGGCTGCGTCGGACAGGCGCTCGAGCTCGCCCTGGGCGCGCTGGCGTTCGTCCTGCAAGGACTGGATCTGGCTGGCAGCGGTGTCCAGCGTGCGCGCCAGTTCGGCGCGGCGGGCCTCCAGGCTGCGCTGCGAGAAGGTGGCCTCTTGCGCCTGGCGCTCCAGGCTGCGCTGCTGTTCGCGGCACTCCTGCAGCTTGCGCTCGGCCTCGATCACGCGGTCGCCCAATTGGGCGTGCCGCTCCTGGCTGTCGGCCAACTGCATGTCCAGTTCTTCGAAGCGGGCCTCGGCCGTCACGCGGCGCTCCTGCAGGTCGGCCAGCTGTGCCTCGACTTCGGCCAGGTCGGCGCCGATTTGTTCACTGCGCGCACGCGTCTGTTCCACCAGCTGCGACAGGCGCAGGTGCTCGACCTGCAGCTCGTGCGTGCGGCCCTGGGCCTCGCTGGCCTCGCGGCGCACCGTGGTCAGCCGCTGGGCCGCGTCGGCATAGGCGGATTCGGCCCGCACCAGCGCGGTGCGCGCCTCGTCGCTGATCAGCGCCTGGGCGCGCAGCTCTTTTTCGAGGTGTTCGATTTCCTGGGCGCGGGCCAGCAGACCCGACTGCTCGGAGTCCTGCGCGTAGAAACCCACGCTGTGCGCCGTCACCGCATGGCCGCCGGGCACAAAAATGGTTTCCCCGGCCTGCAGCTGGTCACGCCGGTTCAGGGCTTCGTCCAGGGTCTGTGCGGTGTAGCAGCCCTGCAGCCAGTCGGCCAGCACGGCGCGCAGGCCGGCGTTGTCCAGGCGCAGCAGGTCGGCCAGGCGTGGCAGGCTGCCCGCAGGCGCCGGCAGGGCCGCCGCCGGGGGGGTAAAGAAGGCCAGCCGGGCCGGGGGAGCGTCGCTGCCAGCGGCGCCGACAAAGCCACGCACCATGTCCAGGCGCCCGACTTCGAGCGCGCTCAGGCGCTCGCGCAGCGCGGCTTCCAGGGCATTTTCCCAGCCGGGCTCGATGTGGATGCGGCTCCACAGGCCCTGCAGGCTGTCGAGCCCATGCTTGGCCAGCCAGGGGCGCAACTTGCCGTCGGTCTTGACCTTTTCCTGCAGTGCCTTGAGGGCTTCCATGCGCGCCGACAGGTCGGTCTGGCGCGCGGTTTCCTGGTTCACGGCCTGCTGGCGTTCACGCCGCTCGTCGTCGAGCCGGGGCACCGCCTCCTGCAGTTCTTCGAGCCGGGCGGCCGTCAGCTCCTGGGCTTCGGTGGCGTCATCGAGCTGGCTGCGCAGGTTGGCCAGGCGAGCTTCGTCAGGCGCGGCCAGGGCGTTGCGATCGGCGCGCAGGCGCTCGAAGCGGGTTTCCAGCTGGCGGCTTTGTTCGTCGATGTTGCGCTGCTCGGCCGCCAGCACCTGGATTTGCTGCTGTACCTGGGCCACGGCGTTGCGCTGCTCGTTGGCGTTGTTCTGGCTTTGGCGCAGGGCGTCTTCCAGGTCGGGCAGGCGCAGGGCCTGTTCCTCGACCTGGGCGGCCAGCAGTTCGGCCTTTTCCTCGGCGTCCACCCCGGCACCGGCCAGGCGTTCGAGCTCGGCATCGGCCTCCTCGCGGCGGGCCTGCCACTGGGCAATTTGCTCGGCCAGCTGGACCAGGCGCTGCTCCACGCGCTGGCGCCCTTCCACCACGTAGCGGATCTCGGCCTCCAGGCGCCCGACCTCGGCCGTGGCCTCATACAACCGGCCTTGCGCCTGGTTCACCTGATCGCCCGCAGCGTAGTGGGCCTGGCGAATGGTTTCCAGCTCGGACTCGACATGGCGCAGGTCGGCCATGCGCGCTTCCAGGTCGTTCACGGCCTGCAGGCCGTCCATGCGCACCTTCTCCTGGTCGGCTTCTGCGTCGGCACGCTTCAAAAACCATTGCTGGTGCTGCTTGAGCGTGACATCTGCCTGCAGCAGGTTGTAGCGCGCGGCCACCTCGGCCTGTTTTTCCAGCTTGTCGAGGTTGGCATTGAGCTCGCGCAGGATGTCTTCCACCCGCGTGAGGTTCTCGCGCGTGTCGTGCAGGCGGTTTTCGGTCTCGCGCCTGCGTTCCTTGTATTTGGAGACACCGGCCGCCTCTTCGAGGAACAGGCGCAACTCCTCGGGGCGCGACTCGATGATGCGGCTGATGGTGCCCTGGCCGATGATGGCGTAGGCGCGCGGCCCCAGGCCCGTGCCCAGAAACACGTCCTGCACGTCGCGGCGGCGCACCGGCTGGTTGTTGATGTAGTAGCTGCTGTTGCCGTCGCGCGTCAGCACGCGCTTGACGGCGATCTCGCCATACTGGTTCCACTGGCCACCGGCGCGGTGGTCCTGGTTGTCGAACACCAGTTCCACACTGGAGCGGCTGGCAGGCTTGCGACTGGTGGTGCCGTTGAAGATGACATCCTGCATCGACTCGCCGCGCAATTCGCTGGCCTTGGACTCGCCCAGCACCCAGCGCACCGCATCCATGATGTTGGACTTGCCGCAACCATTGGGCCCCACCACGCCCACCAATTGGCCGGGCAGGAGGAAGTTGGTCGGTTCGGCAAACGACTTGAAGCCGGAGAGTTTGATGGAGTTGAGACGCACAAATGAACCTGTATTGCGCCGCGAACACGGGCCCGGGGCCTGCGCCAGTCACGGCGTTGGTCGCCGCCCTGTGGCAGCCGACCAACAAGCCGCCAATGTTACCTGAGCACTGCGCCTCTTCCTCCTCTGTGGGCGCCCCCACAGGCATTTGTAACAGTTGGAAATACCTCGTGCGCGATTGTTGCAAGCGGCCGGGGCGGCCTGGCGGCATGCCAGACTCGCCCCACGACTCTGCAGGACATCACCGTGACAGCACCCCCCGCCCTCACCCTGGACACCGCACCTCTCGCCGAAAACAGTCCTGATTCCCCCCCGATGGCTCGCCTGGCGCCCGCCGCGCTGGTGGCAGCCAGCACGCTGGCGCTCGCTGCCTGTGGTGGTGGAAGCGATGGACCGGCCAACCCGGACACCGGGCTCCCCGACCCGGACGGTTCCACGCCCTCGCTGCCCGACACCCGCAGCCTGGAAGAAACGTCGCTGTTTCTCGGGCAGGCCACGCTGGGCGCCGGACGCGCTGAAATCCAGGCACTCTCGCGCCGCCCCCTGGAGAGCTGGCTGAGCGAACAGTTCGCACAGCCCCCCACCTCCAGCCATGTGGCCTGGCTCTATGCCCACGGCTACGACGCCGAAGAATTCCGCTACAGCCAGCGCGGCATGGACAACACCCTCTGGCGCGCCTTCATTGGCGGCCCCGATGCCCTGCGCCAGCGGGTGGTGCTGGCACTGTCGGAAATCTGTGTGGTTTCCGTGCTGGGGGTGGACAGCGCCTGGCGCCAGTTTGCGCTGGCCAACTACCTCGACATCCTGCAGACCCATGCCTTTGGCAACTACCGCCAGTTGCTCGAGGCCCTCACGCTGAGCCCGGCCATGGGCTACTACCTGACCTACCGGGGCAACGCCAAGGCCAACCCCAAGACGGGCAGCCAGCCCGACGAAAACTACGCCCGCGAGCTGATGCAGCTTTTCACCATCGGCCTGGTGCAACTGAACGACGACGGCAGCCCCGTCCTGCGCGGCGGAGAGCCCGTGGAAACCTACCGCGCCGAAGATGTGAGCGGCCTGGCGCGCGTGTTCACCGGGTGGGATCTCGATACCACAGGCCTGCCCAAGCCCTACCCGCCGGACCTGATGGTCCGGCCCATGGCCCAGGTGTCTTCACGCTACGAAACCGGCGCCAAACAGTTTCTGGGCGCCACCGTGGCCGACGGCACCGATGCCCGCACCGCCCTGCGCAAGGCGCTAGACACCTTGTTTGCCCACCCCAACGTGCCGCCGTTCGTGAGCCGCCAGCTCATCCAGCGGCTCGTCACCAGCAACCCCAGCGGCGCCTATGTGCGCCGCGTGGCTGCCGTGTTTGCGAACAACGGGCAGGGTGTGCGGGGCGACCTGCGCGCCGTCGTGCGGGCCATCCTGCTGGACCCGGCAGCGCGCAGTGCAAGCCGCCTGCAAGACCCCACCTGGGGCAAGCTGCGCGAGCCCGTGCACCGCTTTGTGCACTGGGCCAGGGCCTTTGGCGCCACCTCGGCGGCCCAGGTCTGGGACGTGGGCGACCTGTCCGACCCCGGCGCGCGGCTGGGCCAGAGCCCGCTGCGCTCGCCCTCGGTGTTCAATTTTTTCCGGCCCGGCTATGTGCCGCCCAACACCTCGCTCTCGTCCCAGGGACTGGTGGGGCCGGAATTCCAGATCACCAACGAGTCCACCGTGGCGGGCTACGTGAACTTCATGCAGCGCGCCGTGGCGGCCAAGAATGTGGGCGACCTGCGCCCGGACTACGGCTACCTGCTGGGCCTGGCACCCGACGGCGCCGCCCTGGTGGCCGAGCTGCAATGGGTGCTGGCCGGTGGCCAGCTTTCGGCCAGCACCGTGGCCACGGTGGTGGGCGCCATCAATGCCATGCCCGCCAAGGCCAGCACCGACCTGCAAAACCGGGTGTACGCCGCCCTGACCCTGGTGCTGGCAGCGCCCGACTACATCGTTCAGAAATGAGACCGACCATGCACGCACCCCACCCGTTTGACCCCGACAGTGCATCGCGCCGGGCCTTTCTGCGCCGTGGCGGCGCCCTGTCGCTGGCGGCCAGCGCTGCGCCCTGGGCGCTGACCCTTTCCGCCATCAGCGATGCAGCGGCCCAAAGCGCCTCTGACTACAAGGCGCTGGTCTGCGTTTTTCTGCAAGGGGGCAACGACCACTGGAACACGCTGGTGCCCTACGACACCACGCACCACGCGCTCTACCAGGGGCTGCGCAGCAACATCGCCTACAGCCGCGACGCCCTGGCGAGCAGCGTTCTGCAACCCACAACCGCTGCCACCGATGGCCGCCAGTTTGCCCTGGCGCCTACGCTGTCAGCGGGGCTGCTGCCCCTGTTCAACCAGGGCCATCTGGCGGTGCTGCACAACGTCGGCACGCTGGCCCAGGCCACCACCAAGGCGCAGTACGTGGCGCGCTCGGTGCCGCTGCCCCCCAAGCTGTTCTCGCACAACGACCAGCAGTCGTACTGGCAGGCCTCGTCGGCCGAGGGCGCGGTGCGTGGCTGGGGCGGGCGCCTGGGCGACCTGGCCGTGGCCAGCAACGGTATTTCCACCTTCACGTGCATCAACGTGACCGGCAATGCCGTGTTTCTCTCGGGCGACACGGCCATTCCCTACCAGGTCACCACCAGCGGACCGGTTCCCGTGACGGGTATCAAAAGCCCGCTTTTCGGCTCCAGCGCCGCGTCGCAGGCGCTGCGCCAGATCATGACGGCCTCGTCGCCGCACTGGCTGGCCCGTGAGCATGCGCAGATCTCGCAGCGCAGCATCCAGTCGGGCGAGTTGCTCACCAGCGCACTGGCTGCCACCCCGGTGCCCACGCCCTTCCCCACGGGCAACCGGCTGGCCGACCAGTTGGCCCTGGTGGCCCGCATGATCGCCGCACGCCAGCAGTTGGGCACCAAACGGCAGGTGTTTTTTGTCTCCATCGGCGGGTTTGACACGCACGACAACCAGATGGGCACGCACCCAGGGATATTGGGCCAGGTGGGCAGCGCGCTGGCCGCGTTCTACCGCGCCACCGAAACCCTGGGCATTGCCTCGCAGGTCACGGCCTTCACGGCCTCCGATTTCGGCCGCACCCTGGTCAGCAACAACGATGGCTCGGACCACGGCTGGGGTGCCGCACACTTTGTGTTGGGTGGCGCGGTGCAGGGTGGCCGCTTTGTGGGGCCCGCCCCCCTGCCCGCCAACAACGGCCCCGACGATGTGGGCCAGGGTCGCCTGCTGCCTGCCCTGGCGGTTGAGCAATATGCCGGAACGCTGGCCCGCTGGTTTGGTGTGCCCGCTTCCGACCTGCCCCTGGTGCTGCCGCGCCTGGGCCGGTTCAGCGAGCAGGACCTGGGCTTCATGGCGGCATGACGAATTTTGGGTAAAAAAAGCATCAAACGCTTGATAGACAAGCGCAAGCAGCTATTGTTGTAATAGCATACCAAGGACCCAATAAGCTGGGGTTTTACCCGGCCCGCGCCTGCACCACCGGGTAAGGCGCCAGCGTGCTGCGACGCTCATCGACGGCCACCTCCCGGCCCATGGGTGGGAAGGCGCGTTGCGGGCAGTCGGTGCGCTCGCACACCTTGCAGCCCATGCCGATCGGCACGGCCGCGGCCGGGTCGGTCAGGTTCAGCCCCTGGGCGTACACCCAGCGCGGCGCGTGCTGGATGTCGCAGCCCAGTGCCACGGCATGCAGCTTGCCCGGGGCGCCCCAGGCACCGCCGCTGTGCGCCACGGTGCGCGCCACCCACAGGTAGGTGCGCCCGTCGGGCATGCGCGCCAGCTGCGTGACGATGCGCCCCGGCTGGGCAAAGGCCTCGTACACGTTCCACAAGGGGCAGGTGCCCCCCACGCGCGAGAAGTGGAAATGCGTGGCCGACTGGCGCTTGGAGATATTGCCCGCCCGATCCACCCGAATGAAGATGAACGGCACGCCGCGTGCCTGCGGGCGCTGTAGCATCGACAGGCGGTGGCACACCGCCTCGAAGCCCACGCCAAAGAGCAGGCCCAGGCGTTCGATGTCGTAGCGCTCGGCCTCGGCTGCCTGCAAGAACGCCTTGTAGGGCATGAGCAGCGCCCCGGCAAAGTAGTTGGCCAGGCCAATGCGCGCCAGCTGGCGGGCTTGCTGGCTCGACAGCCGAGCGTCCTGGGCCAGGCGCTGGAGGATGGGCTCCATCTCCAGAAAGGCCAGTTGCGTGGCCATCTGGAAGTTGCGCTGGCCCGGCTCCAGCAGGCCGGACAGGTAGAGCACCCCGGCGGCCGGGTCGTACAGACGCTGGGCGCCGCCAGCCAGCACGGGCGCATCGGGGCCCGACGTGACGACACGTACGCTGTGCGCCTGCGCCAGCCGCTGCACAAGGGCTGCCTCGGCGCGGCGCGGCTCCAGCTGCCACTGCGCAGCGCAGCGCTCGGCCGCATCGTCCAGCTCGGCCATGTGGTTGTGGTGGACAAAAAAGTAGTCGCGCACCTCTTCATAGGCCATGGGCGGCAGGGCCGCACCACCCTGCGCACCGCGCTCGTCGCCCAGGCGTTCGGACAGCGCCTCGATGCGCTCCAGCGCCTGCCGGTGGCGGGCGTGCAAGCCCATCAGCGTGCGTACCACGGCGGGCATGCTGGCCGCCAGCTCGCGGATTTCGGCCATGGAGACCTGGTGCGCCGGTGCGCCTGCCGGGGGCTGTTCGGCCACCACATCGCACAGCCCGGCCACCAGGCGGGCCTCCTCGTCGTCCGAGAAGCGCTGCACGTCCACACCCAGTTCGGCGTTGATCTTGAGCAGCACCGGCACCGTCATGGGCCGCTGGTTCTGCTCGATCTGGTTCAGGTAGCTGGCCGAAAGTCCCAGCGCACGGGCCAGGGCCACCTGGGTCATGCCGCGCTCTTCGCGCAGGCGGCGCAGTTGCACGCCCATGAAGGTTTTTCTCATTGCTTGCTTCGCCTTGATATTCGCAATATTTGCAAACCACACCGCAAGGCTTCGCATTCATTCGCCAATTCAGCCCTTCTGCAGCAACGGTGGTTTGCGTACATTGCGAATCATGCACCAAACACCCCGCCTTGCACCAGAGAAACGCGGGGCCCGGTGACCCCACCCGCCCTTCGGCGGCCCCCGTTGTGTTCCCTTTCCGAAGAAAGCCCCACCATGCGTGAGACCACCACCCCAGCCTTCAAGGCCAAGAAATCCGTCGCCCTGTCCGGTGTCACCGCAGGCAACACCGCGCTGTGCACCGTGGGCAAGACGGGTAATGACCTGCATTACCGGGGCTATGACATCCTGGACATTGCCGAGGTCTGCGAATTTGAAGAAATTGCCCACTTGCTGGTGCACGGCAAGCTGCCCACCCGCGCCGAGCTGCGTGCCTACAAGGCCCGGCTCAAGGCCCTGCGCGGCCTGCCCGCCAGCGTGAAGGAGGCCCTGGAGCGCCTGCCCGCCAGCAGCCACCCCATGGACGTGATGCGCACCGGCGTATCGGCCCTGGGCTGCGTGCTGCCCGAAAAGGACGACCACAACACCCCCGGTGCGCGCGACATTGCCGACCGGCTGATGGCCAGCCTGGGCAGCATGCTGCTGTACTGGTACCACTGGAGCACCCAGGGCAAGCGCATCGAGGTGGAAACCGATGACGACTCCATCGGCGCGCACTTCCTGCACCTGCTGCATGGTGCCAAGCCCAGCGCCGCATGGGAGCGCGCCATGCACACCTCGCTCAACCTGTATGCCGAGCACGAATTCAACGCCAGCACCTTTGCCAGCCGCGTGATTGCAGGCACGGGCAGCGACATGTATTCCTGCATCACCGGCGGCATTGGCGCGCTGCGCGGCCCCAGGCATGGCGGCGCCAACGAGGTGGCGTTCGAGATCCAAAAGCGCTACGACAACCCCGCACAGGCCGAGGCCGACATCCGCCGCCGCATCGAGGCCAAGGAAGTGGTGATCGGCTTTGGCCACCCGGTCTATACCGTGAGCGACCCGCGCAACGTCGTCATCAAGGGCGTGGCCCGCCAACTGTCCCACGAGGCGGGCAACACCAAAATGTTCGACATTGCAGAGCGCCTGGAGTCGGTGATGTGGGACGCCAAGCAGATGTTCCCCAACCTGGACTGGTTCAGCGCCGTGAGCTACCACATGATGCAGGTGCCCACCGCCATGTTCACGCCCCTGTTCGTGATGGCCCGCACCAGCGGCTGGGCGGCGCACATCATCGAGCAGCGGCAGGACAACAAGATCATCCGGCCGAGTGCGAACTACACGGGGCCGGAAGACTTGGTGTTTGTGCCCATCGACCACCGCGCTTGATGCTCCCGCCCCTTGCCCTGGTTGTTCCTCCCTCTCCCGCGAGGGAAGAAGGGAGTGAACAGCCTGGCGCCAAAATACCCCGCCATTCCCCCCCATGATGAACACCCTATACCGCCGCCCCTTGCCCGGCACCCGCCTGGACTACTTCGACGCCCGCGAGGCGGTTGACTCCATCCAGCCGGGAGCCTGGGCCCAGCTCCCCTACACCGCCCGCGTGCACGCTGAAAACATCGTGCGCCGGGCCGACCCGGCCATCGTGAGCGACAGCCTGGTGCAACTGATCGAGCGCAGGCGCAACCGAGACTTCCCGTGGTACCCGGCGCGGGTCGTGTGCCACGACATCCTGGGGCAGACCGCCCTGGTCGACCTGGCGGGCCTGCGCGACGCCATCGCATCAGCCGGCGGCGACCCCGCGCAGGTCAACCCCGTGGTGCCCGTGCAATTGATCGTGGACCACTCGCTGGCCGTGGAGTGCGGTGGTTTTGACCCCGACGCCTTTGCCAAGAACCGCGCCATCGAAGACCGCCGCAACGAGGACCGGTTTCACTTCATCGAGTGGACCAAAAAAGCCTTTGCCAACATGCAGGTCATCCCGGCGGGGAACGGGATCATGCACCAGATCAACCTCGAAAAAATGTCGCCCGTGGTGGGCGTTCTGGACGGCGTGGCCTACCCCGACACCTGCGTGGGCACCGACAGCCACACCCCCCATGTCGACGCACTGGGCGTGATCGCCGTGGGCGTGGGCGGCCTGGAGGCCGAGAACGTGATGCTGGGCCGTGCATCGTGGATGCGCCTGCCCGACATCGTGGGCGTGCACCTCACCGGGCAGCGCGAAAGCGGCATCACCGCCACCGACGTGGTGCTGGCGCTGACCGAGTTCTTGCGCCAGGCCAAGGTGGTGGGCGCCTACCTGGAGTTCTATGGCGACGGCGCACGCAGCCTCACCCTTGGCGACCGCGCCACCATCTCCAACATGGCGCCCGAATACGGCGCCACGGCGGCGCTGTTCAGCATCGACGAGCAAACGCTGGCCTACCTGCGCCTGACCGGGCGCGAAGCCGCCCAGGTGCAGCTGGTCGAAACCTATGCAAAGCAGGCCGGGCTGTGGGCCGACACGCTGCAGGGCGTGGTGTACGAACGCACGCTCACGTTCAACCTCTCGGGCGTGGTGCGCAACCTGGCCGGTCCCTCCAACCCCCATGCCCGCGTGGCCACCACCGACCTGGCCGCCAAAGGCATTGCCGGGCCGTGGAGCCTGCCCGCCGCAGGCACGGGCATCCTGCCCGACGGCGCCGTGGTCATTGCCGCCATCACCAGCTGCACCAACACATCCAACCCGCGCAACGTGATCGCCGCCGCACTGCTCGCGCGCAACGCCAATCGGCTGGGCCTGGCGCGCAAGCCCTGGGTCAAGACATCGCTGGCGCCGGGCTCCAAGGCGGTCGAGCTGTACCTGCAGGAAGCGGGCCTGCTGACCGAACTGGAGGCGCTGGGCTTTGGCATCGTCGGTTTTGCCTGCACCACCTGCAACGGCATGAGCGGCGCACTCAACCCCGCCATCCAGCAGGAAATCATCGACCGCAAGCTGTATGCCACGGCCGTGCTCTCGGGCAACCGCAACTTTGATGGCCGCATACACCCCTATGCCAGCCAGGCGTTCCTGGCGTCGCCCCCGCTGGTGGTGGCCTACGCCCTTGCAGGCACCGTGCGTTTTGATATTGAAAAAGACGTGCTGGCCGTGGTCGAGGGCCGTGAGATTCGCCTGCAAGACCTCTGGCCCAGCGACGAAGAAATCGACGCCGTGGTGCAGGCCGCCGTCAAACCCGAGCACTACCGCGCGGTATACGAGCCCATGTTCACCCTCCACAAAGACGATGGCGACACCGTGGCCCCGCAATACGACTGGCGCCCGCAATCCACCTACATCCGCCGCCCGCCGTATTGGGACACCGAAGGCGTGGGCGCCCTGGCGGCCAGCCCGCGCACCCTGAAGGGCATGCGCCCACTGGCCCTCCTGCCCGACAACATCACCACCGACCACCTCTCGCCGTCGAACGCCATCCTGGCGGGCAGCGCCGCAGGCGAGTACCTTGCACGCATGGGCCTGCCCGAAGAGGACTTCAACTCGTACGCCACACACCGGGGCGACCACCTCACCGCCCTGCGCGCCACCTTTGCCAACCCCACCCTCAAAAACGAGATGGTGCGCAAAAGCGATGGCACGGTGCAACCCGGCTCGCTGGCGCGCCTTGAGCCCGAAGGCACGCACCTGCGCATGTGGGAGGCCATCGAAACCTATCTGAACCGCCGCCAGCCGCTCATCATCATTGCGGGCGCCGACTACGGCCAGGGGTCGAGCCGCGACTGGGCCGCCAAGGGCGTGCGCCTGGCCGGGGTGGAAACCGTGGTGGCCGAGGGGTTTGAGCGCATCCACCGCACCAACCTCATCGGCATGGGCGTGCTGCCGCTCGAATTTGCCCCCGGCACCAACCGCCACACGCTCGCACTGGACGGCACCGAAACCTACGACGTGGAAGGCGCCCTGCAAGCGCGCGCCCATCTCACCCTGATCGTCCGGCGCAGGAATGGCGAAATCACCCGCGTGCCCATGACCTGCCGACTCGACACCGCCGACGAAGTGGCGGTGTATGCAGCCGGTGGCGTGCTGCAGCGCTTTGCGCAGGATTTTTTGGCGGCGCGGGCTGCACCCCCCTCTCCCCCGGCCCCTCGCCCACGAGGGGAGAGGGGCTAGCGCGCATTGACAATGCCTGCCCTGTATCTTGCTCACCTCGCCCCTTGCAGGAGAGGGACTAGCGCTCCCAGACAATGTCTGCCTTGCATCTTGCTCCCCTCGCCCCTTGCGGGAGAGGGGCCGGGGGAGAGGGGCCCCGCCCATGGACCAACGCCAATTCACCAAAGCCCTGCGCCAGAACATGACCGACGCCGAACAGTTGCTCTGGAAGCACCTGCGCGCCCACCGCATGGATGGTCAGAAGTTCCGCCGCCAGCAACCCATCGGCCCCTACATCGTCGACTTTGTGCATTTCGGCCTGCGACTGATTGTGGAAGCAGATGGCGGCCAGCACGTGCAATCGGAGCATGACGCCGCCCGCGACCACTGGCTGCGCAGCCAGGGTTTCACCGTGCTGCGTTTCTGGAACAACGACATCCTGCAAAGCCCGGACGCAGTACTGGAAAGCATCTGGAACGCCGTGCACACAAACACCCCCTCTCCCCCGGCCCCTCTCCCGCAAGGGGCGAGGGGAGCAACGCCATGAACCATCCACATCAAATCAAAATCCCTGCCACCTATATGCGCGGCGGCACCAGCAAAGGCGTGTTCTTCAAGCTGCAAGACCTGCCCGAATCCGCCCAGCAACCCGGCGCCGCGCGTGACCGCCTGCTGCTGCGCGTGCTGGGCAGCCCCGACCCGTATGGCAAACAGATCGACGGCCTGGGCAACGCCTCGTCGAGCACCAGCAAGGCCGTCATCCTGGCCCGCAGCACGCGGCCCGGCCACGATGTGGACTATTGGTTTGGCCAGGTCAGCATCGACAAGCCCCTGGTGGACTGGAGCGGCAACTGCGGCAACCTCTCAGCCGCCGTGGGCCCCTGTGCCATCCACATGGGCCTGATCGACGCGGCGCGCATTCCGCAGAGCGGCACGGCCGCCATCCGCATCTGGCAGGCGAACATCGGCAAAACCATCGTCGCCCACGTACCCATCACCGATGGCCAGGTGCAGGAAACGGGTGACTTTGACCTGGATGGCGTGACCTTTGCTGCCGCCGAAGTGGCGCTGGAATTCATCAGCCCGGCGGACGAAGGCGACGGCGAGGGCGCCATGTTTCCCACCGGCCACGTGGTGGACGAACTCGATGTCCCCGGCGTGGGCCGCTTCGCCGCCACACTCATCAACGCAGGCATCCCCACCGTCTTTTTGAATGCCCAGGACCTGGGCTACACCGGCACCGAACTGCAAGCCGACATCAACACCAACCCCCAGGAACTTGCCCGGCTGGAGGCCATCCGCGCCCACGGCGCCCTGCACATGGGCCTGATTCAAAACCTGGCCCAAGCCGCCACCCGCCAACACACACCCAAAATTGCCTTCGTTGCCCCACCCGCCGGCTACACCACGTCCAGCGGCAAACAGGTAAAGGCGGCCGACATCGACCTGCTGGTGCGCGCCCTCTCCATGGGCCAGCTGCACCACGCCATGATGGGCACCGCCGCCGTTGCCATCGGCACCGCCGCCGCCATCCCCGGCACGCTGGTCCACCTGGCCGCTGGCGGCGGCACGCGCAACGCCGTGGTGTTCGGCCACCCCTCGGGCACCCTGCGCGTAGGCGCCGAGGCCACGCAAGTCAGCGGTCAGTGGCAAGTCGCCAAAGCGTTGATGAGCCGCAGCGCCCGCATCCTCATGGAAGGCTGGGTCAGAGTGCCATCCCCCTGAGCGGCTGCGCCGCTTCCCCTTTCTCTTGCAGTGCTGCGCGCTGCGGGAAGGGGGACGACGCCAGCGCGGCGGGGCGGCCCTTGCGCGGCGTCCACTGGCCTGGGCCGCGCCAATTTGCAGCACTGCGGGCCACACCGGCGCAGTACATCAATCCACAAGGAAAACACCATGCAAACCACCAAGCAACAACTCAAAACCCTGGCCAACGCCCGCCGTGGCGTGCTCGTTCCTGGCGCCTTCAACGCCCTCTCGGCCCGTGTGGTGGCCGACCTGGGCTTTGAAGCCCTCTACATCACCGGCGCCGGTGTCACCAACATGGCGTGGGGGCTGCCCGACCAGGCCTTCATGGGTCTCACCGACATTGCCGACCACACGGCGCGCATCCGCGATGCGGTCGAGCTGCCACTGATCGTGGACGCCGACACCGGCTTTGGCAACGCGCTCAACACCTACCACACCGTGCGTACCCTGGAGCGCGCGGGCGCCGACTGCATCCAGCTCGAAGACCAGGTGTCGCCCAAGCGCTGCGGCCACTTCCATGGCAAAGAGGTGATTGCCACCGACGAGATGGTCGGCAAGATCAAGGCCGCCGTGGACGCGCGCCGCGACCCCGACCTGCTCATCATGGCGCGCACCGACGCCTGCGCCATGCACGGTTTCGACGCTGCGGTAGAGCGCGCCCGGCGCTATAGCGAGGCCGGGGCCGACATCCTGTTTGTGGAAGCTGTCACCCACGCCGACGAGATCCGCGCCCTGCCCCAGCGGCTGGACAAACCCCAGCTGATGAACATGGTGATTGGCGGCAAGACACCGATCTTCAGCGCCAACGAGCTGGGCAGCCTTGGCTATGGGCTGGTGCTGTATGCCAACGCCGCGCTGCAAGGCGCGGTGGCGGGCATGCAAAAGGCGCTGACTGCCCTGCGCGATACCCAGCGCATCGACGAAAGCGCAGGCCTGGTAGCCACCTTTGCCGAGCGCCAGCGGCTGGTGCGCAAGCCCGAATGGGATGCGCTGGAGACAAAATACAAGTAAAAAGTGGCTCAAACGCTTACCAGGCAAGCGCTGATAGCTATCAAAACAGCAATTCCTCGCAGGATCTGTCCGGCCGTGCAGCGGGCGGCAGATCCACTGCGGGGCTTTCGGCGGGCACCAGCGCAGATGCAGGCGCCACGGCACAATGGTTTTTCAAGTGCCTTGTGCACGCCCTGTGCAAACGCTGCCCCATGCAAAGAATTTCCTCCCTGAACATCGTCGATCTGCTGCTGGATGCGGTCTGCATTGTTCAGGCCGACAGCACGATCGTCTTTGTCAGCCCGGCGTTTGAGCGCATCTTTGGCTATACCCCCCAGGAGGTGGTGGGGCGCCGCATTCTGGACCTTGTGCACCCGGAGGACCGGGATGCCACCCGGGAACAGGCCCAGCACGTCATGGAAGGCGACCTGCAATTGCAGTTCGAGAACCGCTATATCCGCAAGGATGGGCGCATTGCGCACATCAGCTGGACCGCACGCTGGCTGCCGGATCTGCAGCTGCGGCTGGCCGTGGCACACGACATCACCGAGCGCAAGCTGCACGAGACCCGGCAGGCAGCGATCTACGCCATCTCGGAGGCCACGCATGCGGCGCAAAGCCTGGAATCGCTTTTTCAGCGCATCCACCCCATCATCGGACGGCTGGTTCTGGCCACCAACTTCTCGGTGGTCTTGCAGGACCAGGCCGACGGTGCGCTGCGCCATGCCTACCATGCCAACGAGTACCGGGCCGCGCCCTGCTCCAGCGATGCGCTGTGCGCCGAGGTGGTGCGCACCGGCCGCGCCATCCTGCACGCCCGCGAGAACGCCCACACGCTGACCGCAGCGCAAAATGCAGCCGACGTCAGGCCCTTGTACTGGCTGGGTGTGCCGCTACAGACCCACAGCGGCACCATGGGCGCCCTGGTGCTGCAAAGCTACGACCCGCAGTGCCCCTATACCGAGAAAGACAAGGAACTGCTGCAGTTCGTCTCCACCCAGGTGGCAGCCGCCATCGAGCGCCAGCAGATGCACGACCGGCTCAGGCACATGGCGCAGCACGACACGCTCACCCAGCTGCCCAACCGCGCCTTGCTGCTGGACCGTCTGCACACGGCACTGGCCCGAGCACAACGCGAAGGCACTCTGGCGTCGCTGCTGTTTGTCGATCTCGATGACTT
>JAPKHH010000063.1:0-19551 GCA_026647025.1 Giesbergeria sp.
CCACAACAAGAACAGGGCCACCGACAGCAGCGGTGCGGGCAGCAGTCGCTTCATGGGGTCTCCGGTCGTGCCATCGCTGGGGGGGCGCTGGCGGGGTTGGGAACGGGCCGGGCCGACAGCACCGCATGCACATAGCTGGCGGGCGTATGCAGCGCCTGGGCCGTGCTGTTGGCATAGTCCATGACCGGATTGGCTTGCACGGTGAGGACTATGCAGGCACCCAGCAGCAAGGCAATGGGCGCGCCTTCCAGCACGCTCAGTACGGGCGCCGTGCGGTTGTGGCTGGTCCAGAAATGGCGGATGCCTGTGCGTGTGAGAGACAGGAGCGCCAGCAGGCCGCTGCCAATCATCAGGGCCAGCAGCGTCCAGCTCCAGGGGCTGGGTGGTGTGTCGGCCGAGGCGCCCATGCCCAGGGGGTTGAGCAGGGCGGTCAGCATGGCGAACTTGCCTACAAATCCCGACAGCGGTGGCAGGCCGGTGATGACCAGGGTGCACAGCAGGAACGAAAGGCCCAACATGGCTGTGGCGGCCGGAATCACGCGGCCGACGAGCACCTGCTCGTTGTCGTCCAGGTTGTGCGCATCGGTGGGAACCAGCTCCGGGCTGAGGAAAGGCGCGTCGTCACCTTGCTCGTGCGGTGCCTGGTGGGCCCCGTCGTTGCGCCAGCGGTCGATCAGGTCGGCCAGCAGGAACAGGGCACTGACCGCCAAGGTAGAGCTGGGCAGGTAGTACAGCAGCCCGGCCGTCAGCCGGGGTTGGCCAAAACCGGCGGCTGCCAGCAGCGTGCCCGAGGACACGATGGCGGCAAAACCCGCCAGGTGGGTCAGCCGCTGGGCACCCAGCATGCCGATGGCGCCAAACACCATGGTCACCATGCCGCCACCGACCAGCCACAGGCTACCAAACAGGGTTGACGCACCCGCCTCAAAGCCAAACAGCAGCGTCCACAGCCGCAGCAGGGTGTAGACACCTACCTTGGTCATCAGCGCGAACAGGGCGCCCACCGGTGCCGTGGCAGCGCTGTAGGCCGGAACGAGCCAGAAATTCAGGGGCCAGACGGCCGCCTTGATGAGGAAGGCTGTGGCCAGAATGGCTGCGGCCGAATGCAGCAGCCCGCGGTCAGCCTCTACCACCGTGGGAATGCTGCGCGCCAGGTCGGCCATGTTCAGGGTGCCGGTAATGCCGTACAGCATGGACACACCAATCAGAAACAGCGACGATGCCGCCAGGTTGATGGCGATGTAATGCAGCCCCGCCTTGACCCGCTGGCGGCCCGAGCCGTGCAGCAGGAGCCCGTACGAGGCGGCCAGCATGATCTCGAAAAACACGAACAGGTTGAACAGGTCCGCCGTGAGAAAGGCGCCTGCCAGTCCCATGAGCTGGAACTGGAACAGCGGGTGGAAATGCACTCCGGCGCGGTGCCAGTGGGCGGTGGCAAACAGAATCGACGCCAGCGCAACACCACTGGTCAGCACCAGCATCATGGCGGACAGGCGGTCGAGCACCAGCACGATGCCAAACGGCGCTGGCCAGTTGCCCGGCAGGTACACCCCCAGGGGGGCCGGGTCCCCGCTGTGGTGCGCCCACACCAGCAGCAGCACGGCCACCCCCAGCCCGAGCAGGGTGGAGAACAGGTTGAACGCGATTTTCAGGCGCTGCTGGTCTTCGCGCAGCAGCAGCATCAACGCCGCGGTGAGCAGGGGCAGCGCGATGGGCGCCAGCAGCAGGTGCGGCATGAAGAACGCCGCGAAGGCGTGGAGCGCGGTCATGGCATCTCCCGCACATCATGCGAGGCGCTGCCATCCACATGGTCGGTGCCTGACATGCCGCGCGATGCCAGCAGCACCACGAGGAACAGGGCCGTCATGGCAAAGCCAATGACGATGGCCGTGAGCACCAGGGCCTGCGGCATGGGGTCGGCGTAGTGCAGCAGGTCTTGCGGCACACCGGGCTGCAGCACGGGCTCCTTGTCGATGGCCAGACCCAGGCGCCCCATGCTGAAGATGAACAGATTGACCGCATACGACAACAGGGACAGCCCCATGATGACCTGGAAGGTGCGTGGACGCAGCAGCAGCCACACGCCTGAGCCGGTCAGTACCCCAATGGCCAGGACGAGAACGATTTCCATCAGAGGGCCTCTTTTGGTGCAGGAGCCTCGCGTGCCGCAGCTTCTTCGGCCAGGCGAGCATGGTGGCGGTGGCCGCGCACCGATTGGTGGGCAAGGGCCGTCAGGATGAGCAGCGTGGAGCCCACCACGAGCGCAAACACGCCGATGTCGAAGAACATGGCGCTGGCCACATGGATCTCGCCCACCACAGGCAGATGCAGGTGGGCGGTGTGGCTGGTGAGGAAAGGGTAGCCCAGCGTGAGGGCACCCAGGCCCGTGGCCAGCGCGCACAACAGACCGAAAGCGATCCAGCGGCGCGGGCTGAGCGGCATGTGGGCTTCGACCCAGTGCGTGCCGGAGATGATGTACTGCAGCAGCAGTGCCGATGACAGCACCAGCCCGGCCACGAAACCTCCGCCGGGCTCGTTGTGGCCCCGCATGAACAGGTGTGCTGCGACCACGGCGGCAAAGGGCAGCAGCAGGCGCACCAGGACGGCGGGCACCATGAGGTAACCGACCGCCGTATCGCTGGCATGGCGCGGGTTGATCAGGTCGGTCTGAAGGTCTGCGGGCAGGGCGCGTTGCTGTGCGGGCAGGTCCATGGCTTCGTGCGCCGGGCGAAACCGCCGCAGCAAGGCGTAAACGGTCAGGGCCACGATGCCCAGCACCACGATTTCACCAAAGGTGTCGAACCCCCGGAAGTCGACCAACATCACATTGACCACATTGGTGCCGCCCCCTTCGGTCAGGGCGCGTTCCAGGAAGAAAGTCGATGTGCTTTGTGGGAACGGGCGGCTCATCATGGCAAAGGCCAGCCAGGCCATGCCGCCGCCCGCCAGAACGGACAATGCCATGTCGCGCATCCGGCGCAGGCGGGTGCTGCGGCGCTCGGCCCGTGTGGGCACGCGCAGGCTTTCGTCGCGCATGGGCAGCCAGCGCAAACCGAGAAGAATGAGAATGGTGGTCACCAGTTCCACCACGATCTGCGTGAGGGCGAGGTCCGGGGCCGAGAACCACAGGAAGGTAATGCAGGTGGCCAGGCCTGCGCCTCCCAGCAGCGTGAGTGCCGCCAGGCGGTGGTATTTGGCCTGCCAGGCCGCTGCAATGGCGCATATGCCGCCCAGCAGCCAGAGCAGTGCAAAAGCGGGTGACAGAGGAAGCGTCAGGCGGTCGCCGCGCTGCAGCCCATGGACCCACAGCGGCATGAAGCCGGCCAACAGTGCGGCTACCACGAGCCAGAGCATCTGCCATTGCAGGCGGTTTGTTCCCAGCCAGCGCCGACCTTTGCGCCCGGCCTGGGAGAGCAGGGCCAGCGCGGCTTCGAACAGACGTTGGCCATCGACATAGTGTGAGATCCGGGGAAAAGCAAGGCGCCCGGCATTGCGCCAGCGGCGCAGCACGGCATACAGAACGACCCCGCCGACCAGGGCCACCACGCTCATCAGGAGCGGGGTGTTCAGACCATGCCAGATCGCCAGACTGAACACCGGCATGGAGCCGCCGACCACGGGACGGGCTGCGGCATCGAGAAAGGGCCCCACGGACCAGGCGGGCAGCATGCCCACCACCAGGCAAATCAGGACCAGCAGCTCTACCGGCACGCGCATCCAGTGGGGGGGCTCGTGCGGCTGGCGGGGCAGGTCGGTGGCGGCGGGGCCGAAAAACACATCGACGGTAAAACGCAGTGAATACGCTACGCCAAAAATACCTGCCAGGGTGGCTGCAATAGGCAGGCCCAGGCGCACCAGGGGTGCCGCATCGAGAAAAACCGTCTCGGCAAAGAACATTTCCTTGGACAGGAATCCGTTGAGCAGCGGCACTCCCGCCATGGACGCGCTGGCCACCATGGCCAGCGTGGCGGTGATCGGCATCATGGTGCGCAGGCCGGACAGGCGCCGGATGTCGCGGGTGCCGGTTTCATGGTCCATGATGCCCGCCGCCATGAACAGCGAGGCCTTGAAGGTGGCGTGGTTCATGATGTGAAACACGGCGGCCACGGCGGCCAAAGGGCTGTTCAGGCCGAGCAGCAGTGTGATGAGGCCCAGGTGCGAAATGGTGGAATAGGCCAGCAGCCCTTTGAGATCGTTCTGGAACATGGCCAGGTAACCGCCCAGCAGCAGGGTGCACACGCCCGCGCCGCCCACCAGCCAGAACCAGTGTTCGGTACCGCCCAGCACCGGCCACAGGCGCGCCAGCAGAAACACCCCGGCCTTGACCATGGTGGCCGAATGCAGGTAGGCGGAGACCGGGGTGGGCGCGGCCATGGCATGGGGCAGCCAGAAGTGGAAAGGAAACTGCGCGCTTTTGGTGAGTGCACCCAGCAGCACCAGCACCAGGGCCGTGAAGTACAGCGGGTGGGCGCGCACCTGCAGGCCGGCCGCCAGCACCTGGTCCAGGTCGTAGCTGCCCACGATGTGGCCGATGACCAGCATGCCCGCCAGCATGCACAGACCGCCCGTGCCCGTGACGGTGAGCGCCATGCGCGCGCCACGTCGCGCGTCCTTGCGGTGGTGCCAGTAGCCGATCAGCAGGAATGAGAACAGGCTGGTCAGCTCCCAGAAAAACGCCAGCTGGATGATGTTGCCCGAGAGCACCACGCCCACCATCGAGCCCATGAAGGCCAGCAGGAAGGAGAAAAAGCGTGGCACCGGGTCCGAGGGCGACATGTAGTAGCGTGCGTACAGCACCACCAGTGCGCCAATGCCCAGGATCAGCATGCAGAACATCCAGGCAAAGCCGTCCATGCGAATCACGAGATTCAGGCCCAGGGCGGGCAGCCATACGATTTCCTCCTGCAATACGCCGCCCTGTGCAATGGCCGGAAAGCACAGTGCGGCCTGTACCGCGCAGAACAGGGCGATCAGACCCGCCAGGGTCGATTCCGCATTGCGTGCGTTGGCAGGCATGACGGCCGCCAGCAGACTGCCGATGAACGGCAGGAGTACGAGATACATCAGGGGCATGCGCAGAGGGTCCTCATTGTGGCCGTGGAATGCTGCTGACAGTGGAACAAGGGGAGGAGGTCGAACGGGATTGCGGCCTCGGGTGACGTCCGTCCGAAGAGACAGCGCGGACGGATGCCGGATTGATTCTACGGGGCGCGTCCAGCGAGGCGCCGTGTACCGCCGGATATCCTTGGATTTCCTGGGTCAGCGTTCTTGCGTGGGGGCTGTGCCTGCGGCAGAGGGTGTGCATTGGCCCGGCAATGCCTGGTTGTTGACCGTCAGCCCTGCGCAGGAGAGCCGAGCGGCGCTGCCCTTGCCCACGCCAGCCACGCGCCCGATCAGATCATTCCAGTCCCGAAAGGGGGCTTTCTGGCGCTCCCGGAGGATTGTTCCGGTAGTGGCCGGGCCCAGGCCCTTGATGCCGTCGAGTTCGGCCTCGGTGGCCTGGTTCACGTCGATGGCGGAACAAGGCAGCGCTGCGCCGAGCAGGAGGGCCAAGACCAAGGTTTGTGTGTACATGGGCCGGGCTCCTGCGATGGTGTGTGACAAAGGGCCGATGGTGGCGGCTACAGTTCTTCCACGCGCCGCGCCGGGTAGCTGTCCCAGGACTGGCAGCCGGGGCATTGCCAGAAATGCTGGCGTGCTTCGAAGCCGCAGGCTGCACAGCGGTAGCGCAACAGGGGCTGGGCAGCATGGTCGAGGGCGCGCTGCACCTGCGCGTGGTATTGCTCGTGTTCCAGCCGCTCGTCGGCAAGCCATTTCGCGGCAGCCACCAGGGATGGCTCGGCTTCCAGGTGCCGCAGGTACCACTGGCGACCGTCCTCAGACTGCGGCATGGCGGGTGTGGTCAGGACAACGATGGCATCGAGCACATCCAGCGAGGGGGCCGCTGCGTAGTGCTGCTGCAGTACCTCGAGTGCCTGCGCTGTCTGTTGGCTGGCCTGCGCGGTCTTGACCAGCAGCGTGGCCGCCAGGGGGAGCGCGGCGGGGGCTTCAGTGGCCAGGGCCTTGAGCAGGGCAAGGGCGGTGTCGGGCTGGCCCTGGGCCTGTGCCAGGCGGGCCAGTTCGATGCGCGGTCGGGGCGCCTGCGGCGCACTGGCGTGGGCCTTGTCCAACAGGTCGCGAGCCTTGTCGATGTCACCATGCGCGACATGCTCCAGAGCCTGCTCGCACAGGTAGTGGGCCTGCCGGGTGCTGAAATTGCCCTGGCCTGCGTCCTGCATCTGGCGGGCAATGGTGGCGGCTCGGGGCCAGTCCCGGGAGCGCTCGTAAATGGCAAGCAAGGCCAGGCGTGCCTGTTCCTCAAAGGGTGTGCCTTCCAGGCGCGCCAGGGCGTCTTCGGCCCGGTCCAGCAGCCCCGCTTTCAGAAAATCAAGTGCCAGTGCGTGCTGGGCACGCTCGCGGTCCCGGGGGCTGAGGTCGCCGCGCGAGAGCAGGTGCTCGTGCACCCGCACGGCGCGGTCGTATTCGCCGCGCCTGCGGAACAGATTGCCCAGGGCAAAGTGCAGTTCGGAGGTGTCGGGGTCGTTCTGCACGGCCTCGATGAAGACATCGATGGCCTTGTCCTGCTGTTCGTTGAGCAGGAAGTTCAGGCCCTTGAAGTACGCCTTGGGAACACTGCGGTTTTCGGCGCGCAGCTGGCGCAGGTCAAAGCGCGATGCGCCCCACCCGAGCACAAAGGCCAGCGGCAAACCCAGCAGCAGCCAGACGAGATCAAATTCCATGGGGTGGCTGGCTATCGACGGCAGGCGAAGGCGAGCCCGCGGCAGGGGCGGGGGCGGTTGCCTGTTGGGGTGCATGGCGTGCGGCGATGCGGTGTTTCCACCAGCGCGGCACCATGCCCAGGACGCCGGTCACCAGCCCTGCAGCAAAAGCGGTCAGCACAACCAGCACCAGCGGTGCGCGCCACTGGGTTCCAAAGAAGAAATGGACGGTTGCATCCTGCTGGTTGTTCAGCGCGAAAGCGAACAGGGTAAAAAAAAGGGCTGCCTTGAGCAGCCACAGGAGGTATTTCATGTGTCTCCCCGGTGGTGGCGCCATTCTAAGAGGCGCGGTGCACTGGGCCGGGTGGATAGAAAAAATTGAAGCAAAAACGGCCAAACCGCAGATGGGTAGAGCGCTACAAGCTATTGATTAAATAGCACCAATCAACCCGTGCTTTCCAGCTCTGCCGTGCGCTTGTCCACGGCTTCGCGCAGGGCCTTGCCCGGTTTGAAATGGGGGACGCGCTTGGCAGGAATGGCGACGGCCTCGCCGCTGCGGGGGTTGCGCCCCATGCGTGGTGGACGGTGGTTGACGGAGAAGCTGCCAAAGCCGCGCACCTCGATGCGGTGCCCGCGTACCAGGGCTTCGCCGACGGCGTCGAGCAATGTCTTGACGGCGAATTCGGCATCGCGGTGCGTGAGCTGGCTAAAACGGGCGGCAAGCTCTTCAACGAGATCGGATCGTGTCATAACAAAATGTTTCAATAAAAAAACCGGGTGGGCGCATTGTGCACCCACCCGGCCTTGCTTTAAACCGTTACGGGTTTTTTACTTCTCGGAATTGTCCAGTTTGGCACGCAACAGGGCGCCCAGGCTGGTCGTGCCAGCGCTTTCGCGGCTCGACTGCTGGCTCAGGTTGGCCATGGCACCTTGCTCGTCGATCATGTCCTTTTGCTTGATGGACAGCTGGATGTTGCGGGTCTTGCGATCCACGTTGACCACCACGGCCGTGACTTCGTCGCCTTCCTTGAGCACGTTGCGGGCATCTTCCACGCGGTCGCGGGAGATTTCCGAAGCGCGCAGGTAGCCGATGATGTCTTCACCCAGGTCGATTTCAGCGCCACGGGCGTCCACGGTCTTGACCTTGCCGGTCACCGTCTGGCCCTTGTCGTTCACGGTCACGAACGTGGTGAACGGGTCGCCGTCGAGCTGCTTGATGCCCAGGGAGATGCGCTCGCGGTCCACGTCCACAGCCAATACGATGGCTTCGACTTCCTGGCCCTTCTTGTAGTTGCGCACGGCGGCTTCGCCGGTTTCGTTCCAGGACAGGTCGGACAGGTGCACCAGACCGTCGATGCCGGCAGCCAGGCCCACGAACACGCCGAAGTCGGTGATCGACTTGATGGGGCCCTTGACGCGGTCGCCGCGCTTGGTGTTCTGCGCGAATTCTTGCCAGGGGTTGGCCTTGCACTGCTTCATGCCCAGGCTGATGCGGCGCTTGTCTTCGTCGATCTCGAGGACCATGACTTCGACTTCGTCGCCCAGCGTGACCAGCTTGGAAGGAGCGATGTTCTTGTTCGTCCAGTCCATTTCGGACACGTGCACCAGGCCTTCAATGCCGGGTTCGAGTTCGACGAACGCGCCGTAGTCGGCAATGTTCGTGATCTTGCCGAACAGGCGGGTGCTCTGTGGGTAGCGGCGCGAAACGCCCATCCAGGGATCGTCGCCCATTTGCTTGAGACCCAGCGAGACACGGTTCTTTTCGGTGTCGAACTTGAGGATCTTGGCGGTGATTTCCTGGCCAGCGGTGACCACCTCGGAGGGGTGACGCACGCGGCGCCATGCCATGTCGGTGATGTGCAGCAGGCCGTCGATGCCGCCCAGGTCCACGAACGCACCGTATTCGGTGATGTTCTTGACCACGCCCTGCACGATGGAGCCTTCCTTCAGGGTCTCCATCAGCTTGGCGCGCTCTTCACCCATGGAGGCTTCCACCACGGCGCGGCGGCTCAGCACCACGTTGTTGCGCTTGCGGTCGAGCTTGATGACCTTGAATTCCATGGTCTTGTTTTCGTACGGCGTCAGATCCTTGATCGGACGGGTATCGATCAGCGAGCCGGGCAGGAAGGCACGGATGCCGTTGACCAGCACGGTCAGGCCGCCCTTGACCTTGCCGCTGGTGGTGCCGGTGACGAATTCGCCGGATTCCAGGGCCTTTTCCAGGCTCATCCACGAAGCCAGGCGCTTGGCGGTGTCGCGCGACAGGATGGTGTCGCCGTAGCCGTTTTCGATGGAGCCGATGGCGACCGACACGAAGTCGCCCACCTGGACTTCAACTTCGCCCTTGTCGTTCTTGAACTCTTCCAACGGCACGTAGGCTTCAGACTTGAGGCCGGCGTTGACCACGACGAAGCTGTGTTCCACGCGCACGACTTCGGCGGTGATGACTTCGCCTGGGCGCATTTCGGTGCGTTGCAGGGATTCTTCAAAAAGGGCGGCAAAAGATTCAGACATGTGTTTCCTTGCCACGTGCAGGTTTACGGCAGCACGATTGCTGCGGTTTCAAAGGCTGCGCGTGGTGGCTGGGGGTGCGGCAGAACCGCGGGTTCGTTAAAGAACCACACTGCCGGTGCGCTGCTGCGCGGTGCTGGCGGTGTGGGCCGGTGTGGGGCTTTGCGCCCCGTTTCAACCCTGCACGCCGGGCATGAAGGGCTGACGCTGCTGCCACCAGTCAAGTACCTGTTCCACGGCCTGTTCGATCGTGAGTTCGGAGTTGTCCAGCACCAGAGCATCCTGCGCGGGCTTCAGGGGGGCGACGCTGCGGGACATGTCCCGGGCGTCGCGCGCCTCCAAGTCTGCGCGAAGGTCGGCTATTGTAGCGGGTAAGCCCTTGGCAATCAATTGCTGGTAGCGCCGCTGGGCGCGGCAGGCTGCGCTGGCCGTCAGATAGACCTTGAGCGCTGCCCCGGGAAAGATCACCGTGCCCATGTCGCGCCCATCGGCCACCAGGCCCGGCAGTCGGCGAAAGCTGTGCTGCAGATCGACCAGCGCCGTGCGTACGGCGGGCAGGGCCGACACGCGCGAGGCGTTCATGCCCGCTTCCTCGGTCCGAATGGCCTCGGTGACATTGTCGTTACCCAGCCAGACGTGCCCCGCCTCGAAGCGCACCGGCAGCTGGCGGGCCAGGGTGGCGATCTGTGCTGCATGCCCGGCATCGATGGGCAGGCCTGCGCGCGTGGCAGCCAGGGCCGTGATGCGGTACATCGCGCCTGAATCGAGAAACCCGTAGCCCAGGCGCTGGGCCACGGCGGCGGCCACGGTGCCCTTGCCCGAGGCCGTGGGGCCATCGATACAGATCACGGGAATCTGTGCGGGCGCTGCCTGGGTGACCGAGAACAGGGCTTCGAAGTAGTCGGGAAAGGTTTTGGCCACGCACTGGGGGTCCAGGATGCGTACCGGCAAGCCTGCCGGATTGAAGGCTGCAAGCGAGAAGCACATCGCGACACGGTGGTCGTCGTAGGTGTGGATGCTGGCTGCATGCCAGTCGGACGGTGCAGCGGGTGGTGTGATCCGAATCGAGTCCGCCCCTTCCTCCACGGTGGCGCCGAGCTTGCGCAGTTCGGTGGCCATGGCCGCAATGCGGTCGGTTTCCTTGACACGCCAGCTGGCAATGTTGCGCAAGGTGGTGGTGCCCTGGGCGTACAGCGCCATCACGGCCAGCGTCATGGCTGCATCGGGAATATGGTTGCAGTCCAGGTCGATGGCCTTGAGCGGCCAGGCGCCGCGCTGGATCTGCAACCAGTTGGGGCCGCCGGTGATCTGCGCACCCATGGCTTGGGCTGCTTCGACAAAGCGGATGTCTCCCTGGATGGAATCCATCCCTACACCCAGAATTTTGATGCCATTTTTGCTTCCATCGCACGCTGCAATTGCGCCAGCAGCTATGAAATAGCTAGCAGAAGAGGCATCGGCCTCGACATGGATGCTGCCCGGCGACTGGTAGCTGCTGCCCGCAGGAATGGTGAAGCGCTGCCAGTGATCGTGACGCACCGTGATGCCAAAGCGCTCCAGCAGCTGCAGGGTGATGTGGATGTAGGGCTTGGAGATCAGCTCGCCCACCACTTCGATGACCACATCCTGCTGCGTGGCCGCCAGGGGCAGGGCCATGAGCAGTGCAGTCAGGAACTGGCTGGAGACATCGCCACGTACGCGGATGGGCGTGGACAGCGCCAGGGCGGGCACGCCATCGGCCTGCGCAATGCGCAGTGGCGGATAGCCTTCATTGCCCAGGTAGTCGATGTTGCAACCCAGTTGGCGCAAGGCGTCCACCAGGTCGCCAATCGGGCGCTCGTGCATGCGCGCCACGCCGCTGAGCTCAAACACACCGCCCAGCAGGGCCAGTGCGGCCGTCAGGGGGCGCATGGCCGTGCCGGCGTTGCCCAGGAACAGGGTGGCGGGGGATGTGGGTTGGCGGCCGCCCAGCCCGGTGATGCGTGCCTGCGCACCGTCTTGTTCGACGCCGCAGCCCAACTGGCGCAGGGCGTCGAGCATGACACGGGTGTCGTCGGACGCCAGCAGGTCGTGCACCGTGGTCGTGCCCCGGCTCAGGGCCGCCAGCAGCAGTACGCGGTTGGAGATGCTTTTGGAGCCCGGCAGCTGCACGCTGCCCTGGGCCGACTGCAGCGCGGGGAGATCAAGAAAAGCAGTGGAAAACATCGATGGCAATCCGGGGCAATGGCATGCCGGTCGGCCGTCGGCCGGCCGCCAGGCGCCGGGTTAGCGGTTTTTGTGTGAGCGCTGCGCACCCATGCGCCAGTGCGCGCGGGTTTCGCTGGCCAGGGTGAGCATGTCCTCGATGGCCTGGGCGTTGTTGCTGCGCATGGCTTCTTCCAGGCGCTGGAGGGCTTGCTGGAACAGGCTGGACTGGGCCAGCAACTCCTCGCGGTTGGACAGGAAAATGTCGCGCCAGACCTTGGGGTCGCTGGCGGCAATGCGGGTGAAATCCCGAAAACCGGGACCGGCCAGCGACAGAAAGGTGTCGGCATGCTCCTGGCCTGTAATGCTGTTGACCAGTGAAAAAGCCAGCAAATGGGGCAGGTGGCTGACGGCGGCAAAGGCATTGTCGTGCGCTTCGGGCGACATGCTGGTCACGCGGCAGCCCAGAGCCGTCCAGATGTCCTGTGCGCGCTGCAGCTGCGCGGTGAGCGTGCGCTCGGTCGGCGTCAGGATGACCTGGCGTCCGCTGTAGAGCTCGGCTTCGGCGTGTTCCACGCCCGAGACCTCGCGGCCGGTGATCGGGTGTGCAGGCACGAAGGAACCCACCTTGTCGCGCAGTGCACGTTCGGCGGCCTGAACCACGTCGGCCTTGGTGGAGCCCACGTCCATGACCAGCATCTGGGGCGTGACCAGGTGTTTGATGGCCTTGAGCGTGGCTTCCGTGGCCGAGACAGGGACGGCGAGCAAAACAATGTCGGCACCCGCCACGGCCAGCAGTGCGGAAGGCGCTTCCACGTCGATCACGCCGAGCTGGCGCGCGCGGTCGGTGGTGGACGGAGACTTGCTGTAGCCCACTACGCGCTTGACCAGTCCCGCGCGCTTGAGGGCCAACGCAAACGACCCGCCCATGAGGCCGCAGCCGATCAGGCCCAATTGTTCAAACATGGGGAGTCCTTGCTGTTTCGGAGGCAGTGCTGGGCGCAGTGGGAGTCACGGTACGGGCTGGGGTCATGGCGTCACCGGGTAGGTGCCCAGCACCTTGTAGAAGGCGCAGAGACTGCGCAATTCATTGAGTGCCGCACTGACATGGGGCTGGCTGGGGTGGCCGTCGATGTCGATGTAGAAATAGTATTCCCACTGGCCGGTGCGTGCCGGGCGCGATTCGAAACGCGTCATGGAGACGCCATGTTTCTTGAGGGGTACCAGCAGGTCGTGCACGGCACCCGGCTTGTTGGGTACCGAGACGATGAGACTGGTGCAATCCCGGTCCGAGGGCGGGGGGGTGTCCAGCGTGTGCGGCAGGCAGATGATGGCAAACCGCGTGCGGTTGTAGGCGTCGTCCTGGATGGCGTGCGCCACGATGTGCAGGCCGAACTGGGTGGCGGCCCGTTCGCTGGCCAGTGCAGCCCAGGCCGGGTTGGTGGCCGCCAGGCGTGCACCTTCGGCGTTGCTGGAGACAGGGCGGCGCTCGACATGCGGCAGGTGCTTGGACAGCCAGGCCTGGCATTGGGCGAGAGCCTGGGGGTGTGCGAGCACGGCCTCGATGCCCTCGACCGAGGGAACGGTGCGCAGCAGGTTGTGGCGTACCAGCAGGCTGACCTCGCCCACGACATGCGTGGGGGTGTGCAAAAACAGGTCGAGGGACCGGGTGACCACACCTTCGACCGAATTTTCGACACCCACAACGCCGAATTGCGCGCCGCCCGAGGCGGTGGCGTGGAAGACTTCATCGAAGTTGGCGCAGTAGACAATGTCGGCAGCACCACCAAAGAATTCGATGGCGGCCTGCTCGCAGAAGGTGCCCTCGGGCCCCAGAACGGCGACGCGCTGGGGCGACTCGAGTGCCAGGCAGGCCGACATGATCTCGCGCCAGATGGCAGTGACATGGGCGCTTTTGAGGGGGCCCGGGTTGGCCGTCTGGATTTTTTCGATGACCTGTGCCACGCGGTCAGGGCGAAAGAACGGTGTGCCCTCGCGCTTCTTGACCTCGCCGACGCGCTCGGCCACCAGGGCGCGCTGGTTCAGCAGTGTCAGCAGTTGCTGGTCGATGTTGTCGATCTGGACGCGCAGGCTGGCCAGGTCGGGAGAAGATTGGGGTGTATTCATTGAAGGGTGCGTGGGTCAGGCGTGCTGCTGCTCAAATTCTCGCATGTAGTCGACCAGCGCCTGCACGCCAGCCAGGGGCATGGCGTTGTAGATGCTGGCACGCATGCCGCCCACGGACTTGTGGCCCTTGAGTTGCAGCAGGCCGCGCTGTTTTGCACCGGCCAGGAAAGCGTCGTTGCGGGTTTCGTCGCGCAGAAAGAAAGGGATGTTCATGCGCGAGCGGCAGTTGGCAGCCACCTTGTTGACATAGAGGCTGGAGTTGTCGATGGCCTCGTACAGCAACTGTGCCTTGGCGATGTTGCGTTGCTCCATGGCGGCGATGCCGCTGGCTGTGCCTTCGCGCTGGTGCTTGAGCCATTGAAAGGTCAGGCCTGCCATGTAGATGCCCCAGGTGGGCGGGGTGTTGTACATGGACTGGTTGTCGGCCACGACACGATAGTCGAAGGCGCTCGGACAGGTGGGCAGGGCATGGCCCAGCAGGTCTTCGCGCACCACCACCAGGGTGAGGCCCGCCGGGCCCAGGTTTTTCTGTGCGCCGCCAAAGGCCAGGCCCACACGCGACCAGTCGACCGGGCGCGATGCCACGTGCGAAGAAAAATCGATGACCAGCGGGGCGTCGCAGCCCAGCGCGTGCAGGTCGGGCAGTTCGTGGAACTCCACGCCATTGATGGTCTCGTTGCTGCACAGGTGCAGGTAACTGGCGCCCTTGCTGGGACGCCATTGCGCCGGGTCGGGCAGGGTGGTAAAGCCCTGGTCCTCGCCCGATGCGATGACGTTCACCTCTGCGGCGTATTTGCGCGCCTCTTTCTGCGACTTCTGGCTCCAGCTTCCGGTGACGACAAAATCCACGGTGGCTGCACGCGAGAGGTTCAGCGGAACGATGGCGTTCTCTGCCAGACCGCCGCCCTGCATGAACAGGATTTTGAAGTGCGCAGGCACGGCCAGCAATTCGCGCAGGTCCGCCTCGGCCTGTTCGTAGATGGAGATGAATTCCTTGCCCCGGTGGCTCATCTCCATCACGCCCATGCCGCTGCCGTGCCAGTTGAGCATTTCGGCGGCAGCCTGCTCCAGAACTTCGGCTGGAATGGCCGCCGGGCCGGCAGAAAAGTTGTACGGGCGTTGCATGGTTTATGGCTCAAATATGCCAGAAGCGCTTAATGGTCAGGCGCTTCCAGCTATTAAAGTAATAGCTTTCAGGTGGTGTGTCAGGCCGCAGGCTCTCAGGCGTCGGTGGCGGGCGGTGGGGCATCCGCTGCTGGAGCGGGCTCGTCGCCTGCGGATTCGGGGTCTTCTGCGGGGTTGGCATCGTTTTCCACGATGCGCTGCAATCCGCTGAGCTGGGAGCCTTCGTCCAGCGCGATCAGGGTCACGCCTTGTGTGGCGCGGCCCAGTTCGCGGATTTCACTGACCCGCGTGCGCACCAGAACGCCCTTGTCGGTAATCAGCATGATTTCGTCGTCCGCGTGTACCAGCGTGGCGGCCACGACCTTGCCGTTGCGCTCGCTTTGCTGGATGGCGATCATGCCCTTGGTGCCACGCCCGTGGCGTGTGTATTCGGTGATGCTGGTGCGCTTGCCGTAGCCGTTCTCGGTAGCGGTCAGCACGCTTTGGGTTTCATCTTCGGCCACCAGCATTGCGATCACGCTCTGGCCTTCTTCGAGCATCATGCCGCGCACGCCGCGGGCCTGGCGGCCCAGGGGACGCACATCATTTTCGTCAAAGCGCACGGCCTTGCCGCCGTCGGAGAACAGCATCACGTCGTGCTGGCCGTCGGTCAGGGCCGCGCCGATCAGATAGTCGCCTTCGTCCAAGTTCACGGCAATGATGCCGCCCTTGCGTGGGTTGGAGAACTCGTCGAGTGCCGTCTTCTTGACGGTGCCCATGCTGGTGGACATGAAGACATACTGGTCCGCCGGAAAGCTGCGTTTTTCTCCCGTGAGCGGCAGCACGACATTGATTTTCTCGCCGTCCTGCAGCGGGAACATGTTGACGATGGGGCGACCGCGTGAGCCGCGCGAGCCTGCGGGCACTTCCCACACCTTGAGCCAGTACAGGCGGCCCCGGTTGGAGAAGCACAGAATGTAGTCGTGCGTGTTGGCAATGAAGAGCTGGTCGATCCAGTCGTCTTCCTTGGTCGCCGTGGCCTGCTTGCCCCGCCCACCGCGCTTTTGCGCACGATATTCGGAGAGGGGCTGGCTCTTGATGTACCCCGTGTGGCTGAGCGTGACCACCATGTCGGTGGGAGTGATGAGGTCTTCGGTGGACAAATCCTGGGCGCTGTATTCCACCAGGCTGCGGCGGGCGCCGAGCTTGCTCTGACCAAATTCCTGCTTGATGGTGGTCAGCTCCTCGCCAATGATGGTCGAGACGCGTTCGGGCGTGGCCAGGATGTCCAGCAGGTCTTCGATGACCGCCATCACGTCCTTGTATTCGGCCACGATCTTGTCCTGCTCCAGGCCCGTGAGGCGCTGCAGTCGCATCTGCAGGATTTCCTGGGCCTGTGTCTCCGACAGGCGGTACAGGCCATCCTGGCCCATGCCGAGTTCCTTTTCCAAACCATCGGGCCGGTAGTCGTCGGCATTGACCACGCCGCCGTCGGCGCGTGTGCGCGTAAGCATTTCGCGCACCAGCTTGCTGTCCCATGCGCGCGTCATCAGCTCGGCCTTGGCCACCGGTGGAGTGGGGGCGTTGCGGATGATGGCGATGAAGTCGTCAATATTGGCCAGAGCCACCGCCAGGCCTTCGAGCACGTGGCCCCGCTCGCGCGCCTTGCGCAGTTCGAACACGGTGCGGCGCGTGACCACTTCGCGGCGGTGTTGCAAAAAGACGCTGATCAGATCCTTGAGGTTGCACAGGCGGGGCTGGCCGTCGATCAGCGCCACCATGTTCATGCCGAAGGTGTCCTGCAGTTGCGTCTGCTTGTACAGGTTGTTCAGCACCACTTCGGGCACTTCGCCGCGCTTGAGTTCGATCACCAGGCGCATACCGGATTTGTCGGATTCGTCCTGAATGTGGCTGATGCCCTCGATCTTCTTCTCGTGCACCAGCTCGGCCATGCGTTCCTGCAGGGTCTTCTTGTTGACCTGGTAGGGCAGCTCGTCCACGATGATGGCCTGGCGTTGGCCACGGTCGATGTCCTCGAAATGGCACTTGGCCCGCATGATCACGCGACCCCGGCCCGTGCGGTAGCCGTCCTTTACGCCGTTGATGCCGTAGATGATGCCTGCCGTGGGGAAATCCGGTGCAGGAATGATCTCCATCAACTCGTCGATCGTCGATTCAGGGTTGCGCAGCAAGTGCAGGCAGGCATCCACCACTTCGTTCAGGTTATGGGGCGGAATGTTGGTGGCCATGCCCACCGCGATACCTGCCGAGCCATTGACCAGCAAATTGGGCAACTTGCTGGGCAGGACCAGCGGTTCTTTTTCGCTGCCGTCGTAATTGGGGCCGAAATCGACGGTTTCCTTGTCGATGTCGCCCAGCATTTCATGGGCAATTTTTGCCAGGCGGATTTCGGTGTACCGCATGGCGGCCGCGTTGTCGCCGTCCACCGAGCCGAAGTTGCCCTGGCCATCCACCAGCATGTGACGCAGCGAAAAGTCCTGCGCCATCCGCACGATGGTGTCGTACACCGCAGAGTCGCCGTGAGGGTGGTATTTACCAATCACATCCCCCACGATACGGGCCGATTTCTTGTAGGGCCGGTTCCAGTCGTTGTTCAGCTCGTGCATGGCGAACAGCACGCGCCGGTGCACCGGCTTGAGGCCATCGCGCGCATCCGGCAAGGCCCGGCCCACGATCACGCTCATGGCGTAATCGAGATAACTGCGGCGCATCTCCTCTTCAAGGCTGATGGGCAGGGTTTCTTTGGCGAACTGGGTCATGGGAGGGCGGGAAAACAGCAAAGGAGAGCCATTTTAGGCGCAAGCGCCTGTAGCGGTGGCGCAACAGAACAGCATCATTGCGCATTTGTCCTACGGGCAGGACAAACCAAGGACGGACACCTGCCGGTTACGTATGGCACAATCGATTTCAACGTTTTTGGTGGTGGTCACCAGCGACGTCCTAATTTCGCAGCGCGGCTGCGGCTTTTTCGCCCCAGAGGAGAACCATGAAGAAACTAAACAAAGTGGCAATGCTGATTGCCTCCGCAGCGCTTGCAACCGCCGCCGGCGCACAAACCGTGGACAACTGGAAGAACGGCACGAACGAGCTGGTCTGGAAGAACGGCACCAACGAACTGTGCTGGCGTGATGCCTCCTGGACGCCTGCCACGGCAGCCCCTGGCTGCGACGGCGCACTGGCTGCGCCTGCTGCTGCACCCGCTGCTCCAGCGCCTGCGGCACCTGCCGCTGCTGCACCCGCTGCAAAGCCCGCACCCGCACCTGCCATGGCCACCAAGGTGACCTACGCTGCCGACGCCTTCTTCGATTTTGACAAGGCTGTTCTGAAGCCCGCTGGCAAGGCCAAGCTGGACGACCTGGTTTCCAAGGTCAAGGGCATCAACCTGGAAGTCATCATTGCTGTGGGTCACACCGACTCTGTGGGCTCTGACGCTTACAACCAGAAGCTGTCGGTGCGTCGCTCCGAAGCTGTGAAGGCTTACCTGGTGTCCAAGGGTATCGAAAAGAACCGTGTGTACACCGAAGGCAAGGGCGAAAAGCAGCCCGTGGCTGACAACAAGACCAAGGAAGGTCGCGCCAAGAACCGTCGCGTTGAAATCGAAGTGGTCGGCACCCGTGCCAACTGATCTTCTCTGATCGACAAAAAAGCCCCGGCAACGGGGCTTTTTTTATGGGTTGTGCAAATGCTTGCCGGACAATACATCTCCATGAACAACAACTTGAACGTCGATCCGGCCGAACTGGCCAAATTTTCGGAACTGGCCCACCGATGGTGGGATACGGACAGTGAATTTCGTCCCCTGCACGAAATCAACCCGTTGCGGCTGGACTGGATCAACACCCTGTCGCCGCTCCATGGTCAGCGTGTGCTGGATGTAGGGTGCGGAGGAGGAATTCTGGCCGATGCCATGGCCCGCAAAGGCGCGGATGTCCTGGGTATTGATCTGGCCGGGAAATCGCTCCGTGTGGCGCAGTTGCACGCCCTGGAGGCGCAGACGCCCCGCGTGCAGTACCGCGAAGTGAGCGTGGAAGTACTCGCCGCCGAACAGCCGTCCAGCTTTGATACGGTGACCTGCATGGAAATGCTGGAGCACGTACCCGATATCAGCTGGTGTCACCGACAGTCAGGGTGCAGCGCTATCATGAGCGGCAGAGCGAGTTCCCGAGTCAGGACGTCTCGGCCAGAAGCAAGGAGTTCTGTACGCGGATAAGAACAATAGCGATGCGGCACGCCATGGGTTTCGTTGATGCCCGCCCCCGCCTGAGGGAGGCCGCGTCAATCCAGCAGATTCACGGCCCACGTGACTGGTCGCACCTGAACCGCAAGGGGTACGAGATATTGGGCAGCCTGGTGGCATCGGCAATCGCCGATGGCAAGCCCGTTTCAGGCTGCGATTGACGCCTGCGCGCCTGGCCTGAGCCCGCCCCTCGGGGCAGGACCCACCAAAGCCAACAGCCATGAGCCATATCCTCGGCATTTCGGCCTACTACCACGACAGTGCCGCCGCGCTGTTGCGCGACGGCGAGATCATCGCCGCTGCCCAGGAAGAACGCTTTACGCGCAGGAAGCACGATCCGCGCTTCCCCGGCAATGCCGTGCGCTACTGCCTGCAGGAGGCCGGCATCGGGCTGCGCGACCTGGACCAGATCGTCTTCTACGACAAGCCGCTGGTGAAGTTCGAGCGCCTGCTGGAAACCTACCTGAGCTATGCGCCTGGCGGCTTCAGGTCATTCGTCGCCGCCATGCCGATCTGGCTCAAGGAAAAGCTCTACCTCAAGAGCACCCTGAAGAAGGAATTCTCGGAAATCGGCGACTGCCGTGCGCGTGACCTGCCCCGGCTGCTGTT
>JAPKHH010000064.1:0-19390 GCA_026647025.1 Giesbergeria sp.
CGATGTAGCCCGAATACGGCGTCTTGAACGCGGTTTTCACATCGGTATAGACAGTGCCATAGACTTTTTGCCATGACGTGACCAGGTAGGGCACAAAGAACTGGAAACCGGCGATGGCATCGGTCAATTTGAGCGAACCCGACAGGTTGTAGGGCCCCGCCAGGTGGGCGCCCGCCACGACGTTGAACTCGGTGGCATGGTCCCGCTCGGCCGCCCGCTGGGCGGCCATGGAGGCATGCCCTCCCTGTGAATACCCCGTGAACATGACCTTGCCCGACAGGCTGGCGCCCACCGAGGGGGCCGCGGCCCGAGCGGCGCGCACCGAGTCGATCACGGTGCGGGCCTCGGAATCGGCATGCAGGTAGGGATGGTAGGCGTAACCCGATTTGGCAAAGCCCAGGTAATCCGTAGCAACCACGGCATACCCCTGGGCCGCGTACATCGCAGCCAGCAGGAAGGTCTCGTTGTCCTGCGGATTCGCCAGGGTGCGCGGTTTTTGCATGTCCGTGCCCTTGGCGTAGGCCACCAGCGCAGCGGGTGCGGCGCATGCGGCACCCCCAGGCACCAGCATCACGCCCGAGGCATTGGTTTCTTCGTTCCCCTGTGCCCCGACGGTGATGTAGTTCAGTGCAACCACCTTGACATCGCATTTCGCCTTGCCACTGAGCGCCTGCAGGCCTGCGGCAGCAGTCCCCGCATCGATCTGCGCAGCAGTGAGCGTGGTGATGGTGACTGGCGCGTCCTTGAGGGCACCCCGGTCAGGATCATCCGAACCACCACAGGCCACAAGCAGGGCCGCTGCAGCGGCAACACAGGTATAGCGGAAATACGTCATGGAGATGCCCTCATCCAAAAAAGGAACCATGCTGCCCGTACCTGCGCCCCTGGCCATTGGGGATAACGAGGGAGAAGCGCGCAGACAAGACACCTGTGCGACAGTCGCGGAGCGCGCGCTACGGGGTGTTCGCCGTCCAGTCAATGAGCGCATCCAGTACCGGCCGCGCCGCTGCAGCCTGGGCATGGTTGACCATGGCCACCAGCACATAGCGGCGACCATCGTCGGCGTGCACATACCCGGCCACGGCCAGCACATCGCGCAGGCTGCCGGTTTTGAGGTGCGCGCTCCCCGCGCGGCTTGTACTGCGCCGCAGGGTACCGTCGATACCGGCCACCGGCAGGGAGGCCACCAGTTCCGGCATCACGGGCGACTGCCACGCCGCCTGCAGCATGCGCCCCAGTGCCTGGGCGCTGATGCGTGCCTCGCGGCTGAGCCCCGCGCCGTTGTCGGTGACGGGCTGGCCCTCGGCACCAAAACGCTGCAGCCACCATTGGCGCAAGACGTCACGGGCCCCCTCCCAGGTGGCCACGCCGTTTTTTTGCAGTGCCATCGTCAGGAAGACATGCTGCGCCATGACGTTGTTGCTGAACTTGTTCACATCCCGTACCACCGCAGCCAGCGGCGGAGACGTGACGCTGAAGGCCGGCTGCAGTCCGGCAGGCACCTTGCCTTCACGCACGCTCCCGGTGAGCTTGCCCCCCAGCGCACGCCACATCCCTTCTACCGCCCGGGCGGCAAAGGCCTGCGGATCAGCATAGGCGACGGCCCAGCTGCGTTCGCCACAACTGGCCGCGTAGGCACCCTGGAAGGTAGTGCGAAGCGGGTCACTCAATTCGGCACGCAGCCCCCCACGCCAGTCACCGCAGCCCGTGCCGGACGCCGCCAGCGCGACGCTGTCCGGGCGCTGGACACCGGCCATCGGCGGGTCGTACTGGATATGCGCCACCCCGGCGCCGGGATCGGGCACAAAGCCCATCACCACCGACTTGAAGTTGAGCAACAGCGCATCGGGTGCAGCGTTGTAGGGACGCAGGGGCTCGCCATCAAACTGCGCCGGGTCATGCCCGGCCAGATCGAAGGCACTGCGGTCCAGCACGATATCGCCCACAATGACATGGATACCCTGGCCTTGCAGGCGCCGCATCAGCAGCCACAGGCGCTCCATCACCAGCGTGGGATCGCCCTGCCCACGGAGGTAGACATTGCCCTTGAGACTGCCCGCGCGCACCGACCCGTCCACATAGACCGGCGTGTTCCAGGCATAGGCGGGGCCCAGTTGGTCCAGCGCTGCGTAGGTGGTCACCAGCTTCATGACCGAGGCCGGGTTGACCGGCACCTGGGCACGGTAGGACAAACGCGCTGGCGCTCGGCCGTCCTGGGCATCGGCCACGAACACCGACAACGCATCGCGCGGCAACCGCGCGCGGGCCAGGGCCGCCTCGACTGCGGGCGGCAAGGACCCGCGCGCTGCCAGCGGCTGCGCTCCCGCCATCCCGGCACAGGCGGCCAGCAGCAGGCACAGCGACGGCAGGAATGGTCGCCAACGACGGCGGCTTGCTGAATTCATCCGGCAAGTCTATCGCCGCGTCCACGGATAATCGACACCCGACCGCCCGTCTTCGCTCCCGGACCGCACTGCGACAGAGTGCGGGTATCCTGCGGGGTGTTGCGCGCCCCGGGCGCACCTTCCCATTCCGGCTTCATGAATCTTCTTGCCTTCGACACCAGTACCGAGACCCTGTCCATCGCCGTGCAGTGCGGCGACCGCACGTACGCGCACAGCGGGCCGGGCGGGGCCCAGGCCTCGGCCACCCTCATCACCGCCGTGCGCAGTTTGCTGGACGAGGCCGGGCTCGAACTGGGCCAGCTCGACGCCCTGGTCTTTGGTCGGGGGCCGGGCTCCTTCACCGGCCTGCGCACCGCCTGCGCCGTAGCGCAGGGACTGGCCTGGGGCGCCAATGCCGGACGCGGCATCCCTGTGCTGCCGATCGACACCCTGGCCGCAGTGGCAGAGCAGGCACGTTTCGCACACGGCTGCAGCAATGTGGTGGCGGTGCTGGACGCCCGCATGGACGAGGTATACATGGCCCATTACCAATGGCAGTCCGGCACCTGGCAAAACTCCGGCGCGCCAGCCCTGAGCGCCCCTGAAGACGTACAGGTGCCGCCCGGCTGGACTGTGGCGGGCAACGCCCAGGCCGCCTATGGCGAACGGCTGGCCCCTGGCACGCACCATGTGCATGCCCTGCCTGCCGCCACCGCCCTGCTGCGCCTGGCGCCCGGGCTGATCTCCGCTGGCCTGGCCGTACCGGCGGCAGATGCCCTGCCGCTCTACATTCGCGACAAAGTGGCGCGAACCACGGCCGAGCGTGCGGCCGCCCCATCGGCACTGGTGACACCTGCATAGCCCATGAGCGCATCGCCCCTGCCCCACGACGCGCCCCCCGCGCGCTTTGAGCCGCTGACCCTGGCCCGCCTGGATGCCTTGCTGGAGGTGGAGCAGCGCGCCCACTCCCATCCCTGGACCCGCGGCAATTTCACCGATGCCATGGCCAGCGGCTACCAGATCCAGTTGCTGATGGGCGACGAACAGATCCTGGGCTATTTTGTGGGCATGCTCGGCGTGGACGAAGTGCACCTGCTGAACCTGACCGTGGCGCCCGCGTTTCAGCGCCAGGGCTGGTCGCATGTGTTGCTGGACGCACTGGCCCTGTGGGCCCGCAGCCAGGGCGCACAGTGGTTGTGGCTGGAAGTTCGGACCAGCAATCAGCGTGCACGGCATGTCTACGAGGCCAACGGCTTTCGGCGCGTGGGCGAACGCAAGCGCTATTACCCCTCCACCACCACCGAGCGCGAAGATGCCGTGGTGATGAGCCGCGCTCTATGAGCCTGCGCCTCGACACCCGCCAGCGGGCCATGCTGCAGGAGATGGGCATCCGCATATGGTCGCCCGCGCAGAGACCTGCAGCCCCCGCCGCTGCGAGTGCACCACTCCCCCCGCCCGTGGAGCACAGCGACCCTGTGGCAAGCGCCCCGTCCCCTGCCGCACGGGCCCCGGCGCCTCGGACGTCGCAGCCTCAGCCCGCCCCAACGACCGTCGAACCGGGCGCGGTGTTGCACCCCCCGCGCGCGCTTTACCCTGCGGCAGATCCGCAGCAAACGCCTGCAGGCCTTGGCGCCTGCTGGATGATCGTGACCGAAGGGCTGGCCCACGGTGATCCGTTGGCCGGTGACCCGGGACGCCTGCTGGGCAACATGCTCCGGGCCTTGCAACTGCACCGGCATCCGCGCGTATTTTTGTGCGCCCTGTCGACACAACCCGGTACCGATGCCCAAGCTGCCGATGCCGCCCTGGAGCAGGCAGTGGCCAGTGTCCAGCCATCGGTGCTGCTGCTCATGGGGCGGGCGGCGGCCCGTGCGGTGCTGCAGCGCAGCGAACCCCTGGGCCAGTTGCGCGGCCAAGCCCACTGGGTGGCGGGAACCCCCTGCGTCGTGACCTACGACGCGCCCTACCTGTTGCGCGCGCCCCACGCCAAACCCGCCGCCTGGGCCGACCTGTGCCTTGCCCGCACGCTGGCAGGTGCCTCTAGGGACGGCCGCTGACGCCACACTCTTGCCATGCAGATGTCACAGGCCAGTGCGATAATCCACCGTTCGGATTTTGGAGAACATTTCATGGAAGCCTATCCCAGTCGATAGCTTTCAGCTCCCAGGCCAGTGGCGGGGCTGAAAGCGTCCCATCCCCCGCTGTCAGCCGCCATCCACAGGGAGTGAGCCATGCTCAACATCTTCACGCTTGCCAACGGGCGCCTCGTTCAGGAAGAAATCGAGTCGCTCGAGGAGCTCTCCAGATTCCAGCCCATCTGGGTCGATCTCGAATCGCCCACGCTCGACGAGAAACGCTGGGTCACACAATACTACGGCCTGTCCATTCCCGAAGATGCCATGGACGAGGACATCGAGGAGTCGGCCCGCTTCTACGAGGAAGACAACGGCGAACTGCACATCCGCAGCGACTTCCTGATCGACGATGATGAGGATTCGCGCTCGGTGCGCGTGGCCTTCATCCTCAACCTCACCAACCCCAGCCTGCGCAGCAAGGGCGTGCTGTTTTCCATCCACGACGAGGATATTCCCGTTTTTCGCCTGCTGCGCCTGCGCGCACGCCGGGCGCCCGGCCTGATCGAGGATGCGCGCGAAGTGCTGCTCAAGCTGTTCGATGCCGATGCCGAATACTCGGCCGACACGCTCGAGGGCATCTACGATGACCTGGAAAAGGTCAGTTCGCAGGTGCTTTCGGGCGACGTGACCGATACCCGCGCCGGCGAGGTGCTGGCCGCGATTGCGCGCCAGGAGGACTTGAACGGACGCATCCGCCGCAACGTGATGGATACGCGCCGTGCGGTCAGCTTCATGATGCGCAGCAAGATGCTCAACGCCGAGCAATTCGAGGAAGCCCGGCAGATCCTGCGCGACATTGAGTCACTCGACAGCCACACGGCCTTCCTGTTCGACAAGATCAACTTCCTGATGGACGCCACGGTCGGTTTCATCAACATCAACCAGAACAAGATCATCAAGATCTTCTCGGTGGCCAGCGTGGCGCTGCTGCCCCCAACCCTGATCGCCAGCATCTACGGCATGAACTTCAAGTACATGCCCGAACTCGACTGGAGCCTGGGCTACCCCTATGTGTTGACGTTGATGGTGGCCAGCGCGGTGGGGCCGATGTGGTACTTCAGGAAGCGCGGCTGGCTCAAGGGGTAGGTCCAGATCGCCATTTAGACAAAATTGGCCTCTAGCGCCCTATTATCAAGCGGTTATAGCTATATTTTTTATAGCGTTTTCAGCAAGTGGCGCACAATATGGTCGGCATAGCGGCTGGCCACGGTCTGGATGAATGCCGGGAAATCCACATGGGCATCGTCGTCGGCCCGGTCCGAGATGGTGCGCATGGCGGCAAACGGCACACCATAGTCCAGACACACCTGGGCCACGGCGGCGCCCTCCATCTCCACGGCCAGCACATCGTGTCCGGCCGCCACCAGCGGTTCGCGCAGCGCGCGAGACACCTGGGCGCAGGTGACGAACCGGTCGCCGCTGGCCATCAACCCCCGGTGCAGGCGTGGCGGCATTCCATCCGAATTTTCATAAAAACTGGCTCCATCGCCCGCCAGACAAGCGCTTACAGCTCTGAAAAGATGAGCAGACAATCCGGCATCGCAGGGCAGGCGCACGCCTGGATAGCCCGGCACCTGCCAGCGCTCGAACAGGGGCGAGACATCCATGTCGTGCTGTACGTAGTCGTGTGCCACGACCACATCGCCCACGCGCACCCCTTCGCCCACGCCACCCGCGACGCCTGTGAAGACAATGCGCGCTACTCCAAAGCGCTCGATCAGCGCGGCAGCCGTGGTCGCTGCGGCCACCTTGCCAATGCCCGAAAGCGCCAGCACCACCGGTTGACCATGCAGACGGCCCAACCAAAAAGCACGTCCTGCATGCTCCACCCGCCGGGGCTGCTGCAGAGGGCCCAAAAGACCGGACTGTTCTTCGGGAAGAGCGCTGAGGATGGCTGTAGTCATGGGATTCCAGAAATGCAAGAAGCGGCCGAAGCCGCTCCGTGATTGTGGCGCATCGGGGCCTTGGCCCCAGGGCTCACTTCTTGTCGCGCAATTCACGCCGCAGGATTTTGCCCACGGGAGTCTTTGGCAGTTCTTCGCGGAACTCGATGACGCGGGGCTGCTTGTAACCCGTAAGGTTGGCGCGGCAGAACTCGCGCACCTGCGCTTCGGTCAGTTCCGGGTCTTTCCGGACGATGACCAGTTTCACAGCCTCCCCCATCTTCTCGTCGGGAACGCCAACCACGGCGCACTCCATCACGCCCGGCATGGCTGCAACCACTTCCTCGACCTCGTTGGGGTAGACGTTGAAGCCGCTGACCAGCACCATGTCCTTCTTGCGGTCCACGATCTTGAAGTAGCCACGCTCGTCCATCACCCCCACATCGCCGGACTTGAAGAAACCATCCTCGGTCATGACCTTGGCGGTTTCGTCCGGACGCTGCCAGTAGCCTGCCATGACCTGCGGGCCCTTGATGGCGATCTCGCCGGGCTGGCCCAGTGTGGTGACCTCTTGACCATCGTCGTCCAGGAGCTTCAGGTAGGTGCTGGGCAAAGGCACGCCGATGGTGCCGGAAAACTCCTTGACCGTGACCGGATTGCAGGTGGCCGAAGGGCTGGTTTCGGACAGGCCATAGCCTTCGCAGATCGGACAACCGGTCTTTTCCAGCCAGAGCTTGGCCACTGCGCCCTGCACAGCCATACCGCCGCCCACCGACACCTTGAGGTGGCTCCAGTCCACGGTGTTGAAGTCCGGGTGGTTGGCCAGCCCGTTGAACAAGGTATTGACTGCGGGAAAGCTGTGGAACCGCTGCTTGGACAGCTCCTTGAGCACGGCGGGCAGGTCACGCGGATTGGGGATCAGCAGGGTCTTGCCGCCCATGCGCATGGACAGCATCATGTTCACCGTGAAAGCGAAGATATGGTAGAGCGGCAGCGCGCAGATGCTGGTGGGCTGCTCGCCCTGCGGCACCTTCTTCATCACCGGCTCGTTCCACACCTCGGACTGCAGCACGTTGGCAATGATGTTGCGTTGCAGCAGCACCGCGCCCTTGCTGACGCCCGTGGTACCGCCCGTGTATTGCAGCAAAGCAATGTCATCGGGCTTGATGTCTGGCTTCTTGAGCGTGCCGCGCGTGCCCTGGGCAACGGCTTCATTGAACCGCACGGCGCCCGGCAGGTTGTAGGCGGGCACCATCTTCTTGACGTTGCGCACCACGTAGTTGACCAATGCGCCCTTGAGCAAGCCCAGCTGGTCACCCATGGCGCACAGCACCACATGCTTGACGGGCGTATGGCCGATGCACTGCTCGAGCGTGGTCGCAAAGTTCTCGATGATGACGATGGCCTTGGCGCCAGAATCCTTGAGCTGGTGCTCCAGTTCACGTGGGGTATACAGCGGGTTGACGTTCACCACCACAAAACCTGCACGCAAAATGGCCGCCACCGCCACGGGATACTGCGGCACGTTGGGCATCATGATGGCGACGCGGTCGCCGCGCGCCAGCCCCAGGCCCTGCAGGTAGGCAGCGAAGGCCTTGCTCAGTGAATCGGTCTGGGCATAGGTGATCTCCTTGCCCATGAAGCTGTAAGCCACCCGGTCGGCATATTTGCTGAAGGCCTCTTCCATCAATGCGACGAGGGACGGGTACTGCCCAGCGTCAATGTCGGCGGGCACGCCAGCGGGGTAGCTGCTAAGCCAAATGCGGTCGGTCATCTCCGGGTCTCCTGGTATGTTCTTGCGTATGAATTGCCGTGCCAGAAAATTCTGCACGATCGTGCTTTTTTATCGTTGGAATTATGCCTCGTCAGCTCTTGAGCACGACCAGCACCTCGTCCAGCATCTTCTTGGCATCGCCAAACAGCATGCGGTTGTTCTCTTTGTAGAAGAGCGGATTGTCCACACCCGCATAGCCCGAGGCCATGGAGCGCTTCATGACGATCGAGGTCTTGGCCTTCCACACTTCGAGCACCGGCATGCCGGCGATCGGGCTGGACGGGTCTTCCAAGGCGCTGGGATTGACGATGTCATTGGCGCCGATGACCATCACCACGTCGGTTTCGGGGAAGTCGTCGTTGATCTCGTCCATCTCCATCACGATGTCGTAGGGCACCTTGGCCTCGGCCAGCAGCACATTCATATGGCCCGGCATACGACCTGCGACCGGGTGGATACCGAAGCGCACATTGACACCTTTGCCGCGCAGGGTCTGGGTGATCTCGTACACCGTGTGCTGCGCCTGTGCCACGGCCATGCCGTAGCCGGGCACGATGATGACGCTCTTGGCTTCGCGCAGCATCTCGGCCGTCTCGGCAGAACTCACGGGCACCACCTCACCCTGGGGCTCGGCGGCCTCGCCTTTCTGCGCGGGCTTGCCACCGCCCGAGCCAAATCCACCGGCGATCACGCTGATGAAATTGCGGTTCATGGCGTTGCACATGATGTAACTCAGGATGGCGCCTGACGATCCGACCAGCGCACCGGTCACGATCAGCAGGTCGTTGCTCAGCATGAAGCCGGTCGCCGCAGCCGCCCAGCCCGAGTAGCTGTTGAGCATGGACACCACCACGGGCATGTCGGCACCGCCGATCGCCATGACCATGTGCACACCGAACAGCAGTGCAATCACGGTCATCACGATCAACGGCAGCATGCCCGTCTGTACGTCGTGCGCTGCCAGAAACTCCTTGCCGAACCATACGACGACCAGCAAAGCCGCCAGATTGAGCCAGTGACGGGCAGGGAGCAGCAGCGGTTTGCCGCCGATCTTGCCGTTGAGCTTGCCGAACGCAATGAGCGAACCCGAGAAGGTTACGGCACCGATCAGGATGCCGACGTAAATCTCCACCTCGTGGATGACCTTTTCCACGCCTTGCAGTTGGATGGACGTATCGACGTAGCTGGCAAACCCGACAAGACAGGCCGCCAGACCCACGAGACTGTGCATGAGCGCAACCAGTTCCGGCATCTGGGTCATCTTCACGACCTTGGCCGCATACAGGCCAATGCCGCCGCCGAGCACCAGCGCGCCCACGATCCAGGCCATGCCTGCGGGGCTGACACGCGGGCCAAACACCGTGGCCAGCACGGCCAAAGCCATGCCGACCATGCCGAACAGATTACCGCGCCGCGAGCTTTCCGGGTTGGACAAGCCACCCAGGCTCAGAATGAAAAGAATGGCGGCGCCGATATAGGCCACCGTGGCGAGACTTTGGGACATGGTTGTCTTCCTCTTTCTTCTTGTTCTTATTTGCGGAACATGGCAAGCATGCGGCGTGTCACGGCAAAGCCACCGAACATGTTGATGGACGTGAGCACGATGGCGGCAAACGCGAGCCAGAGGATCAGCCCATCGGGTCGGCCATGGGCGCCCACCTCCGGCGGAGCGATCTGCACCAACGCACCGATGGCGATGATGCTGGAGATGGCGTTGGTCACACTCATCAGCGGCGTATGCAGCGCGGGCGTGACGTTCCACACCACCATGTAGCCAATGAAGCAGGCCAGCACAAACACCGTGAAGTGCCCGAGGAAAGCGGCAGGCGCGTAGGCACCAATGAACCAGAAAACCAATGCGGCCACGGCAAAGAGGATGGCGAGGTTCTTGGCCGGCAGCGGGCCGCGGCTGCCATGGCCATGCCCGCCTTTCTTTTCGGCCACGGGTGCAACAGCCGGTTTCGGTGCCGGGACGGGAGCGGCCTTGAGCGGCGGGGCCGGCCAGGTGATGGCACCATCCTTGGTCACCGTAAGGCCACGGATGGCATCGTCCTCCATGTTGACCACGGCGACCCCGTCCTTGGCCTTGCACAATTCCTCGATCAAACGCAACAGATTGGTGGCGTACAGCGTCGACGACTGCTTGGCCAGCCGCGAGGCCAGGTCGGTGTAGCCAATGATGGTCACACCGTGCCGTTCGACGGCTTCGCCGGGCACGGTCAGTTCGCAGTTGCCGCCCTGCTCGGCAGCCATGTCCACGATCACACTGCCGGGCTTCATGCTTTGCACCATCTCGGCGGTGATGAGTTTGGGCGCCGGCTTGCCCGGAATCAGTGCGGTAGTGATGATGATGTCCGCATCTTTCGCCTGGCTTGCGTACATCTGGCGCTGCGCCGCCTGGAAGCCCTCGCTCATCACCTTGGCGTAGCCACCTCCGCCCGCTCCGTCTTCTTCGTAATCGACCTTGACGAACTCACCACCCAGTGACTTCACCTGGTCGGCCACCTCGGCACGCGTGTCATTGGCGCGCACGATGGCGCCCAGGCTGGCCGCCGTGCCAATCGCCGCCAGACCCGCCACGCCGGCACCAGCAATGAACACCTTGGCCGGGGGCACCTTGCCTGCGGCCGTAATCTGGCCGTTGAAATAGCGGCCAAACGCATTGGCCGCCTCGATGACGGCGCGGTAACCACTCACACCGGCGGTGGAGGTCAGAGCGTCCATCTTTTGCGCACGGCTCAAGGTACGCGGCAGGCAATCGATCGCCAGCACGGTGGCGTGCTTGGCGGTAAGTTGTTGCATCAATTCCGGGTTCTGGGCGGGCCAGACAAAGCCAATCAGCGTACCGCCTTCACGCATCAGCGCCACCTCATCGCTGCTGGGCGGACGCACCTTGAGCACAATATCCGATGCGGCCCAGAGTGCGGCGGCATCTGCCAACACCTCGGCACCGGCGGCGCGGTAGGTATCGTCGCTGCAATGGGCCGCATCGCCCGCACCCGATTCGACAGCGACCTTGAAGCCGAGTTTGACCAGTTTTTCCACGACGTCCGGCACCGTCGCCACACGCTTTTCTCCGGGAAAGGTCTCCCTGGGCACGCCGATGCGCTGGACCGGTAGGGTTGGGCTTGTCTGCATGAATGGTCTCCTCCTGGTTCGTGGTCGTTGCGCAAGCATCATCCCGGCTTGCGTGCGCTGCAGGACTTAACGGGAATACTCCTCGGCACATCCGCGCAGCTTTGCTGACCCCGAGCTTACATGAAGAAAATTTACATTCGTATCTTCTACAGGACACGCTTGCGTAGAGAAGAACCCCTAAACAGAAACCGGCAGCCCAAGGGCTGCCGGTTTCTTTTGAAGGCGGAGCGGTTGTCAGTTCACCACTTGCGCCAGCGTGCCGGCCGCATACTGGGCTGCCATCACTTGCAGGCTGGCACCCTTGATCTTGGCGCCCTGGCCCTCGCAGCCAAATTCGATGTAGCGCTGCTTGCAGATGGCCTTGGCAGCCTCGCGTGCGGGCTTGAGCCATTCGCGGGCATCAAATTTCTCCGGGTTCTCTGCCATGAACTTGCGCACCGCGCCGGTCATGGCCAGGCGGATATCGGTGTCGATGTTGATCTTGCGCACACCAAACTGGATGGCTTTCTGAATCTCTTCGACGGGCACGCCATAGGTCTCCTTCATCTTGCCGCCATACTGGTTGATGATTGCCAGCAGATCTTGCGGCACGCTGGAGCTGCCATGCATCACCAGGTGCGTATTGGGAATGCGCGCATGGATGGCCTGGACACGGCTGATCGCCAGGATGTCGCCCGTGGGCTTGCGTGTGAACTTGTAGGCACCATGGCTGGTTCCGATGGCAATGGCCAGGGCGTCAAGCTGGGTGGCCTGGACGAATTGGGCCGCCTCCTCGGGATCGGTCAACATCTGGCTGTGGTCGAGCTTGCCTGCGGCGCCCACACCATCTTCCTCGCCCGCTTCACCGGTTTCGAGCGACCCCAGACAACCCAGCTCGCCTTCCACGGTAACGCCCACCTTGTGGGCCATTGCGACGACCTTGCGTGTCACATCGACGTTGTAGTCAAAGGACGAGGGGGTCTTGCCGTCCTCCATCAGCGAACCGTCCATCATCACCGAGCCAAACCCCAGATCAATGGCACCCTGGCAAATGGCAGGCGACGTGCCATGGTCCTGGTGCATGACCAGCGGGATATGCGGATAGGCTTCGCACGCTGCCTGGATCAGGTGTTTGATGAAACTCTCGCCAGCATACTTGCGGGCACCGGCACTGGCCTGAAGAATGACCGGCGCGCCCACTTCATCGGCAGCAGCCATCACGGCCTGGACCTGCTCCAGGTTATTGACGTTGAAGGCAGGAATGCCGTAGCCATTGCTGGCAGCGTGATCAAGCAGTTCGCGCATCGAAACGAGAGACATGGTGTGAGGTCCATTCAAAGTTGAGAAGAGAAGCGCGTGGTAACCGCTTCGTAACTTTCAATTTTAGCTGTCCCGGCCCACGCACTTCCTGCCCGGTTGACGAACCGGCCCTCAGCCTGCCTCACACACACCGGCCCACCATTTCGTGGCGGCACAGCCGGGGACGTTAAGGAGGCGTTAAGTGGGGTGCGTTAGCGTCACTCCATGCCCCACGCTACAGCGACGTCCTCCCCCTCCCGCTCTGATCACTTTCGCCTGCTAGCATGGACCGTGACCGCCTTCTTCGGTCTGGTTGCGTGGGATGCCTGGGGGCAGGACCGGGCGCTGGCCCATGTCTTTGGTTCAGCGACCGGTTTTCCACTGCGCGATCACTGGTTCTTCGTGCAGGTCATGCACGAGGGGCCGCGTCGCCTCGCCTGGTTGATCGTCCTGGCGCTGGTCGTTTTCATCTGGCGCCCCGTGGGGTTCCTGCGGCACGCGCACCGGAGCGAGCGCGTGCAACTCGCCTTGACCACCTTGCTGTCGCTGGCCGTGGTGACCGGCTTGAAATACGCCAGCACCACCAGTTGCCCCTGGGATCTGGCCGAATTTGGCGGTGTTGCGCGCTATGCCTCTCACTGGGCACTCGGCACGCTGGATGGTGGCGGTGGCAAGTGTTTCCCGGCGGGGCACGCCTCGGCGGGGTTTGCCTTCGTTGGCGGTTATTTTGCGTTGCGGCACCACCAGCCGCGCGCGGCACGCATCTGGCTCGCCTGTGCGCTGATCGCTGGATTGACGCTCGGCGGTGCGCAGCAGGTGCGCGGCGCCCACTTCCTGAGTCACACCCTTTGGACGGGTTGGCTGTGCTGGACGACAGGCTGGATCTGCGACATGGTGGCCCGCACCTTGCAGCGGCATAAGCCCCAGCACCAGACCGCTGACGGCACCAGAGCACCTGTTGATGCTGTCACTTGATCTGACCCTTTTTCAGGCGCTGAATGCGGGGCCTGAAACACCCGCCATGGTGTTATGGCTGGCGCGTGCGGCCTCCCAGGGTGAAGCCATCGGTATGCTGGTTCTGCTGGCGATTTCCGCAAAACGCCCGGCGCATTCTTCAGGACATACATTGCTGCTTGGCTTGACAGCAGTCCTGACGACTTGGTGTCTTGTTCGAGGGTTGCGCATGTGGGTGCCTTTTCCAAGGCCTGCGGAACTCGGACTCGGTATTCAATGGGCAGTCCAGGGCCATCGCCCCGGTTTCCCCAGCATGCACACGGCAACGGCCTTTGCAATGGCGAGCGCCCTCTTTTGTGCTGGTCAGCGCCCTGTTGCCTGGGTCGGGCTCGGCTATGCTGCCCTCATTGCCTGGAGCCGCCTATGCCTGGGTTTGCACTTTCCTTCGGACGTGCTGGCCGGGGCATTGACAGGATTGGGCTGCACGGCAATTGCCGTACGTTTTTTGCCTCTCCAACTCAGATGGCTCGGCAAATTTTCAGCATATTGGTTCCGCCTGGCGCCCCCATGGGTTCGCCACAAGTGATGGCATAGACATCCCCGCTGCTGACAATATTGCGCAGTTTGAGCTGGCTCTCTGCCTGATCCAGCGCCGTATCCCGGTCAGCGCTGGTATCCATGAGCAGCGGACGCACATTGCGAAACAAGGCCATGCGGCGTTGTGTGGCGACTTTGGGCGTAAGGGCATAGATCGGAATATGAATACGGTGGCGGCTCATCCAGAGCGCCGTAGAGCCACTGTCCGTCATGGCGACGATGGCCTTGGCACCCAAGTGGTGCGCAGTGAACAGCGCACCCATGGCGATGGACTGATCGATACTGGAAAAGGTACGCCCCGTGAAGTCCGCATCCAGTTGCGCATCCTCCGCCGCCTCGGCTGCAGCGCAAATCTTGGCCATCTCCTGCACGGTTTCCAGGGGATACCTGCCTGCCGCCGTCTCCGCACTGAGCATTACAGCATCCGTGCCGTCGAGTACGGCATTGGCCACGTCGCTGACTTCCGCCCGCGTCGGCACCGGGTTGGTGATCATGCTTTCCATCATCTGCGTGGCGGTGATGACCACCTTGTCCATATCGCGCGCCATGCGGATCATCTTCTTTTGCAGGGCCGGCACGACTGCATTGCCCACTTCTACCGCCAGATCACCCCGGGCCACCATGATGCCGTCGCTGGCTCTCAGAATTTCTTCCAGGCGAGGAATAGCCTCGGCTCGCTCGATCTTGGCAATCAGACCCGGCTTGTGGCGGTAAGGCGCCGCAGCGACATTGCACAACTGGCGCGCCATCTCCATGTCGGTCGCATTCTTCGGGAAGCTCACCGCCACATAGTCCGCCTGAAAGCTCATGGCCGTCCGAATGTCTTCCATGTCCTTGCCTGTCAGGGCGGGTGCCGTCAACCCCCCGCCCTGCTTGTTGATGCCCTTGTTGTTCGAAAGCTCACCACCGATTCGCACCGTGGTGTGCACCGCATCGCCGCGCACGGCATCCACGGCAAGCACAATCAGTCCATCGTTGAGCAATAGCAGGTCACCTGCGCGGGTATCCCGGGGCAGTTCCTTGTAATCGAGGCCCACGCCGCTCAGATCACCCAACTCCGTGCGCGAGGCATCAAGCACGAAGGACGCACCGCTCTCGAGCATCACCCGCCCGTCGGCAAACTTGCCCACCCGGATTTTGGGCCCCTGCAGATCGGCCATGATGGCGACTTCCCGCCCCGCACGCTGGGCCGCTTCACGCACCATTTGTGCCCTGTCGATATGGTCCTGGGCCGTGCCGTGGCTGAAATTCAAACGTACGACATTCACCCCTGCGTTGATCATCTTTTCGAGAATGACCAGATCGCTGGACGCGGGGCCCAGGGTGGCAACAATCTTGGTAGCACGGCGCTGCGACATGGAAGGCTTCTTTCAGATTTGTAATCAGGTTTCAATTTTTACATGGAAGCAGTTACATGACCACAACGAACTACAGCAGTCATGTCGCTCTGGCAGCACCCATGAAAAAGGCCGTCATCAGACGGCCTTTTTCATGGGTGGGTTTAACCCCCAACGATTTTCACCAACGTTAACGAGGCACCTGCAGGAGACGCTGGACATCGCGATCGTTCGGCAGTGCGTAGTCATGCCCGCGCACGATGCGGCTGTCTTCGGTGCGCACCAGTTTCAGGCTGACATAGGTGAAATTGGCAGCGGCCGAATAGGTTCCCACGAGCACCAGTGCAGCGTTCTGATTGCGCGCGATGTCCTTGATCTCGCGCGACAGCAGCAACTCGCCTGCGCCTTCCTTCACGAACACCTCGCCACGGAGCTTGATTTCCTTGACGTTAAATCCCTTGCCCGCCATGACCGAGGCATATTGCTCGGACAGTGTCCGGCCCAAAGGAGCGGAGCGGCTCATGTCGTTGACGTTCACCACTGTAGCCACCAGCACAGGGCCACTGCCCAGCGTGGACATGTCAAACCCTGCCACCAGTTTGGAGACAGCGTCCCCATTGCTTTGCAGGAACAAGTTGCTGGCCGCCTCCTGGTAGGTGGGCTCCACTCGCACAGGTGCGTTGTTGCTGGCGCAGCCGGCCAGCAGAGCGCCAGCGAGTACGGTCAAGAGTGCATACGATTTCATTGCGAGACCACCTTCATGTTGACGCTCTTGTACGAAGGACGCATGAACAGGGGCGTATCGGCGTTTTCAAGGTAATACACGTCCGTCTTGCGAGCAATGTACTGACCGCCCCGGGCAACCGTGGTGGTCAGAATCATTTCGGTGTTGGTCGGACCCCCAGAATTGATGCTGGCACCGTAATCGGCGGCCGCTGTCAATCCCAGCGCCCCCAGCATCTGTGCATCAATATGTTCATGGCGCAAGCCATAGGCGGCCATCAACCCTGCGGCAAGCATGGTGAACTGGCCGGGAATGAAATGTGGACGCTCGCTGTTGTGGCGCACCAACTGCGCGTGGTAGGTGACATCCAGCGTCTGCCCTGGCATTTGCTGCACGGGAGCACCGCTTTGCACCAGTTTGGTAATCAGGAAGTCGCGGAACGCCAGATCAAAGGAACTGGGGTTCAGAGGAAGCGCGACGTGCAATTGCGTGCCTGGTGCCACACCGGCCTTGTCGAGCGTGGCCAAGGTTTGCGCCACCACATCACGCGACACCAATTCCCAGTGCCCTGCAGAACGCACCTTGGGTTGCACCGTCAATTCAAAATTTTCAGCGAGGGGGATTGGCGCCCTCGTTGCGCACCCCACCATAGTTGCCACAGCGCCAGCCAGCACGGCCAGGCTGATTGCCTTTGAAAACACCATGATTTCCCTCCTACGGACTTGAATGGCGGGGCAGCACAAAACGACAACCCGCACGACTGAAAATTATTTTGGGCGCTATCCTCAACAAAAACAAGAAAAAGATGCGCTAACTGCGCCGGAGTGCAGACGCTTTGTTGTTTTTGTCACAGTCTGCGGTATTGCGCACTGCAAAGCGCGATTCAGCTTGTCGCGCGTTTTTCGAGAATATCGAACGCTGGCAGCGTCTTGCCTTCCAGCACTTCCAGGAATGCGCCACCGCCGGTGGAGATATATCCCACCTTGTCTTCAATGCCATATTTGGCAATCGCGGCCAAGGTATCCCCGCCCCCCGCGATACTGAACGCCGACGACTGCGCGATGGCATTGGCAATCGTGCGCGTGCCATTTTCAAAAGCGGCAAACTCAAAGACACCTACAGGTCCATTCCAGACAATGGTGCCGGCCACATTGAGCTGGCTCGCCAGTCGGCGTGCCGTTTCAGGGCCAATATCGAGTATCAAATCGTCGTCGGCCACATCGGCAGCGGCTTTGACGACTGCGGCTGCATCCGCAGCAAAGGCTTTGGCCGTCACCACATCCGTGGGAATCGGCACTTCGGCGCCACGCGCCTTCATTGCCTCGATCACTGCGCGCGCCTCCTCCACCAAACTGGGCTCGGCCAGGCTCTTGCCAATGGGCAGGCCTGCAGCCAGCATGAAGGTGTTGGCAATACCGCCGCCCACGATCAGTTGGTCCACGTTGCGGGCCAGGCTTTGCAGGATGGTGAGTTTGGTGGACACCTTGGAGCCCGCCACAATGGCCACCAACGGACGCCGGGGTTTGGCCAGCGCCTGGGTGATGGCATCAATCTCGGCGGCCAGCAACGGGCCTGCGCAGGCGATCGGTGCAAACTGGGCAATGCCATAGGTCGTGCCTTCGGCGCGGTGTGCAGTCCCGAAGGCGTCGTTCACGAAGATATCGCACAGCGCTGCCAGCCTGCGCGCCAGCGGCTCGGCGTTCTTTTTCTCACCCACGTTGACACGGCAGTTTTCCAGCAGCACCACCTGGCCCGGTTGCACCTGCACACCGTCGATCCAGTCGGACAGCAAGGGAACCTCCCACCCCAGCAGGCTTGCCAGCCGCGCGGCCACCGGTGCCAGCGAATCTTCGGGCTTGAAGGCCCCTTCCGTCGGTCGCCCCAGATGGCTGGTGACCATGACCGCGGCGCCGGCATCCAGCGCCATCTGGATGCAGGGCACCGAGGCGCGGATGCGGGTGTCCTCGGCAATACCTCCCTGGTCGTCCAGCGGGACGTTCAGATCGGCACGAATGAAAACGCGCTGGCCACGAACACGGCCTTGGGCGCACAGATCGGAAAAACGAATGATGTTCATGAAAAGAGCTCGTCAGCGGGCCGCTCCTGCGGCGAATCGGCCATTGTAGGCACCCTGCGCTGGCCTGCTACCAACCCAGCCCGATGTGCAGCGGCAGATAAACCAGCATACCCACAACGATGGTGCCCAGGATGCCGCGCCGCCAGAAGTAGTAGCCGGTTGCGCACAGCACGGCCGGCAGACGAGCGTCCTGCCATGTGCCGATGAGCGTGCCTTGCACCATGAAGATCTCGGGAGCGATCACGGCCGTCAACGCGGCCAGGGGTGCATATTTCAGGCCGCGCCGCAGCCAGTCAGGCATGGGGATCTCGCGCTCGGGGATCATGAAAAAGGCGCGCGCCAGCACAGTGATGAGCGCCAGCCCCAGTATCGCCAGCAAGGCCTCGATGGTGTCCCCGCTCATGTGCTCTCATCCCTCCCGGAGGCCGGGAGATCGTCGCCAGCAGCCTCCACGGGTTCAGCGGCGTTTTTCAGGATTTTCTGATGGCGCTGGCGTTGCTGCTCCACCGCTTCCATGAGCAGGCCTGCTGCTACTGCGGCAGCGATGGCCACCAGAATATTGAGCTTGAGCGGCAGCGCAAAAGCGGCCATGGCGGCAGTGGCGGCCACCCCGGTGGCCAGCCAGGTGGCGCGATCAAACAGCAACGAGAGCAGAACACCCAGCAGCGCCAGCACACCGGCAAAACCCAACCCCCAGGACAGCGGAATGGCATTGGCCAGCACAATGCCCACGATGGAAGGAACCTGCCACGCCAGCCAGTTGATGCAAGCCGCTCCCCAGAAAAAGGGCACCTGCTCCGGCGCAGGCCGGGGTGCGGCAAAGCGCTTCATGAAGGCCACAAAGATCACATCCCCGCTGAAATACCCGATCGCCAGCCGCTGGCGCAAGGGCAGGTGCTGGAAGTAGCTGCGCCACATGCTGCTGAAGATCACGAAACGCAGATTGACGCAGGCGGCGGTAAGCCACACCACCCACAGCGGCGCACCGACCGCCAGCAGCGGAATCACCGCCAGCTGCGCGCTGCCTGCATACACCAGGATCGACATCAGGAGCGCAAGCGGCACCGACATGCCGCTCTTGACCATGGCCACACCGGTCACCAGCCCCC
>JAPKHH010000065.1:0-19306 GCA_026647025.1 Giesbergeria sp.
GCTCACCAGCAACGAAATCCTCACGCTGATCACCGCGCTGGGCACTGGCATCGGCAAGGCCGGCGGCAGCACCGGCAACGACGATTTCGACGTCGCCAAGCTGCGCTACCACCGCATCATCATCATGACCGACGCCGACGTGGACGGCGCGCACATCCGCACCCTGCTGCTCACCTTCTTCTACCGCCAGATGCCAGAACTGGTCGAGCGCGGCCACATCTACATCGCCCAGCCGCCGCTCTACAAAGTCAAGGCGGGCAAGGAAGAGCTGTACCTCAAGGACGCCCCGGCGCTCGACAGCTTCCTGCTGCGCATCGCCCTCAAGGACGCCAGCGTGACCACCGGAGGCGCCCAGCCCCAGACCCTGGCAGGAGACACCCTGGCCGAGCTGGCGCGCAAGCACCAGGTGGCCGAAAGCGTGATTGCGCGCCTCTCCGGCTTCATGGACTTTGAAGCCCTGCGCGCCGTGGCCGATGGCGTGTCGCTGAACCTCGAAACCCTGCAGGAGGCCGAGGCCAGCGCCCAGTTGCTGCAAACCCAGCTGCGCGAGCTGACCACCACCGGCATCCCCGCCGACGTGACGGCCGAGTTCGACACCCGCACCGACAAACCCCTGCTGCGCATCAGCCGCCGCCACCACGGCAACATCAAGAGCAGCGTGATCACGCAGGATTTCGTCAACGGCGCCGACTACGCCGCGCTGCAAGAGGCCGCCAACACCTTCCGCAACCTGCTGGGCGACGGCGCCCGCGTGCAGCGCGGCGAAGGCGAGCGCCAGAAGGAAGAAAAGGTCAGCGACTTCCGCCAGGCCATGCGCTGGCTGATCGGCGAGGCCGAACGCACCACCAGCCGCCAGCGCTACAAAGGCCTGGGCGAAATGAACCCCGAGCAGCTGTGGGAAACCACCATGGACCCCAACGTGCGCCGCCTGTTGCGCGTGCAGATCGACGACGCAATCGAGGCCGACCGCGTGTTCACGATGCTGATGGGGGATGAGGTGGAGCCACGGCGCGACTTCATTGAGACGAATGCGCTGCGGGCGGGGAATATCGACGTTTGAGGCTGTAGGTTCTCATTGAACTTGTAAATATTCTCAGTACTTGCAAATCGCTGATATGGAAACGCCCGGCAAAGCCGGGCGTTTGGCGGACCATGCAGCGATTTTGAAGCGGCCTGGCCGACCTTGCCAGTTGTTCTGGGGACGATGCCAAGATTCCAACGACGTGCATCCCCAATACCTGGAAAGAGGCTGGCTCGGAGCCGTACTTGCGCCACACCAGTGGCTACTAGTGTTCATTTTTTGCGATGTTCACGGTGGTCCTGCAGGGCGCCACAGCGATGACGCCCTGCTGGCACACATCCGTGCCATCCACGCCGAGGTGAAGGGGGAATACGGCTGGCCACGCATGCACAAGGAACTGCTGGCCCGGGGCATCCGAGTGGGCAAAGACCGGGTGCGCAAGCTCATGCAGCAGCACGACATCAGGGCCAAGACCAAACGCAAGTTCGTGGTGACCACCGACAGCCGCCACAGCCTGCCGGTGGCGCCCGACCTGGTGCAGCGGCGCTTCAATCCTGAAGCCCCCAACCAGCTCTGGAGTGGCGACATCACCTACATTCAAACGGACGAGGGCTGGCTGTACCTGGCTGCGGTCATCGACCTGTTCAACCGTCAGGTGGTGGGTTGGAGCCTGCAGCCGCACATGCAGGCCGGCCTGGTCAAGGACGCGCTGGCCATGGCGTGGTGGCGCCGCAGGCCGCCCCCTGGGCTGATATTCCACAGCGACCGGGGCAGCCAGTATTGCAGCCATGAGTTCCAGGATACCTTGAAGGACTGGGGCATGCGTTCATCGATGAGCAGAAAGGGTAACTGCTGGGACAACGCACCGACCGAGAGCTTCTGGGGCCGGCTGAAAACAGCCAGCGTACATGGGTGCAAATTCGCTATCCGTGAGCAGGCCAGGCAGGCGGTGATGGACTGGATGGCCTTCTACAATCACCGGAGGCTGCATTCGTCGCTGGGCTACCTCAGCCCGATGCAGTACGAGCAGCGCTGGTACGAGGCACAGCGTAAAAAGGCCGCGTGAACCGTGGGTTAAGAACTGCACGAAACAGGGGGCAAGGTCACACTACCGGATCGGGCCGGCTTACACCTCGGACAACCAATCAGCAAATTTCAACGGGTACGCATGTCCAACACCAACAAGACCGATCAGTTCTATGACCAAGTGACAACGCTGGTCGATCAGTCGCTTGCAGCGGTGCTCAAGAAAGGCTCGACGACCAATGGAAGCCAAGATATAGAAAGTGCCATCGCCAACTCCAGAACCTTGCTGGAACAGATGCGCGACCGGACCAATAAGGACATTCGAGAGCTGCGCGAGCTGTCCGAATGGGACACGTTCACCATCGCGTTCTACGGTGAGACGAACGCTGGCAAATCCACCCTGATCGAGACACTACGCATTTTGCTGGGCGACAGTGGAAAGCTCACCACACAGCAGAAATTCAGGGATTTGGCTATGGATCTGCGCGTTGATCCCGAGAGTCTTGCGTCGCTCGAATTAAGCATTCAGAAGTTGCAGGCTCAACTGGCGGACAGCCAGCAACTTGCCAACCAGCTCACGCGGCAGTTGACGAGTGAGGAACAACAGCAAGCGGTCGGCCTTGATGTGCTGAGGGCCACCATCAAGCACAAGCTCAAGCATCATAACTTTTGGCAGAAGCTGTTGCACATGTTCAAGAAACTGGATGAAGAGAAGGCTCTCCAAGAGCGGGAACTGGCACTCGTGCAGCTCAAGGCAGGAAATCAAGCCAGACTGGAAGCCATCGCCGCCGAGCCCCGCAAGATCCAGGCCGAGCTGGCGGCCAAGACAGGCGAAAAGGCCAACGTTGAAGGCGCGTTCGCACGACTGGCTCCACTGCAGGATGGATGCATCATCGGCAATGGGCGCTCAGACTTCACGCTCCAGTCGCATTCCTACCGCTTCGTGGCGGGAGGCCAAAAGTTCCAATTGGTCGACGTGCCTGGCATCGAAGGTGACGAGAAGCAGGTGATGAGCGCCATCGACTCGTCCGTCAAGAAAGCCCACGCGGTGTTCTATGTGACGCGCAACGCCACCCCGCCCGGCACCGGCAGCGACGGACAGGAGGGCACGATCGACAAGATCAAACGCCAGTTGGGCAAGCAGACCGAAGTCTGGGCTATCTTCAACAAGAGCGCCACCAACCCTCAGGTTCTGCAAGGCCAGACCTTGATCAACCAAAACGATGCCATCGGTCTGGCCGACATGGGCAAATCCTTGACCGCTTCGCTAGGCATCGAGACCTACAAGGGACATGTCTGCGTCAGCGGCATGCCCGCCTTTCTAGCCGCTGCCACCTGTCTGGTCCCCAACAACCCCCATGTCAGGAGCCGTGAAAAGTTCCTCGCATCAATGGGACGCGATGAAATTCTCCAGCGCAGCGGCATGCATGCCTTCCTCCAATTTCTGCGTTCGGATCTGTGCCAGAACTTTCAGACCAAGATCCGCGATGCCAATCTCAAGAAAATTCGCAGTTGCCTGCAGGACGGCATTAGTCACCTGCATCAGGCGCGAGACAACTTTGCCAATGCCGCACAGAAGCTAGATGTGCAGCAGAAATCCGCTTCCTCTCAGATTGATGGACTGCTGTCCGGGACATCGCAGAAGCTCAAGAGCGAATGCCATGACGAGCTGAGCGGCAAGAAGTCCGCCATGCGCAACGCCATCTATGACTATATCGAGAGCAACCAGAGCAACGACGATTTCAAGGAGTACCTGACCGGCGAGATCGACGCGCTCAAGACCAGCGTCGGCCGAGATCTGGAAGCGCGCTTCGCCAAGGTGTTCAAGTCCTTTACCGATGAGGCCGAAGCCATCATTCAGAAAAACCAGAAGAACGTCAGCGAGATCCTGCACTACACGATTGATGACCCTTTCTCATCTTTCAAACTAAGCTTTAACACCGACTTCGCGATGAGCAACGGCATAAACGTCGTGGGCCTGATATCGACGTTAGGTGGAGCCGCGGCGCTGGTCTGGGCATCGTTCCTAGCGTCCAACCCGGTGGGTTGGACCACTGCGGCAGTGATCGGCGCAGTCGGTCTCGTGTTCAGTCTCTATAAGGCCGTGCGCAGCTTCTTCAGCAGCGACTACAAGAAGGAGCAGCAGCGCAAGTCCGCTGACGAGAATCTCGAGAAGGTGTTCGAGAAGCTCACGGAGATGCTGGACGGCAATCTCGAGTCGGCGAGCGCCAAGATCAAGGAGGCGCTACTCTCAACCAAGACTCAGATGCGCATTCCCTACGAACAGAGCCTTAACACCAAAGTGGCACTAGAGGAAATTGCCGTCAAGATGGCTGCGCTGCGGGACAAACTCGTACCCCAGCCGGCCTCCGCAGCCCCCGCCCTCACGCCGACTCCAGAAGCCGCAACCGCCTAAATACCGGAGCAACGACACGTGACCAGCGCAATTCATTCATTCGAACTGCAAAAGCAGCAAGCCCTTGGAATCCTGTCCAAACTCAGCACGTTCGTGCAGGAGGGACGCAGTCTGGGCATCCATGTCCAGCCGGACCTCGTGACGAAGCTGGAGAAATCGGTGCGGGAAGCGACGGAGCAGAAGCTCAAGGTCGCCCTGATCGGCGGCTTCTCCGAAGGCAAGACATCGATCGCCGCCGCCTGGCTGGAGGAACTAGATCGCAAGAGCATGAACATCAGCCAGGCGGAGTCGTCCAGCGAAGTCCAGATCTACGAATACAAGGACCAGCTGCAGATCATCGACACACCCGGGCTGTTCGGCTTCAAGGAAAAAACCAACGCCACGAGCCAGGAAATCGAGAAGTACAAAGACATCACCAAGCACTACGTGAGCGAAGCTCACCTAATACTGTATGTGATGAATTCCGCTAACCCGATAAAAGAAAGTCATACGGAAGATCTGAAATGGCTTTTCCATACGCTCAACTTGCTACCTCGCACCGTGTTCGTTCTCAGCCGTTTCGACGACGTTGCAGACGTGGCGGAGGATGCAGATTTTCAGGATAAATTCCTCGTCAAGAAGAGTTCGGTGACCAAGCGACTGAATGACGTATTGGAGCTGACTCCGCAGGAGCAGAGCGATCTTTCCGTTGTCGCCGTCTCGGCCAATCCCTTCGACATGGGCGTCGACCACTGGTTGCGCAATCTGTCCGAATTCCGCAATCTCTCGCGCATCGGCGTGCTGCAAAGCGCGACTCAGCAGAAGATCGAGCGCAATGGGGGACTGATCTCGCTGGCGAACGAAACCCAGAAATCCATCATCGCCGACGTCATCACCCACCAGCTTCCGGCCGCCAAGGAGGCATATGCCTTGTTGGCGGACGAAGCGCGGCGGATCACCGAAATCAAGCAAAGTCAGGCCCGCGAACTGCAAAAAGTCCACGGCAACATCGCCCAAGCTCAGACGCGACTTCGTGGTCGCCTGTTGCGCTACTTCGAGGATCTGCAACTGCAGACCCGGAAAGTTGGGCTACCCACCTTCGATGACTTCATGCACCGCGAGATTGGAAATGAAGGTTGCTTGGTGCAGCAGCGTATCCAGGAAATATTCAGTGAGGAAATCGGCAGCATCAACACCGATCTGTACCGAATACAGATGAACGTCAACAACGAGTTGAAGCATTACGACGACGTGGTGAACGCCATGAGCAAAAAGGGCGTCAAGTTTCTTTCACAGCCGGGGTTCATCACCAAAGACAATGTCCTGCTGGCTCGCGACGGGCTGAATGCCGCCACGAAAATGGTGGGGCTGGACATCAGCAAGTACCTCAAGTTCAAACCTTGGGGTGCTACCAAGCTGGCGAACGGCCTCGGCAGCGCGGTGGCCATTCTGGGTGTCGCGCTGGAAGTGTGGGACAGCTACAAGGAACAGGAGCGTCAGGCACAGTTTGCTAAAGTGATCGAGAGCATGATTTCCAACTTCCAGATCCAGTCCAAGGAGGTGGTTCAGCTGATCGACGCACCAGACTTTGCCGACCAGTTCTTCCCGACTTTCGTGACCCTTAAGCAACAACTCAGTTCCATTGACCGAGAGATGGGCGCGCTGCATGAACGCCAGGTACGGTTCAAGAAGTGGTACGACGATGGCACCGCCATCGACGCCGAGTTTCGCGAGATCAACGGTCACGGCGGAAATCATCAGGCAACCTGGGAAAGCGTGCCAGAGATCGTGATCGACACTACGCCGATCATTGAAACCATCGCACCAAAGGCTCCGCCCGCAAAGCCTCTGGCCGAGACTGCACCGGCGAAGGCGTCGCTCTGGTCCAGGTTGTTCTCGTGACCTCACCGGATCGTCCGCAAGGCGTTGGGCGAGGTGCATGCTTTCATCGCGCTTGATTCTCGCGCTCCTTCGACGAAGCTGATCAGATCTGCAGGAGTCTGGGTCCGATGTACGTATGGCGTAATGCGGCAGCCGACGCAAGCATTCTCTGGGCTGTTGGGGGCGTAGGATCTTTGCAAGCTTGTGAGAACGGCTACCTGAGCTGCTCTCAATGAACATGCAAATTTCCTTGCCTTTGAAAGCTGACTTTTGCAAGATCAATGAGAACCTACAGAGGCGCTATAGCGTCTCCTTTTGTACGAACCCCGCGCCGTAGCAGTAGTCCTCTGCAACCTCGGACGCAATGACACCATCCACGCGCGCCAGCGCCGGGCCTTGGTGCGCCCAGTCGATCAGGGCCTGCACCGCTGGCGCTGCGCCATGCGCCAGCGCCTCCACGCTACCGTCCGCACGGTTGCGCACCCAACCCGCCAGGCCCAGGCGCTGCGCTTCCTGCGCCATGTTCCAGCGGTAGCCCACACCCTGCACGCGGCCGGTGATGCGCAGGTGGCGGGTGGCGTTGCCGTCCAGCGGCGATGGGGGCTTGGTCATGCGGTCCATCATAGGCCGCCTGCGCCAATGGCTACAGTCAGAGGCATGACAGACCTGAACACCGCAGACAATCTCACCTCCCTGGCCCGCCAGCTGCAGCAGTTTGCCGATGCGCGCGACTGGGGCCCGTTCCATTCGCCCAAGAACCTGGCCAGCGCACTCATCGTTGAGGCCGGGGAACTGCTGGAGCATTTCCAGTGGCTCACCGAGGACCAGAGTCGCCAGCTCGCGTCCGAGCAGAAGCAGGCCGTGGCCCACGAGATGGCCGACGTGCTGCTGTACCTGGTGCAGCTCTCCACGGTGCTGGGCATCGACCTCATGGACGCGGCCCAGGCCAAGCTGCTTCTCAACGCGCAGAAGTACCCCGTGGACCTGGCGCGGGGCCACAGCCGCAAGTACGACGCGCTGTGAGCTTCAGGTACACTGGCCGCTTCATGTCGTACCGCCCGTTCCAATCCGCATCCGTTGCCGCCCCCATGGGTTGCATGATGCTGCCCGCCTGCACGCGGGCGATGGGGGCACGAATGATTACCACCATGACCAACGCGGCCACCTGAGCACGCGCAGGTGGCCGTTTCGGCAGCCACCTGGTGATCGCTCTCTTCTCCCCCAAGACGAATGAATGAAACCCAGCTCTGGCAGCTGGTTTTTTTGTTTGTTCGTTAGCCGGAGAAGTCCATGTACCGCGATCCCGTCCAGTCCCTCGAAGCACCGTCGTTCCAAGCCGCTGTCGCCATGCGCCCCCTGCGCGTGGGCCTGATCGGCATTGGCACTGTGGGCGCGGGCACGTTCCGCGTGCTGGCGCGCAACCAGGCGCTGATCGTGGGCCGCGCAGGGCGGGGCATCGAAGTGGTGGTGGTGGCGGCGCGCAATCTGGCCCGCGCCGTGACAGTGGTGGGCGCCGATGTGGCGCTGACGAACGACCCGATGCAGGTGGCCACGCACCCTGAGGTGGATGTGGTCGTGGAAGCCGCAGGCGGCACGGGCCCGGCGCGCGAATGGGTGCTGGCGGCCATTGCCGCTGGCAAACATGTGGTCACGGCCAACAAGGCGCTGCTGGCGGTGCACGGCAGCGAGATCTTTGCCGCCGCCCGCGCACGTGGCGTGGCCGTGGCCTACGAGGGCGCGGTGGCGGTGAGTATCCCTATCGTGAAGGCGCTGCGCGAGGGCCTGACGGCCAACCGCATCGAGTGGGTGGCGGGCATCATCAACGGCACCACCAATTTCATCCTGAGCAAGATGCGTGACGAGGGCGTGGGCTTCGCCGAGGCGCTCGCGCAAGCGCAGGCGCTGGGCTACGCCGAGGCGGACCCGTCCTTCGACATCGAGGGCACCGACGCCGCGCACAAGATCGCGCTGCTGGCGGCCAACGCCTTTGGCATGCCGGTGCGCTTTGCCGACGCGCAAGTGGAGGGCATCGCCGCGCTGCAAGGGCTGGACGTGGCCTGCGCGGAGCAGCTGGGCTTTCGCATCAAGCTGCTCGGCGTCGCCAAGCGGCGCGAGGGCGGGGTGGAACTGCGCGTGCAGCCCGCGCTGGTGTCGGCCGCGCACCTGCTGGCGCAGGTGAACGGCTCCATGAACGGCATTCTGGTCAAGGGCGACGCAGCGGGCGTGACGATGTACTACGGGGCGGGCGCAGGGTCAGAGCAAACAGCCTCGGCCGTGATTGCCGATCTGGTGGACGTGGCGCGGCTCGATGGCACCTGTGCCGCGCAGCGGGTGCCGCACCTGGGCTTTCACGCCCATGCGGTGGACGAATCGTTGGCCGTGCTGCCGCGCGCAGCCGTGCGCACGCGCCACTACCTGCGTGTGCCCGTGCAGGCCGCCCGGCAGATCGAGGCCGTGGGCGCCTGGCTGACTGCGCAGCAGGTGCCGGTGCGGTGCGTGGCACTGGCGGCCGATGCAGCGGCAGGCCCGCAGGTGCTGGTGCTGACCGACGCCGTGGAGCAGGGCCCCGTGGACCTGGCCGTGCACGCCCTGGGCGCGCACCCCGCCGTGGTGGGGCCGGTGGTGGCGCTGCGGGTGGAAGATTTGGAATGAAAATGGCCTCCAGCGCTTATACATCAAGCGCTGATAGCTATATTTTTAGTAGCAACCTGCCAGACCATTAAAACTCGTGGGCATATACAAAGACGCCGAGGCGCTCGGCGAGCTTGTCGTACAACGCCTGTGCGGTCGCATTCCCGGTACCCGTCAGCCAATACACGCGGCGGCTGTCGCGGGCCTTGGCTGCGTCGTAGACGGCCTGGATGAGCAGGCGGCCCACGCCGCGCCCGCGCAGGTGGCCTGCGGTGAACAGGTCTTGCAAGTAGCAGACATCGTTCAGGCGGGTCGTGCTGCGGTGGAAAAGGTAGTGCACCAGGCCGATGACCTTGTCATCCTGCTCGGCCACGAAGGCATGCACGGGCTCGTTCTCGTTGAAGAACCGCTCCCAGGTGGCTTGTGTGACGGATCCGGGTAGCGCGGTGGGGCCTTCCCGTCCATAGAAAGCGTTGTAGCCGTCCCAGAGCACGCGCCATTCGGCGTGGTCTGGGCGGGCAATGGGACGGATGCGGACAGGGGACTGCATGGGCAACCTCACTCGGTGGACAGCATCAGATCGGCCATGGCCTGCGCGCCGGGCACGCCCTCGGCCCGCAGGCCCTGCACCACGCCCGCCCGGTCGGTGTCGGTGCGGTTCTGGCTCACTTTCCAGAGGCCTTCCCAGCGCTCCACCGCCAGCTCGATGCCCACGATGGCGCGCAGCAGCTTGTCGATGTAGTCGGGCGGTGCGTCGTCCACGCGCCAGGGGTCGGGGCGGTGGGCCTCGTGCTGTTCGGTCAGCGTCTCCAGCACGGCGCGCAGGCGCCCGGGATCGTCGAAGGCGCTCAGCGTGCCATGGGCATGCACGGCGGCGTAGTTCCAGGTGGGCACCTGCTTGCCGTCCAGGGCCTTGGACGGGTACCACGAGGGCGACACATAGGCCTGCGGGCCATGGAACACCGCCACCGCCTGCTGGGGCAACAGCGGCCACAGCGCGTTGGCGCGCGCGACATGGCCGATGAGCGTGCCCTGCGGGCCGCGCGCCGGGTCCAGGTACAGCGGGATGTGATTGACGTGCAACGCACCTTCGTGCGCAATGACCAGCGTGGCCAAAGGCTGGGCACGTACCAGGGCTTGCTGGGCGGCGGCATCGGCCACCTGAAACTGCCGGTTGGGGTTGGCCATGTCAGCCCCCTTCCACTTCCAGCACCGGGGCGCAGTCGATCTGCGTCTTGACCGAGTTGGCCAGAAAACACGATGTGTGGGCGCGGTGGTGCAGGTCGTCCAGCTGGACAGCGCTGGGCGCGTGCGCCGCGTCAAAGCGCGTGACGGGCCTCAGCTGCACATGGGTGACCACCAGCTGGCCCTCTGCGTTCTTGGCCATGGTGCCCACGGCCGCGTCGGTGTAGCGGTTGAGCCGATAGCCCGCCCGGCTGGCGAAGTCCATGAACCACAACATGTGGCAGCTCGACAGCGCGGCGACATAGGCTTCTTCGGGGTCCACCGCCGCGGCATCGGAGTACGGCAGCGGCACCACATGGGGCGACGACGATGCGGCCACCGTGGCACCGCCGTCGAACCGCCAGGTGTGGGCGCGGTGGTAGCGCTTGTCCAGAAAATCGTCGCTGCCGCGTTGCCAATCGATGGTGGCGAGGTGTTGGGCCATGGGGACTTTGCTCCGCAGGGGTGGGGGTTTCTACAATGGTCCTTCAGTTTATGGTCATATGGCCACACTCAAAGGGCCAATTCGTGGCGAACCCTGGAACCAATCGAACCCCCTTCACCACCCTGCGCCAACAGGTGTACGAACAATTGCGCCGCGCCATCGAGCAGGGCAGCCTGCTCGCCGGTACGCGGCTGCCGCCGTCGCGCGAACATGCGGCCAGCCTGGGTGTATCGCGCAACACCGTGCTGTGGGCCGTGCAGCGCCTGCAGGCCGAGGGCTATGTGGAGGCGCGCGTGGGCGACGGCACCTATGTGTCGCAGGCGGTGGTAGCCACCCTGGCCACTGCGCAAAGCCTGGTGGCGCCGCCCCGGGGCCTGTCGCGCCGGGGGCAGCTGATCGCCGACACGGCCGGGCGCTGGCGCCCACCGCTGGCGGCGGCCAGGGCGTTTCGCATCGGGGCGCCCGAGATGGCCACTTTTCCGTTTGCGCTGTGGGACCGGCTGGCCCGCCAGGCCAGCGCAGCCCAGCGCATGCAGCGCGCGCAGTACCTGGACCCGGCAGGTGACCCCGATCTGCGCCAGGCCGTGGCGCAATGGCTGTGGGCGTCACGCGGCATCCGCTGCGACGCGGCGCAGGTGGTGGTGTGCTCGGGCTCGCAGCAGGGCATTGACCTGATTGCGCGGCTGCTGCTGGACGTGGGCGACGAAGTGCTGGTGGAAGACCCCGGCTACCCCGGCATCCGCGCCAGCCTGCTGGGCCACGGCGCGCTGGCGCGGCCGGTGGAGATGGATGGAGACGGCTTGCGCATCGACACTGCTGCAGCGCAGTGGCCGCATGCGCGCATGGCCGTGGTCACGCCCACGCACCAGTTCCCCACCGGCGTGTGCATGGGCCTGGCGCGGCGGCAGGCCCTGCTGCAGTGGGCGCGCACGCACGATGCCTGGGTGGTGGAAGACGACTACGACGGCGAATTCCAGTACGGCGCGTCCGACGGTAAGGCCCAGCGGGTGCCTGCGCTGTGCAGCCTGCCGGGGTCAGAGCGTGTGCTGTACGTGGGCACGTTCTCCAAAACGCTGCACCCCGGTCTGCGCCTGGGTTTTGTGGTGGTGCCCCCCGCGCTGGTGGAGGCCTTTGCCATGGCACGCGCCATCACCGACCGGCATGCACCGGGCGATGCGCAGGCCGTGCTGGCGCGCTTCATTGCCGAGGGACACCTGCTGCGCCACTTGCGCCAGATGCGCGAGCTGTACCGGGCCCGCCAGCACACGCTGCGCACCGCGCTGGCCGACGCCAGCGACGGCGCATGGCAGTTGCCCGCCAGCAACCGGGGCATGCACCTGCTGCACGAGGTCGCACCAGGCAGCGACGACGAAACCCTGGCCCGCAAAGCCCTGGCTGCGGGCGTGATGCTGGCGCCGCTGTCGCGCTACGCGATGGAGTCGCAGCGGCGCGGCTGGCTGTTCGGCTACGCGGGTTTTGGCGAGCCGGAGATCACGGCAGCGGCGCGCACCGTGGGCAAGCTGGCCAGACACTTGCCGCCATGACGCAGCCCGAACAACCATCGTTATTGGCCGAAGCCTCCGCAGGCCAGCAAAAGGCGGCAGCGGGATAATCAGCCCCTTCCACGATCTCCCCAAGGCGGCACTGCATCGCACTGTCCGCCCCCGCCATGTCCGTCCCACCGCTTCACGTCCTGTCCGTCATCCCCCCGATGACGCAGCTCAACACACCGTACCCCTCTACCGCCTACCTCACGGGCTTTCTGCGCTCGCGCGGCGTTGCGGCGGCGCAGGAGGACCTGGCGCTGGCGCTGGTGCTGCGCCTGCTCTCGCCCGAAGGGCTGCGCGCCGTGGCCGCCAGGGTGGATGCGATGCCCGCCAAAAAGCGAAGCCCGGCGGTGCAGAGCTTTGCCGCGCAGCAAGACCGGTATCTGGCCACCATCGGCCCCGCCATTGCCTTCTTGCAGGGGCGCGACAGCACGCTGGCGCACCGCATTACAGGCCGCCACTTCTTGCCCGAGGGGCCGCGTTTTGCCACGCTCGATGTGTATGTCGACGACGAAGGCGGCGACCCGCTGGGCTGGGCTTTTGGCGCGCTCGGCCTGCACGACAAGGCCAAGCACCTGGCCACGCTGTACCTGAACGACCTGGCCGATGTGCTGCGCGACGCGGTGGACGAACGCTTTGAATTTGTGCGCTACGCCGAATCGCTGGCGGGCAGCCAGCCCACGTTCGAACCACTGGCCCAGGCCCTGGCCGCCCCGCCCACGCTGGTGGACGAGATGCTGCGCACACTCACGCTCGAATCGATGGCACGCCACACGCCCGATGTGGTGCTGCTGTCGGTGCCTTTTCCGGGCTCGGTGTATGCGGCGTTTCGCATTGCACAGACCATCAAGGCACACCACCCCCAGGTCGTCACGGTGCTGGGCGGCGGCTTTGTCAACACCGAACTGCGCACGCTGGCCGAGCCGCGCGTGTTTGACTACTTTGACTACGTCACGCTGGACGCAGGCGAGCGCCCGCTGCTGGCGCTGCTCGACCATGTGCGCGGCGAACGCGGCCGCCAGCGGCTGGTGCGCACTTTTGTGCGGAACGACGCGGGCGCGGTGCAGTACATCAACATGGTGGAAGCCGATATCGCCTTTGCCGAGGTGGGCACCCCCACCTGGGACGGCCTGCCGCTGGACAAATACCTGTCGCTGCTCGACATGCTCAACCCCATGCACCGGCTGTGGAGCGACGGGCGCTGGAACAAGCTCACGGTGGCGCAGGGCTGCTACTGGAAGAAGTGCAGCTTTTGCGACGTGAGCCTGGACTACATCAGCCGCTACGAGGGCGCCAGCGCCGAAGTGCTGGCCGACCGCATCGAGGCGATCGTGCGCGAGACCGGGCAGACGGGCTTTCACTTCGTGGACGAGGCCGCGCCGCCCAAGGCGCTCAAGACCCTGGCCACCGCGCTGATTGCGCGCAACGCCGGCATCAGCTGGTGGGGCAATGTGCGGTTTGAAAAGACCTTCACCCCCGAACTGGCCGAGCTGATGGCCGACAGCGGCTGCATTGCCATCTCGGGCGGGCTGGAAGTGGCGTCAGACCGGCTGCTGCAGCTCATGAAAAAAGGCGTGTCGGTGGACCAGGTGGCGCGCGTGACCCGGGCTTTCACCGACGCGGGCATCCTGGTGCATGCGTACCTGATGTACGGCTTTCCCACCCAGACCGTGCAGGACACGGTGGACGCGCTCGAATACGTGCGCCAGTTGTTTGCCAACGGCTGCATTCAAAGCGGGTTTTTTCACCGCTTTGCCTGCACCGTGCATTCCCCCGTGGGCCAGAACCCGGCGGAATATGGCGTGCAACTGGCCCCCCTGCCGCCGGGCGACTTTGCCAGGAACGACGTGGCCTTCATCGACCCCACCGGCGTGGACCACGACGCCCTGGGCGGCGCGCTCAAGAAGGCCATCTACAACTACATGCACGGTATCGGGCTCGAAGAGGACGTGCGCAGCTGGTTCCCCTTCAAGGTGCCCAAGACCACGGTGCAGCGCCACCGGATTGAGCGGGCGCTGCGCGAGCGCGGCTGAGGCAGGGCCACGACTGCGGCCAGGAGCGCTTGATCGCCTTGAGCAAGCGTCGAAAATGGCGGAAATGAACATACACGCCTTTCACTTGCCGCACGCGCCCCGCTGGCATGCGCCCGCCTTGCTGGCCCTCGCCGTTCTGGGTGGTTGTGCCTCTGCGCCTCCAGGCGATCCGTCTGCCCCCGCGCTTCCTGCGCCGGTCGCTGTTGTCGCGCCGCCCGCCACGCCCTTTGCCCGCTGGGTCGCCGATTTCAGCGCATCGGCCCACGCTGCGGGCATCACCGAGGCCACGCTCCACCAGGCCTTTGACAAGGTGCAACTTGTTCCGCAGGTCATCGCATCCGACAAAGCCCAGCCCGAATTCACCCGCACCGTCTGGGCCTACCTCGACAGCGCCGTCTCGCCCCAGCGCGTCAGCCGTGGCCAGACCCGGTTGCGCAACCTGCCGCCGGAAGTGGGCACCGTGCCTGCGCGCTATGGCGTCCCGCTGGAAATTGTGGTCGCCATCTGGGGCATGGAGAGCAACTACGGCAGCTTTACAGGCGACATCCCCACCATCGACGCCTTGGCCACGCTGGGCTTTGAAGGACGGCGCGAAGCCTGGGCGCGCAGCCAGTTGCTGGCCGCGCTGCAGATCCTGCAGAGCGGTGACATTGCCCGGGCCGACATGCTGGGCTCCTGGGCCGGAGCCATGGGGCAAGCCCAGTTTTTACCCTCCAACTTTCTGGCCTACGCCGTCGACGCCGATGGCGATGGCCGGCGCGACATCTGGGGCAGCCTGCCTGATGTCATCGCCTCCACCGCCAACTTTTTGGCGCGCTCCGGTTGGCAGCGCGACCAACCCTGGGGCCTGGAGGTGCGTTTGCCCACCGGCTTCGACTACGCCCGGGCCGATGGCGATCTGCAGCAAACCGCCGCCGCCTGGGCCGCCGAAGGCGTGCAAACCATGGACGGCACGCCCCTGCCCCCCTTGACCGACAGCACCCTCTTTCTACCGGCCGGCGCACGCGGGCCCGCCTTCCTGGTGGGGCCCAACTTTCGCACCCTCCTGCGCTACAACAACTCCACCAGCTATGCCCTGGGCGTGGGCCTGCTCGCCCAGCAACTGGCCGGCGGCGCGGCCGTGCAAACCCCGTGGCCGCGCGATCTGCAGGCCCTGACCCGCAGCCAGTTGCTGGCCCTGCAAACCGCCCTGAACGCCCGTGGGTTCGAAAGCGGCACACCCGACGGCACCATGGGCCCCGCCACACGCAGCGGCGTTCGCGCCTACCAGCGCAGCCTGAACCTGCCTGCCGACGGGTATCCGACGCTGGAGCTGCTGGAGCGGTTGCGGTGAGGCCCAGGTGGGGAGTGCGACACACGTGTCATGGCTTCTTGGGCGCTTTGACAGCCTTGACGGCTTTGATCCCCTTCACGGGTTGTTCCGCACTTTCAACCGGGGGTGCAACCGGTGACAGGTAATTGGCCCCTGTCACTAACGATTTGCCTGTCTGGCTTTCCAACTGGTTGCGTGCCTGGCGGGCAATGCGCCCGCCGGTGTGGGCGGCAGACTTGTTTTGCGCCATGCCGGTGGCCTCTGCGCTCTCGGCGATCTGGCGGGTGGACAGCTCGGTCAAGTGACAGTGCGGGGTCAGCCATCTCCTGCATGCGCTCGTAGCCCACCTTGGCCAGCCAGAGCTTGATGGGCTCGGCCTTGGGGCTGGGGACGGATTGGACGATGCGCAGCAGGGTTTCGGCGGTGGCGCAATCGGTTTCTCGCTGCTTGCCGTCAGGCGCGGTCAATTTCAACCTTACGACTTTCTCGTAAGCTTGCTCTGAGCCAGCCTCCTGCGCCAACTTGCGTTTCAAATCAGACCAATACCGATTGGCGTTGGTGCTGTCAGTCAACACTTGCACAACATCGATCACAGAAAACCACCACGTTTCTGTACCTTCGTCGTACACGCGGCGAACAACGTAGCCGTCGAACTGGGTAGGCAGGACTTTCATACCAGACGCCTTAAGAGGAATGGATTCGAGGCAAAGCGCTCAGCCATGAAAGGCGGCATGCCCTCCAAGGCCCGGTGGAATACTGTTTATATTATCAGTATCATGCAACCCTGCGATGTCGAAATAGAAAGAACCAAGCCCTCGGTGCACGCACCACCCATTTGCTATTAAATATATAGCTTATAGCGCTTGCCCATAAAGCGGTACAAGCCATTTTTATGTGCAGTTCTCTTTGCCCCTCCCCTGTGCCACACTCCCTCCCCTATGTCTTCTACAGAGTGGGCCCAGGCGGCCCTGCAGGCGTTTGATGCGGTGGTCCAGTCCACCGAGGGCTTCCGTGGCCGTACGGGGCAACGCAGCATGGCGGAGCAGGTGGCGCGCACCTTCAGCCAGGCGCAGCTGGGCAAGGTGGACGAAGAAGAGGGCGAGTCCACGCGCGCCATTGCCGTCATCCAGGCGGGCACGGGCGTGGGCAAGTCGCTGGCCTACTGCGCGCCGGCCATCTCCATCGCGCTGGCGCGCGGCACGCGGGTGCTGATCTCTACTGCCACCGTGGCGCTGCAGGAACAACTGGTGAACAAGGACCTGCCCGCGTTGGCGGCGCAGATGGAGCAGCCCTTCAAGTTCGCGCTGGCCAAGGGGCGCGGGCGCTATGTGTGCAAGCTCAAGCTTGAACGCCTGGCCGGTACGGGCGAGGCCGACGGCGACCCCGAGGACGACGACCTGTTCCCCGAGGAGGCCGCCAGCGCGCGGCCCCGGCGCTCGCACCAGGAGACCGAGGCGCGCATGCAGTTCTACGCCAGCATGGCGCAGACCCTGGCGCAGGGCGCCTGGGACGGCGACCGCGACAGCCTGGACACCCCGCCCGAGCCCGAGGTGTGGAGCCCCGTGGCGGCCGAAGGCGCCTCGTGCACCGGGCGCCACTGCCCGGCGTTCAGCCAGTGCGTCTACTACGACAAGCGCAAGGAGCTGGTGGGCGCACAGGTGATCGTGGCCAACCACGACCTGCTGCTGTCCACCCTGGGCGCACGCGTGCTGCCCGAGCTGGACAACTGCCTGCTGGTGCTCGACGAGGCGCACCACCTGCCCGCCACCGCGCTGGAACAATTTGCCTGCAGCGCCAACCTGAGCCGCCTGGGCTGGATCGACCGCCTGGCCAGCCGCGCACTGCGCATTGGCACGCTGGTGGAGGTGAGCGAGGTGGCCGACATTCCGCGCCAGTCCAGCCAATTGCGCCAGACCCTGCAAGACCTCGAGCGCCTGGTGATGGACCTGTACGGCCCGGCGCTGCGCAGCCAACCAGGGGCCTGGGGCCCGGCGCGTGCGCGCGTGCCGCGCGGCGAACTGCCCGAGGCGCTGATCGAGCCCCTGGGCCAGCTCGCGCACCACGCGGCGGGTTTTCTGGACAGCCTGCGCGCCATCTCCAAGGCACTGCGCGCCGAGATGCGCGACAAGCCCGACGAGGCACGCCGCCTGTCGCAGCTGTATGCGCAGATCGGCATGCTGGCGCCCCGGCTTGAAGAGGTGCACGCCACGGCACAACTGCTGCTGCAGGAGGCCCCCGCAGAAGAAGCGCGCAGCTTTGTGCCCAATGCCAAATGGTTCACGCTGGAGGTGGACGGCGACTTCATCCTGGTGCGCGCCCACGCCAGCCCCATCCTGCCGGGCAGCACGCTGCGCAGCCACCTGTGGAGCAGCGTGCGCGGCGCGGTGCTGACCTCGGCCACGCTCACCAGTTGCGGCAGTTTCGACTTCTTTCTGCGCGAATCGGGGCTGCACGGCGACGAATCTGCAACCGCCCTGGAAGTGCCCAGCCCGTTCAACTACGCGGCCCAGGGCACCCTGATCGCCGCCGAAACACGGGCCGACCCCAAGAACGCCGCCGAATTCAACGCCGAGATGGTCGATGCGCTGCTCAACGACCTGGCGCGCGTGCAATACGGCGCGCTGGTGCTGTTCACCTCGCGCGAGCAGATGCGCTGCGCCGTCGACGCGCTGGCCACGGTCATGCGCAGCGTGGTACTGGTACAAAACCAGCTGCCACGCACACAGCTTCTGGCGCGCCACCGTGGGCGCGTGGCGGCGGGCGAGCCATCCATCATCTTCGGCATGCAGTCGTTCGGCGAGGGGCTGGATCTGCCCGGACGCCTGTGCGAATCGGTGTTCATCACCAAGCTGCCCTTTGCCCCGCCCGACGACCCCGTGGGCGAAGCCCGCGCCGAATGGCTGCGCGCCGTGGGGCGCGACCCCTTCAGCGAACTGGTGGTGCCCGCCACCGCCATCCGCCTGGCGCAATGGGCGGGCCGCGCCATCCGCACCGAAGAAGACCAGGCGCATGTGTATTGCTACGACAAGCGCCTGACCCGCACCAGCTACGGCCAACGCCTGCTCAAGGGGCTGCCGCCGTTCACGCTGGAGCGGCGCGGCGCGGCTGGATAATGGGGTTTTGCTGCGCAACAAAGTACGCCGCGCAGCCGACCATCGCGATGTTCGCGGCGTTCAAACGCACCAAGGCGGAGGACTTCGTTGAATCGGCGACGATGAACCCCGCTTTCGAAGAATCCGCCATGTTCGAGAACATGGTGGACCTGATGCTGCGCGACGAGTACGACGTGTACGTCTTCGACACCGCGCCGACCGCCAACGCGCGCCGCCTGCTGGGGATGTCCAAGGTGTATTCGCTGTGGGTCAATAAAATGTTGAAGAGCCGCGAGGAGGCGCGCACCCTGCGCGAACTGCTTTCCTTCACCAAGAAAAAGGAAGCCGACCCACTAATGGATTATCTCGTCTCGTTCCGCGACCGCATGGGACAGGCGCAAAAACTGCTCACCAACGACGAACTGACCGCGTTCTTCTTCGTGACGCTGGCGGAGGCATTGCCCATCGCGGTCATCACGCGCTTCATCGGCTGGTTCCACGATTTCGGCATCCCGGTCGGCGGCGTGATCGTCAACATGCTGATTGACCAGGCACAGGTGAGCGACAAGGCTCCGGACTTTGTGAAAAACCGTGTGGCGATGCAGGACCGCTACATGGACGACGTGTGGCAGAAGTTCGAGGGCATGGTGCGCTCGACCATTCCGCTCTATGAAAACGAAGTGCGCGGGACGGATTCCC
>JAPKHH010000066.1:0-27240 GCA_026647025.1 Giesbergeria sp.
GCGCATCCAGCGCTTCCAGAAACTCTGGCTCGGACTGCAACCGGCGCATGGAAGGCAGGGCCGCCAGCAATTGGCGGCCATAGCCCTTGGTCACCAACCGCGTATCACCGATGACGAGCACACCGGCATCCGATTCATGCCGGATCAGACGGCCGGCTCCTTGCCGCAGCGCTACAGCGGCCTCGGGCAACGCGTAGTCCTTGAAAGCGCGGCGCCCCGCCTGCTCGATACGGTGCGACCGCGCCTTGACCAAAGGGTCATCCGGCGGCGGAAAAGGCAGTTTGTCGATCACCACCAGTTGCAACGCCTCGCCTGGAACGTCAAACCCTTCCCAGAACGAAGCTGACGCCACCAGAATGCAGCCCGCCTGCCCATGGCTGTCGCCCGCGCGAAACCGCTCCATCAATCGGCGTTTGGCGCCTTGTCCTTGCACCAGCACCTCCAGCCCTGCCGCATCACCGGCAAACCGGGCCTGCAGAAGGCCACCCACCAGGCGCAAGGCCTTGAGCGTGGTGGTCAGCACCAGGGTGCGCCCTCCCAGCCGTTCTGCGGCATCCCCCGCCAGCTGGGCAAGCTGCGCGCTGTGTCCAGGGTCGGAAGGGGGTGGCAGGTTCTGCGGCACGTACACCGCAGCCTGGACCGCGTAGTCAAAAGGACTCTCCACACGCAGTATTTCTGCACCCTGCAGACCACAGGGCCCGGTGAACCAGCGCAGCTGCGGGTCCGTACCCAGCGTGGCCGAGGTGAAGATCCAGGCACGCTCCCGCTCCGCGCCCTCTGGCGGGCTGCTCCCCGCCTCGGCGCTATCCCCCATCGCCAGAGCCCCATGCAGCCGGGCGCGCATCGACACGGCAATATCGAGAGGCGCCTCCACCAACTGCAACTGGGTACCGGCGTCCACCCAGCGCACCGCATCCGGCGCGCACGGCCCGGTAAACTGCTCCAGGCTGGTCAGGATGGCCATGCCGCGCTCCTGTAGACGGCCAAAATCGGGCGCCATTTCGCACACCACCTCCAGCGACTGGAGCGCCTGGCGACAGGCTTGCGCCACCTGGGCCAACGCAGCCTGCCAGGCGGTGGCTGAAAAGCCCTCCGGTATCTCGCCATCCCAGGGCAGTCGGGCGGCAGGCCAAACCTTGTCGGACAGCAGACGCAAGTCACGCGCCGCACGTTCCATGTGCGCGCCCAAGCCCTGCCAGTCGGCCATGCCGCGCGCGCGCTGCATGCCCACTGCCAGCAAGTCCCGCGCAAAATCCAGCAATTGCCCGGTGCCAAGCTGCCGGCCCAGAAAGAGGACGCCGGTCTCGTTGAGTTGGTGGGCTTCATCGAACACCACCACGCGCACCGTCGGCAGCAATTCGGTGACCCCGGATTCCCGCACTGCAATATCTGCGAAGAAAAGGTGGTGGTTGATCACCACGATGTCGGCTTCCAGTGCTTCGCGCCGTGCCTGGAGCACATGGCACTGCCGAAACTGCGGACATTGCGACCCCAGACAATTCTCGCGCGTTGACGTGGCCAGCGGAATGGCCGCCGACCGTTCATCCAGCGCGGGCAATTCGGCCAGGTCTCCCGAGCGGGTAGTCTGGGCCCACTGTTCGATGCGGGCCAGCGTCTGCGCCACACTGCCGTCGTGGGCCGCACTGCCCTGGCGCGCCTGTTCCAAGCGGTGCAGACACAGGTAGCTGCCACGCCCCTTGAGCAAGGCCGTACGCACGGGCAGGCCCAGGGCCTGCACCAGGCGCGGCAGATCGCGCGCATACAACTGGTCTTGCAGTGCCTTGGTGGCCGTAGAAAGCAGCACCCGCTCACCGCTGAGCAACGCGGGCACCAGATAGGAAAAGGTCTTTCCGACACCCGTGCCCGCTTCGACCACCAGCACCCCGCCCTGCTCTACCGTACGCGCCACCGCGAGCGCCATGCGCAACTGGCCAGGCCGGGGACGAAAATCGGTCTCGGTGCGCGACAGCGCGCCCTCGGGCGCAAAGGCACGCTCGACGCTCAGGGCAAGCGAGGCAGGGTGGCTTGGGGTGGGTGGGGGCGGAAAATCCAAGGCAGTGGGGCCCCTGGGGGCATTGCGGCATGGTAAAAACGCCACACAGCGCTGGATAATACGCGCTCCGATGATCTGTCCCATCTCCGGCGCCTCGCGTCTCCTCCACAATCAACGGCATGTCCAAACCGATTCGCCTCAGCGCCTCGACCGGCATCCACAAAGGTGACCGGGAATACCAGCAGGATCAGGTCGCCCTGCTCTCGCATCCACGCTACAACGGCTGCGTTCTTGCAGTGCTGGCCGATGGCATGGGGGGGCGCAGCGGGGGGCGCAAGGCCTCTGACCAGGTCATGCTGACCGCGCGCCAGTTGTTCGAACGCTATTCTCCCGATACCGATGATGCAGTGGCCATGCTCAAGACGCTGGTGCAGGAAGCGCACATCGTCATCCGGCTCACTGCCATCACATCGGAGCAGGAACCCCACAGCACCATCACCGCTTTCCTGATCAATCCACGGGGGGACTGCCACTGGGCCCACGCGGGCGACTCGCGCATCTACCATTTCCAGAACGGCCGCATGATGCACCGCACCAGCGATCATTCCTACGTGCAGGCGCTGGTGGACCGCGGCGAGATTACGGAGGCCGAGGCCAACAACCACCCGCATTCCAATATTCTGGTGGGCTGCTTGGGGACCGAGAGCGACCCACCCATCACCACCCACATGATTCACCAGTTGCATCCGGGCGATGTGCTGCTGGCCTGCAGCGATGGTGTCTGGCACTATTTCTCGCCCACCGAGTTGGGCTCCGTGGTGGACTCCCTCACCCCCCGTGAAGCGACCGAGTTCCTGATCGAAAAGGCACGCATCCGCGCCCGCGGGGGCGGCGACAACCTGTCACTCGTGATCGTGAAGATCGAAGCCCTGCAGGAAGAGAAAAAAGTTGCGCCGTTGGTGCCTCCCCTCGGCACACCTGCGGCAAAAGCCTGATCTTCGGTGCGGCCCTGCGCCCGGGGCGACTGTCGCTCAGGGGGGCAGGGGGGCTGCCGGTTTTTTCCCCTTTGCTGCATCCTCCGCCTGGCGCTGCTGTAGGCGCGCCTTGCGTGCCGCAGCGGCTTGCACTCTTTCGGTGTGGCGCGCGCGCGCCTGGGCGGCCTGCTGCTGCACTGCCTGACGGCGTTGCGCCTGGGCTTTGCGTGCATCCTCCTGCTTTTGCACCAGGTGGTCGGCACGCTGTGCTGCCTTGGCCTGATCCGCCTCAGGATCAAGGCGGCCCCGGGGCGCAGCAGGCCGCACCGGCGCCGGAACGGCACGTTCATTCTGGCGCTGCTGGATGTCCTGCTGGCGCCGGGCGGCACGTTCCTGGCGTTCGGCTTCGTCCCACACCGCCTCGCGCTGGCGCAGCGTGGCCTGCGCATCGCGCGCACGGCGCCGCGCATCACGCAGGCAATCTTCCACGGCAAAGCGCTGATAGCAGCCTGCCTCCGCCTGCCGCAATGACCGGGCAATGGCTTCGCGCTCCTTGCGCACGGCTTCACGCCCGGCAGCGCGCGCATGGGCCTCCTGCTCTGCAGGTGCCGATGCCCCGAGCGGCCTTTCCTGCTGCACCTGGGCCCCGGCTGCCATTGCCACCAGACTGGCGGCGAGACACACCATGGAGAGCAGCCGCTTCATGTCAACCCCGTATCCACCATGCGCCGCTCCAGCGCGAGAAACTCTCGGGACTGCATTTCATTGAGGCGAGAGACAGTGCGCGGAAACTCGTGCACCAGAGGGCCTTCGGTATAGAGCTGCTCGGGAGGCACTGCAGCCGAGAGAATGAGCTTGACGCGCCGGTCGTACAACACATCGATCAGCCAGGTAAAGCGCCGCGCCGGCGAAGCCATGCTGACAGGCATGTGTGGGACGTCCGAGAGCAGTACCGTATGGAACTGCGTTGCAATTTCCAGATAGTCATTCTGCGAGCGTGGCCCACCGCACAGGGTGCGAAAGTCAAACCACACCACGCCACCCGCCTTGCGCCGCGCCATGATTTCGCGGGCCTCAATGTGCAGCACCGGATCTTCGTCGTGCATCTCGGCGAGCTGATCAAAGGCGTGCGCCATCTCGGCATCGGCCTGCGGCCCCAGCGGGGTGTGGTAGAGCTTGACCTGTTCCAGCGTGCGGCGTCGGTAATCGGTACCGTTGTCCACGTTGATGACTTCCATGCGCTGGTTCAGCAGCGCAATCGCAGGCAGGATACGGTCACGGTGCAGGCCATCAGGGTACAGGCCGTCGGGCTGAAAATTGGAGGTGGTGACAAAGCCCACGCCATTCTCGAACAACGCCGCCAGCAGACGGTGCAGGATCATGGCATCGGTGATGTCGGCCACGTGGAATTCATCGAAGCAGATCAGCTTGTAGCGCTTGGCGATTCTTGCACCCAGCACATCCAGCGGGTTCGCCGTGCCCTGCAGGCCCGCCAGCTCACGGTGCACCTCACGCATGAATTCATGGAAGTGCAAGCGTACCTTGCGTTTGAGCGGTACGGCGTTGAAGAAGCAGTCCATGAGAAAGCTCTTTCCACGCCCGACTCCGCCATACATGTACACCCCGCGCGGAATGTCAGGCCGGTTGATCAGCTTTTTCAGGGCGCTGGAACGTTTCGTCTTGTAGACCGCCCACTCGTCGGCACAGCGCTGCAGGGCCTGCACTGCGCGCAACTGGGCGGGGTCGCTCTGAAAACCCTTGCTGGCCAGTTCGGCCTCGTAGGCCTGGATTACTGACGAGGACAAAGGCACCCCTCCACGCTATAAATAAAATAGCTACTAGCGCTTACCAGGTAAGCGCTAGAGCCATATTTCATGAAAAATGACAACGCTTAAAAATTCAAGGTGCGTTTGTCCACCGCCAGCGCTGCCTCTTTCATGGACTCGGAGAGCGACGGGTGGGCATGGCAGATGCGGGCGATATCCTCGCTGCTGGCCTTGAATTCCATGGCCACGACGGCCTCGGCAATCAGCTCGCTGGCCATGGGGCCGACGATGTGCACACCCAGAATTTCGTCCGTCACGGCGTCGGCCAGGAATTTGACCATGCCGGTAGTGTCGCCCAGGGCGCGTGCACGGCCATTGGCCAGGAAGGGGAACGTGCCCGCCTTGTACTGCACGCCGTCCTGCTTGAGCTGCTGCTCGGTGCGTCCCACCCAGGCGATTTCGGGGCTGGTGTAGATCACCCAGGGAATGGTGTTGAAGTTGACATGCCCGTGTTGGCCCGCAATGCGCTCGGCCACGGCCACGCCCTCTTCCTCGGCCTTGTGGGCCAGCATGGGGCCGCGCACCACATCGCCCACCGCCCAGACGCCCGGCAGGTTGGTCCTGCAATCGGCATCGACGACGATGGCGCCGCGCTCATCCAGCTGCAAACCCACGGCCTCATGGTTCAGGCCGACCGTGTTGGGTACGCGGCCGATCGACACGATGAGCTTGTCCACGTCCAGGCTCACCGCCTCGCCCTTGGCGTTGGTGTAGGCAACGTTCACGCCCTTTTTGCCGGTCTTGATATCGCCAATCTTCACACCCAGTTCGACCTTCAGGCCCTGTTTGTCAAAGGCTTTCTTGGCTTCCTTGGCAATCTGCTCATCCACCGCGCCCAGGAAGGTGGACAGCCCCTCCAGAATGGTCACGTCGGCGCCCAGGCGCCGCCAGACCGAGCCCATCTCCAGCCCGATCACGCCCGAACCGATCACACCCAGCTTCTTCGGCACCGCACCAATGCGCAGGGCGCCGTCGTTGGACAGAATGTTCTCTTCATCAAACGCCACGCCCGGCAGCGCGCGGGCATTCGAGCCCGTGGCCACGATGATCTGCTTGCCGACCAGGGATTCTTCGGTGCTGCCGGCCACCTTGATCTCATAGCCGCCTTCGACCGCGCGTACGAAAGAGCCTCGGCCATGGAAGAAGCTGACCTTGTTCTTCTTGAACAGGTACAGAATGCCGTCGTTGTTCTGCTTGACCACCGCATCCTTGCGGCCGACCATCTTGGCCACGTCCATCTTCACCCCCGTGGCGGTGATGCCATGGTCGGCGAAATGCTTGTTGGCATGCTCGAAATGTTCGGACGACTGCAACAGCGCCTTGGAGGGAATGCAGCCCACGTTGGTGCAGGTGCCGCCGGGTGCGGGACCACCCTTGTCGTTCTTCCACTCGTCAATGCAGGCTACGCTGAAGCCGAGCTGGGCGGCACGAATGGCGCCAATATAGCCGCCGGGACCGCCGCCGATGACGATGACGTCGAATTGTTTGCTCATGGGAAACCTCGTTCAATGGGGTGAAAAAACCCACCAGGCGCAGTGGTGCCGAGGCGCTGCGCGGGTGGGTCAGGCCACAAGGTGGCTCAGATGTCGAACAGCAGGCGCGACGGATCTTCCAGCGCATCCTTCATGGCCACCAGGGCCAGCACGGCTTCGCGGCCGTCGATGATGCGGTGGTCGTACGACATGGCCAGGTAGTTCATCGGACGGATGACGATCTGGCCGTTTTCCACCACGGCACGGTCCTTGGTGGCGTGCACGCCCAGGATGGCCGACTGCGGCGGGTTGATGATGGGCGTGGACAGCATGGAGCCGAACGTGCCGCCGTTGCTGATGGAGAAGGTGCCGCCGGTCATTTCTTCGATGCCCAGCTTGCCGTCCTTGGCCTTCTGGCCGAATTCGGCGATCTTCTTCTCGATGTCGGCAAAGCTCATCTGGTCGGCGTTGCGCAGGATGGGCACCACCAGCCCACGGGGAGAGCCCACGGCAATACCGATATCGAAATAACCGTGGTACACGATATCGTTGCCATCAACCGAGGCATTGATCACCGGGAACTTCTTGAGGGCATGCACGGCGGCCTTCACAAAGAAGCTCATGAACCCGATCTTGACGCCGTGCTCCTTGGTGAACGCATCCTGGAACTTCTTGCGCATCTCCATTACCGGCGCCATGTTCACTTCGTTGAACGTGGTCAGGATGGCGTTGGTCGACTGCGATTGCAACAGGCGTTCGGCCACGCGGGCGCGCAGACGGCTCATGGGCACGCGCTGCTCGGGACGGTCGCCCAGATCGGGCTTGGCCACGGGGGCAGATACCTGGGGCAGTGCCTTGGTCGGCACGCCAGTGGGAATCACAGAGGCGGTGGACTGCACGCCACCGGCCACGGCAGCCAGCACATCGCCCTTGGTCACGCGCCCGTCCTTGCCGGTACCCGCCACGGCGCTCACCGGCAACTGGTTGTCGGCCAGCAGCTTGGCAGCGGCCGGCATGGCGACATCGTTCTTTCCGTGACCCGACGGAGCGGCCGCAGGGGCTGCAGCCGCCGCAGCGGGAACCGGCGCAGCAGCGGGCGCAACGGCACCGGCCTTGCCTTCGGTATCGATGCGTGCAATCAGTTGCTCCGCCGTGACGGTGGCACCGTCGGGCTGCACGATTTCGGCCAGCACGCCTGCAGCAGGCGCCGGTACTTCAAGCACCACCTTGTCGGTCTCGATCTCGATCAGGATTTCGTCGATGGCGACGGCCTCACCGGCCTTTTTCTTCCACTGCAGCATGGTGGCCTCGGCCACTGACTCGGACAGCTGGGGGACTTTGACTTCTACGATAGCCATTTTGAATTCTTTCCAGAAAGGTGTTTTGTACTGAGTGCGGGGTTTCCGGCCTTACTTGGTCAGAACAAAACCCTTGAGCTTGGCGAAGGCACCATCAACCAGTGACTTCTGCTGTTCCTGGTGCAGGTGCGAGTAACCCACGGCAGGCGATGCGGATGCCGCACGGCCCGAATAGCCCAGCCGCTGGCCATCGAGCATGTTTTCGTGGATGTTGTGCTGGATGAAGAACCAGGCACCCTGGTTCTGCGGCTCGTCCTGGCACCACACGATCTCGGTCGCCTTGGGGAAACGCTTGAGTTCCGCCGCAAAGGCCTTGTGCGGGAACGGATAGACCTGCTCGATGCGCACAATGGCCACATCCAGGCTTTCCATTTCGGTGCGGCGCTTGACCAGGTCGTAGTACACCTTGCCTGAACAGGCAATGACACGCTTGACCTTGGCGGCGTTGCGCACCACGTCCTGGTTCTGCTCCGGAATCACCGTCTGGAAACTGCCCTTGGTGAACTCGGACAATGGCGAGGCCGCATCCTTGTTGCGCAGCAACGACTTGGGCGTCATGATGACCAGCGGTTTGCGCAGGTTGCGTACCATCTGGCGGCGCAGCACATGGAAGATCTGGCTTGCCGTGGTGGGCTGCACAATCTGCATGTTGGTGTCGGCCGCCAACTGCATGAAGCGTTCCAGGCGGGCCGAACTGTGTTCGGGGCCCTGGCCTTCGTAGCCGTGCGGCAGCATCAGCGTGATGCCATTGATCCGGCCCCACTTCACTTCACCCGAGGCAATGAACTGGTCAATCACCACCTGTGCGCCGTTGGCAAAGTCGCCGAACTGCGCCTCCCAGATCACCAGGGTGTTGGGATCGTTCGAAGCATAGCCGTATTCGAATCCGAGCACCGCTTCTTCGGACAGAATGGAATCAATCACGACGAACGGTGCCTGGTTATCGGCGACGTTCTGCAACGGAACATAGGTTCCCACATCCCATTTCTCACGCTTCTGGTCGTGAATCACGGCATGGCGGTGCGTAAAGGTACCGCGGCCACAGTCTTCGCCCGACAGACGCACCGGGTAGCCACTGGCCACCAGCGAAGCGAAGGCCATGTGCTCACCCATGCCCCAATCCACGGGGATTTCACCACGCCCCATGGCGGCACGATCGTCATACACCTTTTTCACCAAGGCATGGGGCGACACCGACTCAGGAATGGTGGTGATTCTTTCGGCCAGTCGCTTCCATTCGGTCAAGGGGATGGCGGTATCGCCCGCATCCGTCCACTTCTTGCCCAGGAATGGGCTCCAGTCCACCGCATACTTGCTCTTGAAGTTGGTCAAGACCGGGTCTACCGTGTGCTTGCCCGCATCCATGGCAGCGCGGTAGGCCTTGACCATGTCGTCGCCCAGGGTTTCACCCATGCCCTGAGTGGCCAACCGGTCGGCGTACAGCTTGCGCGTGCCGGGGTGCTGGCCAATCTTCTTGTACATCAGCGGCTGTGTGAGGCTGGGAGTGTCCTGCTCGTTGTGACCGAGCTTGCGGAAGCAGATGATGTCCAGCACCACGTCCTTGCGGAACTCCATGCGGAATTCCAGCGCCAGTTGCATGGCCAGCACCACAGCTTCCGGATCGTCGCCGTTGACATGCAGAACCGGCGATTCGATCATCTTCACGATATCGGTGCAGTACAGCGTAGAACGCATGTCGCGCGGGTCGGAAGTCGTGAAACCGATCTGGTTGTTGATGATGATGTGCACCGTGCCGCCCGTGGAGTAGCCACGGGTCTGCGCCAGTGCCAGTGTTTCCTGGTTGACACCTTGGCCTGCAAACGCGGCGTCACCGTGTACCAGCACAGGCAATACCTGCTTGCCGTGCGGATCGGCACGGCGATCCATGCGGGCCCGCACCGAACCCTCGACCACAGGGTTGACGATTTCCAGATGGGAGGGATTGAACGCAAGCGTCAAGTGCACCGGACCGCCGCGCGTGCTGACGTCGGAGCTGAAACCCTGGTGGTACTTCACATCACCAGAGGGCAGGTCTTCTGGAGCGGTGTGATCGAACTCTGCGAACAGGTCCTTGGGCATCTTGCCCAGCGTATTGACCAGCACGTTCAGGCGCCCACGATGGGCCATGCCGATCACGATTTCCTGGACGCCCTGTTCCCCTGCCGCGTTGATCAGCTCATCCATCGCGGCGATGAAGCTCTCGCCACCTTCCAGCGAGAAACGCTTCTGGCCGACATACTTGGTGTGCAGAAAGCGCTCCAGGCCTTCTGCAGCCGTCAGGCGGTCGAGAATGCGCTTTTTCCGTTCCGCACTGAAATTGGGCTTGCTGCGGATGCTTTCGAGCTTTTGTTGCCACCAGCGCTTCTGGTTCTGGTCGGTGGCATACATGAATTCGGTACCGATGGTGCCGCAATAGGTTTCGTGCAGCGCGTTGAGAAGTTCGCGCAGCGGCATCTTTTCTTTGCCGAAGAAGGTGTTGCTGGCATCGAACACCGTTTCCAGGTCAGCGTCGCTGAAACCATAGAACGAGGCTTCCAGTTCGGGAATCGCAGGACGCTCCGTGCGCTTGAGCGGATCCAGATCGGCCCAGCGCTGACCCACATTGCGGTACGCGGCAATCAGCTGCTGCACGGATGTGCGCTTGCGGCCCATCTCGGCATCGGCACTGGCAACCACCACCTTGGTGCCGCCCGCCTTGGCACGTTCGGCAAAGGCATTGACGACCGGCATGTGGGGCACATCCTTGGCATTGCTGCCGTCCACCGCAGGGACATGCTGAAGGGCGTCGAAATACTCGCGCCAAGTGTCCGGCACACTACCGGGATTGGCTAGATAGTTTTCGTACATTTCCTCGACATAAGGCGCATTGCCGCCGAAGAGGTAGGTGTTGCCTTGATAGGCTTGATAGACGGACGTTGTCTCGCTCATATTCCGCTGACCTCCGCTTTCCTTGGGAAAGCATTTGGTGGTTTAACAAACCTTCCGCGACACGGCTGAACCGGTTGGCGGATGCGACTGTGGCTGGGGAAGGGCCTGGTACGGACGCCATTGTGCCACCGATCAGAACCGCAGGCAGGAACCGGGCCGAATATGGCACCCCTGCGGTATTCAGCGGTACGCCAGATACGCCGTCCACACGCGGCGGCTCTGGCGTACATTCAACGACTTGTGCCGATGCAGAAACAACACACCTCCATGACCCAGCCTACGCTTCAGAACAAGACGCTCCTGCTACTCCTGGTCACCGTCTCCGTGGCATTCCTGGCCATCCTCTGGCCGTTCTATGAGGCCGTTTTCTGGGGACTTGCGCTCGCCATTCTTTTCATGCCACTACACCGCAAGGTGCTGCAGCGCATGCCCAGCAAACCGAATCTGGCCGCGCTCTCGACCTTGGTGCTGTGCCTGGTCGTGGTGATTCTGCCCATGACGCTGCTGAGCATCTCGCTGGTCCAGGAAGCAACCCATGTGTATGAACGGCTGCGCTCGGGTCAGCTGGATTTCGGCACCTATGTGCAGCAGGTGATTGCCGCCCTGCCCGCCTGGGCTGTCAGTTTGCTCGACAGCCTGGACTTGACCAGCGTGGCGGCACTCCAGCACAAACTGTCCACCGTGTCGGTGCAGGCCAGCCAACTGGTTGCCACACGCGCATTGAATATTGGACAGAACACCCTTCAATTTGTGGTGAGCTTTGGCGTGATGCTCTATCTGCTTTTCTTTCTGCTGCGCGATGGCCAGGCACTGGGAGCCCGCATTCGCAGAGCGATTCCGCTGGAGGAAAGCCACAAACATGATCTGAGCAGCAAGTTCATCACCGTGATCCGCGCCACACTCAAGGGCAACATCATGGTAGCTGCCACACAAGGCTTTCTGGGTGGCTTCATCTTCTGGGCACTGGGAATCCAGGGGCCCGTGCTGTGGGGCGTCTTGATGGCCTTTCTGTCGCTCCTGCCTGCCGTAGGTGCCGGTCTGATCTGGGGTCCGGTCGCAATCTATTTCTTTGCCACGGGTTCCGTCTGGCAAGGCAGCGTGCTGACGGCCTATGGCATCGGCGTCATCGGCTTGGTAGACAACATCCTGCGCCCCATCCTGGTCGGCAAGGACACCAAAATGCCAGACTATGTCGTGCTGGTGTCCACCCTGGGAGGCATGACGCTGTTCGGTCTGCATGGCTTTGTCATCGGGCCGGTCATTGCCGCATTGTTCATCGCCATCTGGGACCTGGTCACGCCGCCTGCCCCCTGAATTACTCGCGCCCCGGTGTTTCCCGCAGGCGGCGGTAAACCGTGTTGCGACTGACCCCCAGCACACGTGCGGCCTCGGACAAATTGCCGGCGCAGGCCGCCACGGTCTGGGCAACGGCCTGCCGCGAGATCACCTGCAGTTTCGCCATCGTCGGCTCGGTTGCTTCACCACTTTCCAGACCTTGGCTGCCCATGAAAGCCAGCCCTGAACCAAGCGACTGCGCCAAATCGTCAGAGAGATGGCGCCAGTCGATCACGGATTCATGCTCTTCCAGCAGCGCACAGGCTGTTCGCAGGGCGTTTGCCAACTGGCGCACATTCCCCGGCCAAGGGTAGCAGCGCAGGCTGTCCCGAAGATCCGGTGCCACCGCAATAGGTCGATCTGGCACAAGGCAGGCCAGCTGTGCATCCAGGAGGTGATCAAAATCAGACCGCTCGCGCAAGGCAGGCATTTGCAAGGTCAGCCCATTGAGCCGGTAGTACAGGTCTTCGCGAAAACGCCCGGCCTTCATCTCCAGTGGCAACTGCCGGTGGGTTGCGCAGATCAGAGCAAAATCCACCGCGACGGGTTGCCCACCGCCCAAGGGAACCACCTCACGCTCTTGCAGCACGCGCAGCAGCCTCGCCTGAAGAGGCAACGGCATATCACCGATCTCATCCAGAAAAAGTGTTCCGCCATGGGCCTCACGAATGCGCCCTGGAGCCCCCTCACGGCGAGCCCCGGTGAATGCGCCCCCCTGGTAACCAAAGAGCTCCGCCTCGATCAACGATTCTGGCAAGGCGGCGCAATTGACGGCCACGAAGGATTTTGCGCTGCGCGCTCCACTGTCATGCACAGCCCGGGCAAACATTTCCTTGCCCACGCCCGACTCGCCTTGCAACAGCAACGGGATTGGCTTGTCCATCACCTTGCGGGCGCGTGCGATCGCCGCCTGCATGACGGCATCGCCGGTTTCCAGCGCGGCAAGTGCATCTTTCTTGTGCGGTGCGGCCGATGCCTGCCATTCCACGCCGCGGGTGTACTGCAATGCACGCCCCATCTCCGCACGCAGCCAGAGTGTTTGCCCCGCTACCGTATGCACGACCCGTGGAACCTGGCTCGACCGCTGGCACCAATCGCACAGCCGGTCCAGTGACTCCACCAAAACCGCCTCGAGCGGCACCCGGCCCAGATCATTCCAGGCCAGACCCAGAACATCGAGCGCCGAGGCGCTGGCACCGACCAGAACGCCGTCCTCCCGCACAGCCAGCAAACCCTCGGTCATCGTGCCAAGGCCCTCGGGCTGCGCATGGAGATGCAAACGCAAACCGGCCCACTGACGAAAATCGTGCTTCGTTTCGAACAAGCGGTGTTCAATCATCCGCGCCGCAGACCGCACCAGACCCAGGGTATGGCGATGGTAGCCACGGTAGTCGCCGGAAACATCCAACGCGCCGAGCAAGTGGCCGTCGGGCGCATGAATCGGAGCCGCTGCACAGGTCAAGAAACCATTGCGCTCCAGAAAATGCTCATCGGCATGCACAACCAGCGCGCGATCATCGGTAAGAGCCGTACCAATCGCGTTGGTCCCGCGATATTGCTCGTGCCATGTGGCACCGGGGCGCAGCGCCACGCGCTCTGCCCTGTCAACAAATCGGGGATCGCCAGAGGCATGCAAAAGCATGCCGTCGGCGCCGGCCAGTACCACCATGCTGTCGGTATCACGGGTCTGGTCGAAAAGGAACTCCATCACGGGGCGGGCATGCGCCACCAGCTCACGCTGATGTTCCAGCGCGCGCGCCAACTGGGCTGCCGATGCATGAGGAACCCCTGGCGATCGACCGCAAGGCAGAAGTCCCGCATTCCAGCTTCGCAGCCAGGAGCGTGACAGCTCCGGAAGGATCATGTCGGGCGGCAGGCTGCCGCTGCTCATCAATTGGCGGCGCGCCTGCCGAAGCAGTCGCGGCACCGGTCTATCCGATAGAACGGTAGGGGGCATGGCCGTTTGTCTCCTGATGGTTCAGTGGCCAGGATGGGTACGCCATCTCCGGCATCGCCATTGCGGCATACATGGCGACAGGTCCATTGTGCGCCAAGGTGCCGTCCTGTTCGAGCAGAAAAATCCTTCAAGGTGTTCCGTTTTGGAACACTCTGTACCACCTGCCAACACACTGGAACAGACTGGCACAGGTCTTTTTCATGGCCCATGCTCCAAAACCGGCGTTTCAGCCGCTTTTGGAGCCTCTTTCAAGACTGGCACGCATTGTGCAAAAGAGGCTGGGAAGTCTGTCCACGGGTGCAGTGGATTGCTTCACGGCCATACGATTCATTCAAAGGAGACATTTCATGCTGTACGCCCCCCCAGGCTCCCCCGACGCGAAAATTCAATACAAGCCCCGTTATGACAATTTCATTGACGGAAAATTCGTCGCACCCGTCAAGGGGGGGTACTTTGATGTTCTTACGCCCATTACGGGCAAGGCATACACGCAGGCTGCGCGATCGACCGCCGAAGACATTGAACTGGCACTGGATGCCGCTCACGCAGCCGCAGCCCAGTGGGGTCGCACCCCGCCCGCAGAGCGCTCCAACATACTGCTCAAGATTGCCGATCGAATCGAGCAAAACCTGGAACTGCTCGCCTATGCCGAAACGGTGGACAACGGCAAGGCCATCCGCGAAACGCTGAACGCAGACATTCCCCTCACCGTCGATCATTTCCGTTACTTTGCCGGTTGCCTGCGCTCACAGGAAGGCAGTTTGAGCGAAATCGATGGCGATACCATCGCCTACCATTTTCATGAGCCCCTTGGCGTCGTCGGCCAGATCATTCCCTGGAATTTCCCGATTCTGATGGCGGCATGGAAGCTTGCTCCGGCACTGGCTGCCGGCAATTGCGTGGTACTCAAGCCTGCGGAATCCACCCCCGTATCCATCCTGGTGATGATGGAACTGATTGCCGATCTGCTGCCGCCGGGCGTCGTCAACATCGTCAACGGCTATGGCCGCGAGGCCGGGATGCCCCTGGCATCCAGCCGCCGCATTGCCAAGATTGCCTTCACGGGTTCCACCGCCACGGGCCGGGTCATTGCGCAGGCAGCAGCCAACAACCTGATCCCCGCCACACTCGAACTGGGTGGAAAGTCACCCAACATCTTCTTTGCCGATGTTGCAAATGCCGATGACGACTTCTTTGACAAAGCCATTGAAGGGTTGGTACTTTTTGCATTCAATCAGGGGGAAGTCTGCACCTGCCCCTCCCGTGCGCTCATTCAAGAGTCGGTGTATGACCGTTTCATGGAACGCGCACTGGCGCGCGTCAAAGCCATTGCGCAAGGCAGCCCGCTGGATACCAGCAGCATGATGGGCGCGCAGGCATCCGTCGAGCAAATGAAGAAAATCGAAACCTATCTTGCCCTTGGTAAAGAAGAAGGTGCGCAGGTGCTCATCGGCGGCGACAGGGCGCAGTTGCCCGGCGACCTTGCCGGTGGCTACTATATCCAGCCTACCCTGTTCAAGGGCCACAACAAGATGCGCATCTTCCAGGAGGAGATCTTTGGTCCCGTGCTGGCTGTCACGACATTCAAGGATGAAGCCGAGGCCCTGGCCATCGCCAACGACACACCCTATGGCCTGGGCGCAGGGGTCTGGACGCGGGACGGCAGCACGGCCTACCGTATGGGGCGTGCCATCCAGGCAGGCCGCGTGTGGACCAACTGCTACCACGCCTACCCTGCGCACGCCACGTTTGGCGGCTATAAGGAATCCGGCATCGGGCGCGAAACCCACAAGGTGATGCTCGACCACTATCAGCAGACCAAAAACCTCCTTGTAAGCTACAGCCCCAAGGCGCTCGGCTTCTTCTGATGAAACAAGGGCGGTCTGAAACCGCCCTTGTTGCGTACTCCATGCTCACAAAGGATTGCCATGCCCGAACGTGTCATTGCAACACCCCCTGCGCTGGCTTTGATCGAACGCCTGAAAGAAACGCACGGATCGGCATTGATGTTCTACCAGTCCCACGGTTGTTGCGATGGTAGCGCGCCAATGTGTTACCTGGAAGGTGAGTTGACACCAGGCAAATATGACCTTCAACTCGGCACGATTGGCGGCTGCCCCTTCTACATCAGTGAGTCGCAATACCAATACTGGAAAAACAGCCAAATGATCATTGGCGTCACCCAGGGAAGCGGTGCCACCTTTTCTCTGGAAGGCCCGGAAGGCGTCTGCTTTACAACAGACTCCCGGCTCTGGACCGACTCCGAGCTGGAAGCACTCAATCGTCGAGATCCGGATCCATCTCCGGAAAGAGCACTTCCGTAAATCCAAACTGCGTGAAATCACGCATACGCATCGGGTACAAAATACCCGAGAGATGGTCGCATTCGTGTTGCACCACGCGCGCATGAAATCCTTCTGCATCGCGTTCCACAACATTTCCGTGCCGGTCATAGCCGGTGTAATGAATGCGTGTCCAGCGCGGCACTCGGCCCCGCAAGCCCGGCACCGATAAGCACCCCTCCCAGTCCAGGGCTTCTACATCTCCCAGGGGCGTAAGGACCGGGTTGATGAGCACCGTCGCAGGGACCAGCGGCCGGTCAGGGTAGCGTGGGTTGGGTTCATCTGAGCCAAAAACCACCACCTGAAGATCCACACCGATCTGCGGTGCCGCCAGACCCGCACCTTTGGCGGCACGCATGGTTTCATACATGTCTGCAATCAATTGTTCAAGCGTATCCGTGCCGAATTCGGTCACGGGACGAACCGCACGGAACAAGCGCGGATCGCCCATTTTCAGGATCTTGTGGACAGCCATGGTCAGATATTTGTTGGGATGGAGCGAGCTTCAACAAAGTTGCTGACGCACGCACCGGCACGAACAGCAAGCCTAGCCACAGCATACCGGTACTGCGGGCAGGCCCATTGGCTCCCACAGTACAACCCTACAGGCACAATGCAGCTTGCTCTCTTCTCTGCCCAAACGAAACCGCCCATGCACTCCTCTGCTGGCAAGCCCACACCCACCGGAAAAGGAGCCAGGCCGCCCGCCCCGCCCGTGCACCGCACACTTCCGCTGCTGGCACGCTGGGCACTGCTGGCCTTTGCCATGTTGTGTCTGGTGCTGGGAGTCATTGGTGTATTTGTACCAGGGCTGCCGACCACTGTGTTCATCCTGATGGCCGCCTGGGCTGCCGCGCGCAGTTCACCCCGCCTGCACGAATGGCTGTGGTATCACCCTTTGTTCGGCATCATGTTGCGCGACTGGGCCAATGGGGGGCGTGTCAACCGCCGCTCAAAATGGAGCGCCACGATTCTGATGGCATTGTGCGGAGTCATCCTGTTTGCCACAGCGCCCAAGGTCTGGATTGCGGCAATGGCGTGCGTATGCATGGCCTGCGTGCTGGTATGGCTATGGTGCCGTCCGGAGCCCGTTTGAATTCGACAACATGTGCCATTTGCCAAAATTTTATGTATATAATCTAAGGCTTGTTCCTCGATAGCTCAGTCGGTAGAGCGCCGGACTGTTAATCCGTAGGTCCCTGGTTCGAGCCCAGGTCGAGGAGCCAAAATTTTGCAAATCCTGCACCTTTAGACGAAGATTTTTCATACCGATCATTCCTCGATAGCTCAGTCGGTAGAGCGCCGGACTGTTAATCCGTAGGTCCCTGGTTCGAGCCCAGGTCGAGGAGCCACTACAGAAGCCCTGAACGTCAAGCGTTCGGGGCTTTTTTTTCGATAAAGTCGGACAAACTTCCCTCGTTAGCTCTGGTCAGTGCCTGTGGGCCAACGATCAATGGACTTCGCTTGCCGCCTCTCCCATGCCATCTCAATTGCCCTGGCTTGAAAACACCGACCCCTTCCCTGACCCCTCTCAGGCGTGGGGGCCCGATTCCCCAGCGCCCGGGTTATTGGCAGCGGGCGGCAACCTCGATGTGCCCCGTCTTGTACATGCCTATCGCCAGGGCATATTCCCCTGGTTCAGTGCCGGTCAACCCGTTTTATGGTGGTCACCAACCCCCCGAATGGTGCTGAAAACAAACAACTTCCGACTACACCGGTCGCTGCGCAAGACAATCCAAAGATTCCGTATGCAGCCAGGGTGCGAAATCAAGGTGGACCACGATTTTCAGGCAGTGATTTCTCATTGCGCCGAAAGAAAACGCAAGGAGCAAAGCGGTACCTGGATCGTCCCTTCGATGGTGGACGCCTACAACGCCTTGCATAAGGCGGGCTATGCCCACAGTATCGAAACCTGGATGGACGGACGGCTCATGGGCGGCCTGTACTGCATTGGCACGGGTCGTGCCGTTTTCGGTGAATCCATGTTCGCCCTGGCCACCGATGCTTCCAAAATCGCCCTGGCTGCCTTGGTGTGCATATGTCTTCGCCAGCAAGTATCCTTGATCGATTGCCAGCAAAACACTGCCCATCTCGCATCGCTTGGCGCGCGCGAGATTGAGCGCGCGATATTCCTTCGCCACCTCTGCGAGGCCTGTGCGAAGGAACCACTGCAATGGTCGTTCGACCCCGTATACTGGGACGCGCTTCTGCCCTCTTCAGCGCCCGCGGCATGACGCAACTCAACGATTTACCCTTTCAGACACTTCAGTTCTACGCCACGGCCCCCTATCCGTGCAGCTACCTGCCCAACCGCCAGGCCCGCTCGCAGGTGGCAACGCCCAGTCATCTGGTTCGTAGCGACATTTACTCCCAGCTGGTTGCGCAAGGTTTTCGCCGTAGCGGGATGTTCACCTACCGCCCGTATTGCGAAGGATGCCGGGCTTGCAAAGCGCTGCGCGTCCTGGTCGACGAATTCGAACCCGATCGGAGTCAACGCCGTGCCCATGCAAGACACGTCCGATTGCAAGCGCGGGTCCTTCGTCCCAGCTTTGTCCCGGAACACTACCAGCTTTACCTGCGCTACCAGAATGGTCGACATGCAGGTGGCGGCATGGACCACGACAGCATCGACCAGTACACCCAATTTTTGCTGCAGAGCCGGGTGAACTCGCGCTTGGTGGAATTCCATGAACCTGACGTGGAAGGTACGCCCGGTGCATTGCGCATGGTGTCCCTGCTCGATGTGCTGGACGATGGCCTCTCGGCGGTCTACACGTTCTATGAACCCGACGTGCGCAGCAGCTACGGTACCTTCAGTATTTTGTGGCAGATCGAACAGGCCCGCTTGCTGGGGCTGCCACATGTCTACCTGGGCTACTGGATCGCAGAGAGCACCAAAATGAACTACAAGGCCCGCTTTCTACCCCACGAAATACTGCAGGACGAACAATGGCAACGGGACCAATTTCACAAGATAAAATTACCACTCCGTCATGTGGCATTTTTATGAAAAAAACAGACTCTGATCTTCCTGCAAAACCCAGTGTGCAGGTCATAGAGCGCATGTTTGCGCTGATGGATGTACTCGCATCACGTGAAGAAGCGATTTCACTCAAGGAAATCAGCGAAAGAACCGGACTACACCCCTCGACCGCACACCGCATACTGAATGACCTCGCCATTGGACGCTTTGTAGACCGTCCCGAGTCCGGCAGCTACCGTTTAGGCATGCGTCTGCTTGAATTGGGAAATTTGGTCAAAGGCCGCCTGAGCATCCGCGATGCTGCCATGCACCCCATGCGGGAGTTGCACCGCCTCATACAGCAACCCGTCAACCTCAGCATGCGCCAGGGAGACGAAATCATTTATGTGGAGCGCGCCTACAGCGAACGCTCCGGCATGCAGGTCGTGCGGGCCATTGGGGGACGTGCTCCGCTGCACCTTACTTCTACCGGAAAGCTTTTTCTTGCTGCGGACGATCCGCAACGCGTCCGGGCTTATGCCACACGAACCGGACTGGCAGGCCACACACGCAACAGTTTGACGCAAATGCCGGCTCTGGAACGCGAACTCTCCAGAGCGCGTGCCAGCGGCGTCGCCCGCGACAACGAAGAACTGGAGCTGGGCGTGCGCTGCATGGCCGCTGGCATTTATGACGACCAGGGGCGTTTGGTGGCCGGCCTGTCGATTTCAGCCCCCGCAGACCGTCTGGATGAAAGCTGGTTGCCGAAGCTGCAATTCACTGCCAACGAAATCTCTTTGGCACTGGGCTACAAACCAAGAGCGGAAGACACGCCGCGCGGCGCGGGCGCGCTGTCGCTGCCCACCCGGTGAGGAAGCAAGGGATGATTCACTGAGGCATCCTGTAGCGCCCCATCCACCCGCACCACTCAACTCTTTCGTGCCGCCACAGTCCCTGCCACCGAAGGATGCATGGTTGCCATGGATTCGACCCAGTTACGGACCCGGACTGCATCACCGATACGACTGAGCTTGCCGGCGGAATCCAGGAAGACCATGATCAGCTTGCGCCCCGCGATCTGCGTCTGCATCACCAGGCAGCGACCCGCCTCGGAGATATAGCCCGTCTTCTGCAAGCCAATGTCCCAGCTGGGATTTTTCACCAGTAGATTGGTGTTGTTGTACTGCAGAGTCTTTTGTCCTACCGCCACTTCATAGCCGGGAGAAGTGGAAAACTCGCGCAGCACAGGGTCACTGTGGGCAACATTGACCAACACCGCCAAATCCCGTGCGCTGGACTGGTTGAGACTGGACAGACCTGTGGGCTCCACATAGCGCGTATCCGTCATCCCAAGCAGGCGCGCCTTGACATTCATCTGGGTCACAAAAGACTTGAGCCCCCCGGGATAAGTCCGCCCCAAGGCATTGGCAGCCCGGTTCTCGCTGGACATAAGCGCCAAATGGAGCATCTCGCGGCGGCTCAACGTGGTTCCTACCACCAGACGGGATCGGCTCCCTTTTTCCGTATCAATATCTTCCTCGGTGATCGTGATCGCCTCATCCATGGGCAGCCCGGCCTGACTGATGATGAGCCCCGTCATCAGTTTGGTCAGTGAGGCGATGGGAAGCACCGCCTGGTCGTTTTTGCTCAACAATACTTCGTGGGTATCCTGGTCCACGACCAAGGCGACGCTGGATTTGAGGTCCAGTGGATCGGCCAGATCATGCAGACCCGCCAGTTCCCCAAAAGACTGGCGTGGCGCGACCATACGCACGGGCGTGCGAGCGGAAACCGATACCACGCGGGGAGCCTTTCCGCGTACAGCCAACTTGCGCGTTGCACTCGACTTGGCTGCGGGGCGCTTGCTCGATACCTGGTGTTTCTTGTCGACTGCCTGTTTGCGCGGCGCAGCCTGAGCACCCGAGGCGGCAAACAGCACACCCGTCAGCACGATTGCAAACCATTGAAGCATGGAGCGTGGGACCATCTTGGATTGGTGCGAATTCAAAGCTCATCTCCTGGCAGCGACAATTGTTTCACAGTGTAGTTCCAACAAAAAAATCGCGCAAGATCAATATCTTGCGCGACGATTTAAATCAATTGGAAGAGATTTTAGGCGCTTTGGAATGCGTCCGCAGACGCGCTCCCGCGTCCTCAGCCCTGTGCTGCCACCCGGTCGGCCTTGCTGTGCAGCTTGTTGAGTGCAGCGATGTAAGCTTTGGCAGAAGCCACCACGATATCCGGATCGGCTCCCACACCATTGACAACACGTCCACTGTTCTGCAACCGAACCGTCACTTCGCCCTGGCTCTCGGTCGAACCACTGATGGCATTGACCGAATACAGCACCATTTCTGCACCACTCTTTACATGCGCCTCGATCGCTTTCAGTGAAGCATCCACAGGCCCATTGCCATCAGACTCGCCACGCACCTCTTTGCCACTGACGGTAAAGACCACACTCGCGTGGGGGCGCTCCCCCGTTTCGCTGTGTTGCGCCAATGACACAAACGCATACTGCTCACTGTCCCCATGGACATTGTCTTCGCTCACCAGCGCAAGAATGTCTTCGTCAAATATCTCGCTCTTGCGATCGGCCAGTTCCTTGAACCGGGCGAAGGCGGCATTGGTATCCGCTTCGCTTTCCAGGCTCACACCCAGGTCCTGCAGGCGCTGCTTGAAGGCATTGCGGCCACTGAGCTTGCCCAGCACGATCTTGTTGGCGCTCCAGCCCACATCCTCGGCGCGCATGATTTCGTAGGTGTCACGGGCCTTGAGCACCCCGTCCTGGTGGATGCCGCTGGCATGCGCAAAGGCATTCGCGCCCACCACCGCCTTGTTGGGCTGCACCACAAAGCCGGTGGTCTGGCTCACCATGCGGCTGGCGGCAACGATATGCTGTGTATCGATGCCCACTTCGAGATCAAAGTAGTCCTTGCGGGTCTTGACCGCCATGACCACTTCTTCAAGCGAGCAATTGCCTGCGCGTTCACCCAGGCCGTTGATGGTGCATTCCACCTGGCGCGCCCCGCCGATTTTCACACCGGCGAGGGAATTTGCCACAGCCATCCCCAGATCGTTATGGCAGTGCACAGACCAGATCGCCTTGTCGCTGTTCGGAATGCGCTCGCGCAAGGTCTTGATGAAATTGCCATACAACTCCGGCACGGCATAGCCCACGGTGTCTGGCACATTGATGGTTGTGGCGCCTTCATGAATGACAGCCTCGATCACGCGGCACAAAAAATCCACTTCACTGCGATAGCCGTCTTCAGGGCTGAACTCGATATCACCAACGAGATTGCGCGCAAAGCGTACCGACTGCCTGGCCTGTTCCAGCACCTGTTCAGGCGTCATACGCAGTTTCTTCTCCATGTGCAACGGGCTGGTGGCAATGAAGGTATGAATGCGTGCACGGTTGGCGCCCTTGAGCGCCTCCGCCGCACGTGCAATGTCACGGTCATTGGCGCGCGAGAGCGAGCAGATGGTGGAGTCCTTGATCGAGTTGGCGATCAGTTGCACCGCCTCGAAATCTCCATTCGAACTGGCCGCGAAACCGGCTTCGATCACATCCACGCGCAGGCGCTCGAGCTGGCGCGCAATGCGCAGCTTCTCGTCGCGCGTCATGGATGCACCGGGCGACTGCTCACCGTCGCGCAAGGTGGTATCGAAAATGATCAATTTGTCAGCCATGTGGTTTCTCCTGGTTTCTGGTGGGTTGGTGGCCCGCACTTGCAATTTCTGGCACCCAAAACAAAAGGCCCGTTGCGACTGCAGACGGGCCTGTGTGGAAAAAGTGTGCGCGCGCGCTTTACTGTCTCCGCCCGAGGGTGGATAGCAATAGGGCCAGTGCAAACGATTTCATGGCGTCCAATGTAGCACAAGATCGCAGACACCGACACGCAGCATGGCTCATTTGTGCAAACCACGCTCGTCGGGTTCATCGGTCGACGTGCTGATCACGCTGCTGTGCTGCCCCCGCGACTTGCGCACGGCATAGACGACATAGCCACTCAGTCCATAGAGAACAAACACGCTGAACAGGACAATGGGCGGGTGGATGTTGATGATGGCAATACCCAGTGCAATCAACACAATGACAATGAACGGGACGGATTTTTTCATCTGCACGTCCTTGAAGCTGTAGAACGGCACATTGGTCACCATGGTCAAGCCTGCGTACAGCGTGAAAGCAAACATGACCCAGGTCACGTGCATCCAGCTGATCCAGTGGTCCTGACCGCGTTGCACGCCCAGCTCGGTCATCAACCAGATGAACCCGGCAACCAGTGCCGCTGCAGCCGGTGACGGCAGGCCCTGAAAATAGCGTTTGTCCACAACCGCAGTGTTCACGTTGAACCGCGCCAACCGCAATGCAGCGCAGGCGCAATAGACGAACGATGCAATCCACCCCCACCGGCCGAGGCCATGGAGCGCCCAGACATAGGCGATCAAGGCCGGGGCAGCCCCGAACGACACCATGTCCGAAAGCGAGTCCATCTGTTCGCCAAATGCGCTCTGCGTGTTGGTCATGCGGGCGATGCGGCCATCCAGGCTGTCCAGCACCATGGCACAGAACACCCCGATGGCCGCCTGGTCAAACCGACCGTTGATGGCCATGACAATGGAGTAGAAACCGCCAAACAGCGCGGCGAGCGTAAACAGGTTGGGCAGGATGTAGATGCCCTTGCGCCGCTTGCGCAGCACCACGCCCTGGTCAGTATGGGACTCTTCTCCATCATGCATCAAATGTGTCTCCAACGCTTATTCATCAAGCGCAAGCAGCTATCAAAACAATAGTAATTTACAATCACAGAACGCTGCAGTGTAGCTGCGACAGCGAACCGGGGGTGAAGTGTTTCACCCAAAACAAAGGCCACCGAAGTGGCCTGTGAGTGAACGGCTGCCGCAGCAGCCGGTTCAGTTGCGGGTCTGGTCGACCAGCTTGTTCTTGGCGATCCAGGGCATCATGGCGCGCAGCTGGGCACCCACCACTTCGATGCTGTGATCGGCAGTGTTGCGGCGGCGAGCGGTCATGCTCGGATAGTTCAGGCGGCCTTCCTGGATGAACATCTTGGCGTAATCACCGTTCTGGATACGCTTCAGAGCGTTACGCATAGCCTTGCGCGACTCCTCGTTGATGACTTCAGGGCCGGTCACGTACTCACCGAACTCGGCGTTGTTCGAGATCGAGTAGTTCATGTTGGCGATGCCGCCTTCATAGATCAGGTCCACGATGAGCTTGAGCTCGTGCAGGCACTCGAAATAGGCCATCTCGGGGGCGTAGCCCGCCTCGACCAGGGTTTCGTACCCCATCTTGATCAGTTCAACGGCACCACCGCACAGCACGGCCTGCTCGCCGAACAGGTCGGTCTCGGTCTCTTCCTTGAAGTTGGTCTCGATGATGCCGGCCTTGCCGCCGCCATTGGCCATGGCGTAGCTCAGGGCCAGGTCACGGGCCTTGCCGGACTTGTCCTGGTGCACGGCCACCAGATGGGGCACGCCGCCACCCTGGGTGTAGGTGTTGCGCACGGTGTGGCCAGGGGCCTTGGGTGCGACCATCCACACGTCCAGGTCAGCGCGGGGCACGACCTGGTTGTAGTGCACATTGAAACCATGGGCAAAAGCCAGCGACGCGCCCTTCTTCAGGTGCGGCTCGATTTCGCTGTACACACCCGCGATGTTTTCATCGGGCAGCAAGATCATCACGACATCGGCGGAGGCCACCGCTTCGTTGACTTCCGCGACCTTCAGACCCGCCTTGCCAACCTTGTCCCACGATGCGCCGCCCTTGCGCAGGCCGACGACGACCTTCACGCCGCTGTCGTTCAGGTTTTGTGCATGGGCGTGGCCTTGCGAGCCATAGCCGATGATGGCCACGGTCTTGCCCTTGATCAGGCTCAGGTCACAGTCTTTATCGTAGAAAACTTTCATGGTCGCTCCGGTTGAAATTCGCAGGGGTTGAAACTGAAAAAAATGGGATTGTCTTACATCGGATGGGGTTTCGACCGGATCGCCAGGCGGGGAGCCGCAGACAGTGCTGCAGCACGGCAAGACTCCCCAACGACGCCGGCCGGTCGAACGCCCATCCGTTACACACGCAGGATGCGCTCACCTCGGCCGATACCGCTGGCACCTGTCCGCACGGTCTCCAGGATGGCCGTGCGGTCGATGGCCTGCAGGAAGGCTTCGTTCTTGGATTGGTCGCCGGTCAGCTCGATGGTGTAGCTCTTCTCGGTGACGTCGATGATGCGGCCACGGAAGATGTCGGCCATGCGCTTCATCTCCTCGCGCTCCTTGCCCACCGCGCGTACCTTGACCATCATGAGTTCGCGCTCGGTATAGGCGCCTTCGGTGAGATCGACCACCTTGACGACCTCGATGAGGCGATTCAAGTGCTTGGTGATCTGTTCGATCACGTCATCCGAGCCCGTCGTCTGGATGGTCATGCGCGAGAGCGATGCATCCTCGGTAGGCGCCACGGTGAGCGATTCGATGTTGTAGCCACGGGCCGAGAACAGGCCCACCACGCGGGAAAGAGCGCCGGGCTCGTTCTCCAGCAAAACGGCAATGATGTGTTTCATGGTGCAGATTCCTCTTTTTGCGACGACAGCACGATCCAAAAGTGGTCGCAGAAAACTGTCGTTTTTCGCTGCCCTCCCCTGGCGCCGGTAAGCGCCAGACTTGGCAGGCAATAGATTCGTCGAAAATTAAAAATGATAGCATTCAGCGCTTATTGGATAAGCGCTGGAGGCCAATTTGGCTTAAAGGTCTTCAGAACCCAGAAGCATCTCGGTCAGACCTTTTCCGGCCTGCACCATCGGGAACACGTTCTCGGTGGGGTCAGTGCGGAAGTCCATGAACACCGTGCGGTCCTTGAGCTTGCGGGCTTCGCGCAGTGCGGGCTCCACGTCCTTGGGGTGCTCGATCAGCATGCCCACATGGCCATAGGCCTCGGCCAGCTTCACGAAATTGGGCAACGCATCCATGTAGCTGTGGCTGTAGCGGCCCGAGTATTCGATCTCCTGCCATTGGCGCACCATGCCCAGGTAACGGTTGTTCAGCGCAACCACCTTGATCGGCGTGTTGTACTGCAGGCAGGTGGACAGCTCCTGGATGTTCATCTGCACCGAGCCCTCACCCGTCACACAGAAAACCTCGCTCTGGGGTTTGGCCAGCTTGATGCCCATGGCGTACGGAATACCCACACCCATGGTGCCCAGACCACCCGAGTTGATCCAGCGGCGCGGCTCGTCAAACCGGTAATACTGCGCGGCCCACATCTGATGCTGGCCCACGTCGGACGTGACATAGGTGTCCGCATCCTTGGTCATGTTCCACAGCGTCTCGACCACGTACTGCGGCTTGATCACATCCTGGCTGCCCATGTCGTACTTGAGGCAGTTGCGCTCACGCCAACCCTCGATCGTGCTCCACCAGGCAGCAAGATCACCCGCATCGACACGCATCGGTGTCTCGCGGATCATGGCGATCAGTTCGGTGAGCACGTCCTTGACGTCGCCAACAATCGGGATATCCACCTTCACACGCTTGGAAATAACCAGAAAACTCAGCCGAGGACCCGCCGAGCGGTCGCGAATCTTTTGCAGCGCGATGAGCGACTCGAACATCAGCCGGCTGTCCTTGGACCGCATCGCTTCAATCAGCGGCTGGACGGCCGCCTGGACGCGCAGGATGCCCAGCGCGCGGGCGGCGTTCGCGCGCACTTCGATTCCGCCGGAACCGGCCAGCAGGCGGATCAGGCCCTCGACAATCCCCTCCCTGACCGGCGTCCCGGGCTCGACCGCCGTCGACGGCGTCTCGCCGGTGAACTTCGCGCTCACGGCGTTGCCCGCGCGTTTGAGCGTGGCCGCAATGCCCCTTTCGGCGTAGCCGGGCAGATAGAAGTTGAGGATTCCGTCCGTGGCGCGGATCAGAACCTCGGGGTCCCGGTCGCCCAGCGCCTTGACAAGCGGTTCGAGGCTGCGCTGCGTTCCTGCCGCGACCAGAGCCTTCACCGCTTCCACACGGACGTCCGTCGATGCATCCTCGAGGTAGGGAGCGATCTTCGGAATCGCGTTCGAGCCTTGCTT
>JAPKHH010000067.1:0-19134 GCA_026647025.1 Giesbergeria sp.
GTTCGGGGAAATAATAATCAAAAAACAAAAAAAATGAAAAAGCGTAACTACATTTTGATTCTACCACTCATTTTGGTCGTTTCATTCTTGATTGCAGGTTTTTCCATTGAGGATAGCCGCTTGTCCAAAGCCGAACAGCAACGCCAGCAGCAGTGCATACGCAGGAAAGCCATGCAGCGACTGCAGAAGCGGCCAGACGGTTTCCATCATGGGCTTTGTCTCCTTGTTGTTGTGCAAGCTCCAGCGATAGTCGGCAGTGTGCGCAAAATCGACGCAAATTGCTTGACAATAAAGGACACGTATTTGACTTATTCGGACAAATTTCCGCAGGCCAGCATGACCGCTCTTATCCGTGCCGCCGCCCTGCAGGGCTTTGAAACCGCCGCCTCCACGGCAGGGGTCGCCCCGCAGCAGCAATTGCAGAAGGTGGGGCTCCCCGCTTCCTGCCTGGAGGCGCCCGAGAGCTTCATTCCCTATGCCGCATTCATCCGTCTGCTGGAAGAGACGGCCTTCGCAGGGCAGTGCGCTGACTTTGGACTGCGTCTGGCCCGGCACCAGCAGGCATACCTCGAAGGCCCCTTGACGGTATTGATGCGCCACGCGCAGAGCCTCAATGAAGCGCTGGCGCTGGGGGCGCAATACGGCTATGTGTTCAGCCCTGCCATGCGGGCGTCATTGGTGCCCGTGGCAGACCAGCCCACCTTGGTCGATGTCACCTTGAACATCCATAGCGGACCACCAGGGTCTTGCGCCCAAACCACCGAATTTGTGCTGCTGGGCATTTTGCATGTCCTGCGCTGGCTTACCGACGACCAGGTGCAGCCTGTTGTGGTGCTGTTGCCGCATGCAGCCATCAACAGCCCCCAGGTGTACGCACATTACCTGGCGTGTGATTGCCGGTTTGACGCCACCTTTGCGGCGGTGCGCGTGCGCCTGGCAGACCTGTCGCTGCAACTTCCGGCGCGCAATCCCCTGCTGTTGCAGATGGCCCGGGGCTATATCGAACACCACTATGGCTCGGCCCAGCCCTTGCTGTCGGACAAGGTCCGCATCATGGTGCGTCAGCGTCTGGCGATGGGGCGGGTCACGCAAGCCGACCTTGCCCAGGCCCTGGCCCTGCATCCGAAAACCCTGCAGCGCCGCCTGGTCCAGGAGGGCGAGCGGTTTGATGCCTTGGTGGACGGTGTGCGGCGCGAGCGTTTTGTGGAATTGCTGGCACAGCCCACGCGCCCGAGCCTTGCGCAAATTGCAGTCATGGTGGGGTATTCCGAACAGTCTGCGCTGGCGCGCAGCTGCCAGCGCTGGTTCGGGCGCAGCCCGAGCGCCATGCGCTCTAGCGCTTGCCCCACCACATGCGGCCCATCGTGCCGTCCTTGTTGACGAAATGGCGCATCAGCGCCCCCGCAACATGCAGAAACACCAGCAAGGCGATGCCCTTGGCAATCCAGCCATGCACCATGCGCGGCGCCACGGTGCGCACTGCGTCCGGCACCACCCCACCGGCGGGGCCAAAAACCACATCGGGCAGCCCGCTGAGCACGGACGTGGCGACACCGCTGCCCACCATGGCAAACACCAGCACGTACAGCCCCACATGTACCACTTTGGCCAGTGCGTCTTTGGCGGGGCTACCGCTGGCAGGCGTGGGCTCCACGTTTTTCACGGTCGCCAGGCGCACCACCAGACGCACCAGCATCAGCGCTCCGATCGATAGGCCCACCACCATGTGGCCACGCAAGGCATCCACTTTGCCGGGCGCATCCAGCGGCATGGCGTCCAGTACAAATGTGCCCATGCCCAGGGCGACCACGAGCATCAGGCCCACAAGCCAATGCAGTGCGACCAGGACAGGGTGGTGTCGGCGGGCTTTTTGCGTCGTAGCCATGGAAGTCTCCCAGAGTCTGAGGATGCGGCTCTTATTGCCAATGCAGGCAACGTGAGGCCCGATTGAAACACAACCCGCGAGCTCGCAGATGGGTCGCAGCAATGGCGTCCAAGCGTCAGGAACGCGGCATGCTTTCACTCTTGGTCGGCGCTGCCGGCTCCCCTTCAGCCTCCAGGCCCCACTGATCCCAGTCGTCCCCAAACAGCTCTGCCGGGTGCGGCGTGCGGTCCGACCCGTTGCCGCAGCGCATGTCGCTCGCAGGGCAGTACAGGTCGCAGCCCCAGCACACCCGCTCGGGATGCGCGGGGGCTTGGGGAAACTTCTTGGCGGCCATGATCGTGCGGCGCTACCGGTGGCGGCGTGTTCCGGCTATTTGCGCGCAGGCGGCACATCCGTGCAGCTGCCGTGTGCAATCTCTGCCGCCATGCCGATGCTTTCGCCCAGCGTGGGGTGTGGGTGGATGGTCTTGCCGATGTCCACCGCGTCCGCGCCCATTTCAATGGCCAGGGCGATCTCGCCGATCATGTCGCCAGCGTGCGTGCCGACCATGCCGCCGCCCAGGATCCTGCCGTGGCCGTGGGCCTCGGGTGAATCGTCGAACAGCAGCTTGGTGACACCCTCGTCGCGTCCGTTGGCAATGGCGCGGCCCGATGCATTCCACGGGAACAGGCCCTTCTTGACCTTGATGCCTTGCGCCTTGGCCTGGTCTTCGGTGAGGCCGACCCAGGCCACTTCGGGGTCGGTGTAGGCCACGCTGGGGATCACGCGGGCGTTGAAGGCGGCGGAAGCCAGTTCCTTGTTGCCCTGCAGTTCACCGGCGATCACCTCGGCCGCCACATGCGCCTCGTGCACTGCCTTGTGCGCCAGCATGGGCTGGCCGACGATGTCGCCGATGGCAAAGATGTGCGGCACGTTGGTGCGCATCTGGATATCAACGTTGATGAAGCCCCGGTCCGTCACTGCCACGCCGGCCTGGTCGGCGGCGATCTTCTTGCCGTTGGGCGTGCGGCCCACCGCCTGCAGCACCAGGTCGTAGGTTTGGGGTGCTGGGGCCGTGCCGCCCTCTTCCGCTGGTGCAAACGTGACCTCGATACCTTCGGGCGTGGCCTTGGCACCTACCGTCTTGGTCTTGAGCATGATGTTGTCAAAACGCTTGGCGTTCATCTTCTGCCAGATCTTGACCAGGTCACGGTCGGCGCCCTGCATCAGGCCGTCCATCATTTCGACCACATCCAGGCGCGCGCCCAGGGTGGAATACACCGTGCCCATTTCCAGGCCGATGATGCCGCCGCCCAGAATCAGCATGCGCTTGGGGACTTCCTTGAGCGCCAGGGCGCCGGTGGAATCGACCACGCGGGGGTCGTCGGGCATGAACGGCAGGCGCACGGCCTGGCTGCCCGCTGCGATGATGGCATTCTTGAAGGCGATGACCTTCTTGCCGCCCGTCTTGTCTTGTGCGGTACCGGTGGTTTCTTCCACCTCGACATGGTGGGCACCGACAAAGGCGCCGTAGCCACGCACCACCGTGACCTTGCGCATCTTGGCCATGGCCGCCAGGCCGCCGGTGAGCTTGCCAATGACCTTTTCCTTGTGGCCACGCAGCTTGTCGATGTTGACCACAGGGCGGCCAAACTCGACCCCCAGATCGGCCATGTGGCTGACTTCATCCATCACGGCGGCCACGTGCAGCAGCGCCTTGGACGGAATGCAGCCGACGTTCAGGCACACGCCGCCCAGCGTGGCGTAGCGCTCGACAAGGACCACCTTGAGTCCCAGGTCGGCCGCACGGAAGGCCGCGCTGTAGCCGCCAGGGCCGCCGCCCAGCACGAGCACATCGCAGTCGATGTCGGCGCTGCCGGTGAAATGGATTGCTTCTTTTTTGATAGCTGCTGGCGCTTGATATTCTTTTGTTTCAGATATTTTTGTATCTGAAACCGTTACAGGCTGTGCGCTGGAAGCTATTTTTTCAGGAGCAACCGCCGGGGCTGTGCCCTGTGTTTCCAGCGTCAGCACCACCGCACCTTCGGCGATCTTGTCGCCCAGCTTCACGCGCAGCTCTTTCACCACGCCTGCGTGGCTGGAGGGGATCTCCATGGAGGCCTTGTCGGACTCCACGGTGATCAGGCTTTGCTCGGCCTTGATGGTGTCGCCGGGCTGGACCAGCACTTCGATGATGGCCACTTCGGCGAAGTCGCCGATGTCGGGCACCTTGATGTCGATGATTGCCATGTGTTTTGCCCTTTCGTTACATCACGATGCGGCGGAAATCCGCCAGCAGCGAGGCAAAGTACACATTGAAGCGTGCGGCGCTGGCGCCGTCGATCACGCGGTGGTCCCAGCTCAAGGAAAGCGGCAGCATGAGGCGCGGCGCAAACTGCTGGCCGTCCCATTTGGGCTCCAGGCTGCTCTTGCACACGCCCATGATGGCGACTTCGGGGGCGTTGATGATGGGCGTGAAATAGCGCCCGCCAATGCCGCCCAGCGAGCTGATGGAGAAGCACCCGCCGGTCATGTCGGCCGGGCCCAGCTTGCCGTCGCGCGCTTTCTTCGCCAGGTCGCCCATCTCTTGCGAGATTTGCACGATGCCCTTCTGGTCGGCGTCGCGGATGACGGGCACAACGAGGCCGTTGGGCGTATCGGCCGCAAAGCCGATGTGGAAGTAGTTCTTCATCACCAGCTGGTCGCCGTCGAGCGAGCTGTTGAACTCGGGGAACTTCTTGAGCGCGGCCACGGCGGCCTTGATCATGAAGGCGAGCATGGTGACCTTGACGCCACTCTTCTCGTTTTCCTTGTTGAACTGCACGCGGAAGGCTTCGAGGTCGGTGATGTCCGCGTCGTCGTGGTTGGTGACGTGCGGGATGACGACCCAGTTGCGGTGCAGGTTGGCGCCGCTGATCTTCTTGATGCGCGAGAGGTCCTTGCGCTCCACGGGGCCGAACTTGGTGAAGTCCACCTTGGGCCAGGGCAGCAGGTTCAGGCCCTCGCCCGAGCCACCACTGCTGACGGCGGGCGCCTTGGCGGCGGATGCGCGGGTTTGCGCAGCACCCGTCATCACGGCCTTGGTGAAGTTCTGCACGTCGTCCTGGGTGATGCGGCCCTTGGGGCCTGTGCCCTGAACCTCGTCGAGCGGCACGCCCAGCGCGCGCGCAAATTTGCGCACCGAGGGGCTGGCGTGCGGCAAGCCCGCAGCCGGCGTGCCGGGCTGGTGCGCGGGCACCGAAGCAGTGGCCGCCACTGGTGCCGCAGCAGGCATGGCGGCTGACGGTGCTGGTGCCGCAACCGGCGCTGCAGCCGGTGCAGCGGGCGCCGGGGCACTGCCTGCGCTGGTTTCCATCAGGGCGACGAGATCACCGATATTGACGGTATCGCCCACCTTGACCTTGAGCTCCCGGAGCACACCGGCCGCGGGCGACGGAATCTCCATCGACGCCTTGTCGGACTCGACGGTGAACAGCGATTGCTCCAGCTTCACCGTGTCACCGGCTTTTACCAGCAGCTCAATGACGGCCACGTCCTTGAAGTCGCCGATGTCGGGCACGCGCACCTCCATCACACCGCCCGCAGGGGCTGGGGCAGCCGCCACGGGTGCAGCGGCAGGCGCTTCTGTTTTGATAGCTGCTTGCGCTTGTGGGGCAAGCGCTGGAGCCTGATTTGGTGCAGATTCTGCGCCGCCCGCCACTTCGAGCGTGAGCACCACGGAGCCCTGCTTGACCTTGTCACCCACCTGCACGCGCAGGTCCTTCACCACACCGGCGTGGCTCGACGGGATTTCCATCGACGCCTTGTCGGATTCCACGGTGATGAGCGATTGCTCGGCCTTGACCGTATCGCCGGGTTTCACCAGCACCTCGATCACGCCCACTTCGTCAAAGTCTCCGATGTCCGGGACCTGGATGTCTACCAATGCCATGTTATGCCTCCTGCCGAGCCGCCTCAAAGGAGGCATGCGCCCCCTTGGGGGGCAGCGAATGAATATGAGCGTGGGGGTTCACGGTTTGTCTCCGGTTTGGTTAGGCGTACAGCGGGTTGATCTTGTCCGCATTGATGCCGTATTTGGCGATGGCCTCGGCCACCTTGCTGGCGGGTACGCTGCCCTGCTCGCTCAGCGCCTTGAGCGCAGCCACCACGATGTAGTGGCGGTTGATCTCGAAGTGCTCGCGCAGCTTGCTGCGGAAGTCGCTGCGGCCAAAGCCGTCGGTGCCCAGCACCTTGTAAGGACGGCCCGCCGGGATGAAGGGGCGGATCTGCTCGGCGTAGCTCTTCATGTAGTCGGTCGATGCCACCACGGGACCGGTGTGCTCGCCCAGTTGCCGCGCCACGAACGACGCGCGCGGGGTTTCGAGCGGGTGCAACAGGTTCCAGCGCTCGCAGTCCTGGCCTTCGCGGGCCAGTTCGTTGAAGCTGGGGCAGCTCCACACGTCGGCCTGGATGCCCCACTCGGCAGCCAGCAGCACCTGCGCAGCAAGGGATTCGCGCAGGATGGTGCCCGAGCCCAGCAGTTGCACGCGCTTGTCACCCTCGGCACCGGGCTTGCACAGGTACATGCCCTGGATGATCTGCTCTTCGGTGCCGGGCGTGAGGCCGGGCATGGCGTAGTTCTCGTTGAGCAGGGTGATGTAGTAATAGACGTTTTCCTGTTTTTCCACCATGCGCTTGAGGCCATGGTGCAGGATCACCGCCACTTCGTGCGCAAAGGTGGGGTCGTAGCTCACGCAGTTGGGGATGGTGCCGGCCAGGATGTGGCTGTGGCCGTCTTCGTGCTGCAGGCCTTCGCCGTTGAGCGTGGTGCGGCCCGAGGTGCCGCCCAGCAGGAAGCCGCGCGCCTGCATGTCGCCCGCAGCCCAGGCCAGGTCGCCGATGCGCTGGAAGCCGAACATCGAGTAGTACACGTAGAACGGCACCATGATGCGGTTGTTGGTGCTGTAGCTGGTGGCGGCCGCGATCCAGCTGGCCATGCCGCCGGCCTCGTTGATGCCTTCCTGCAGAATCTGGCCGGCCTTGTCTTCGCGGTAGTACATCACCTGGTCGCGGTCCACCGGGGTGTAGAGCTGGCCCTTGGGGTTGTAGATGCCGATCTGGCGGAACAGGCCTTCCATGCCGAAGGTACGGGCCTCATCGACCAGGATGGGCACCACGCGCGGGCCCAGGGCCTGGTCGCGCAGCAGCTGCGTCACAAAGCGCACATAGGCCTGGGTGGTGCTGATCTCGCGGCCCTCTGCCGTAGGCTCCAGAATGGCCTTGAAGGTCTCCAGTGCGGGCACGGTGAAGTGCTCGTCCGCCTTGGCGCGGCGGTGCGGCAGGTACCCCCCCAGGGCCTTGCGGCGCTCGTGCAGATAGCGCATTTCGGGCGTATCTTCGGCCGGCTTGTAGTACGGCAGGCCCGGCAGTTCGCTGTCGGGGATCGGGATATTGAAGCGGTCGCGGATGTACTTGATGTCCTCGTCGCTGAGCTTCTTGGTCTGGTGCACGGTGTTCTTGCCTTCACCGGCCTTGCCCATGCCATAGCCCTTGACGGTCTTGACCAGCAGCACGGTGGGCTGGCCCTGGTGCGCATTGGCGGCATGGAAGGCCGCGTACACCTTGGCGGGCTCGTGGCCGCCGCGGCGCAGCTCGAACACTTCTTCGTCGGACATGTGCTCGACGAGCTTGAGCGTCTCGGGGTAGCGGCCAAAGAAGTTCTTGCGAACGAAAGCGCCGTCGTTGGCCTTGAATGCCTGGTAGTCGCCGTCGAGCGTCTCCATCATGAGCTGCTTGAGCTTGCCGCTCTTGTCGCGGCGCAGCAGCTCGTCCCAGCCGTTGCCCCACAGCAGCTTGATGACGTTCCAGCCGCTGCCACGGAATTCACCTTCCAGTTCCTGCACGATCTTGCCGTTGCCACGCACCGGGCCATCGAGACGCTGCAGGTTGCAGTTGACGACGAAGATCAGGTTGTCCAGCTTTTCGCGTGCGGCCAGGCCGATGGCACCCAGGGATTCGGGCTCGTCCATCTCGCCGTCGCCGCAGAACACCCAGACCTTGCGGTTCTCGGTATTGGCAATGCCGCGGGCATGCAGGTATTTGAGGAAACGCGCCTGGTAGATGGCCATCAGCGGGCCCAGCCCCATGGAGACGGTCGGAAACTGCCAGAACTCGGGCATGAGCTTGGGATGCGGGTAGCTCGACAGCCCCTTGCCGCCCACTTCCTGACGGAATAGATCAAGCTGCTCTTCCGTCAGGCGCCCTTCGAGGTAAGCGCGCGCATAGATGCCGGGCGCGCTGTGGCCCTGGATATAGAGCAGGTCGCCACCGTGGTTTTCGCTCTCCGCATGCCAGAAATGGTTGAATCCCGCGCCAAACATGCTGGCCACCGAAGCAAAGGAGCCAATGTGCCCGCCCAGGTCACCGCCGTCCTCCGGGTGCAGCCGGTTGGCACGCACCACCATGGCCATCGCGTTCCAGCGCATGTAGGCGCGCAGGCGCTTCTCGATCTGGATGTTGCCGGGGCAATGGGCCTCCTGCTCGGGTTCCAGGGTGTTCACATAGCCGGTATTGGCCGAGAACGGCAGGTCAATGCTGCTCTGGCGGGCGTGCTCAAGCAGTTGCTCCAGCAGGAAGTGGGCGCGTTCCGGGCCTTCCTTTTCAATGACGGCGGAGAGTGCCTCCATCCACTCGCGGGTTTCCTGCAGATCGATGTCCGTCGGCGTGCCGCTGGCGGCCTGGGCGTCGGATTGAGTGGTCATGGTGTGTCTCCTTGGTGATGGCCACAATTTAGTGCGTTCGCCCTATTTTTGCACAATTCTTTATATTTTCAAATAGTGCCGTTCATTTTCATTATGTGATATTTTGCTGCGAATGCACATGGCGCTGGCTCTCGAGCGCGTGGCGCTCCCCTACACTCGGGGCATGTTGGAACAATCGCCCGCCGCACCCCAGCGCCCGCTGTCGCGCGCCGCACTGGCCCAGTGGTGGCGCACCTGGTGGCGCAGCCTTTCGCCGGTGCGCCAGGACCGCTTTGCCGCCCTGGCGCCCCTGGCTGCCGTACTGATCTTCATGGCGGCCATCGTGGCCGCCTTCTGGTACCTGCGCGTGGAAGAAGGCGAGCGTGAGCAGGAGGCCTTGCGCCGCGATATCGAGTACGCGCAGCAGCGGGTGCGGCTGCGCCTGCTCGAGCGCCAGGAACAGATCATGCGCATCGCGCGCGATCTCTCCAACCAGGACATGGAACGCACACAGTTCGGCCAGCGTGCCGAATCCCTGGTCAGCCAGTATCCGGAGCTGCAGGCAATCACATGGATCGACGAACGCGGCCGCGTCCGCGCGAGCCACGCCGCACCCACACTGGCGGGCAGCCAGGTGCGCGTGGCGGGCGAAGTGCTCAAACCCGGCGCCACCGCAGACAACTTCGGCCTGACCCGCGACCTGCAGCAGCCCGTCTATGCCCAGCCTGCGGCAGACCCGAATGAAACGGTTCCCCTGTTGCAGGTCCTCGTGCCGCTCAACGTACAAGGCAAATTTGGCGGGGTGGTGCTGGGTGAGTACTCCATCGACAGCCTGCTGCGTTATGGAACGCCCACCGAGGTGCTGGCACGCTACGCCGTCACACTGCTGGACGACAAGGGGCACGTGCTGGCGGGCACCCCCCTGCCTGCCCGCAACCGTGCCGCGCAATGGGTCCCCTGGAGCGCCAAGGCCAATGAGTACGCCGTGCCCATTTCGCCCGTGGGCAATGGCCTGGTACTGCGTGCGCAGGCCTATCGCACCTCGCTGGGGGTGGTCGGCAGCGGGCTTTTCTGGCTGGTGGGCACGCTCAGTGCCATGACCGCCTGGATGCTGATAGCCACCTGGCGCCACACCCGCCGACGCATGCAGGCGCAGCTGGCCCTGGTGGCCGAAACCAATTTCCGGCGCGCCATGGAGAACTCGGTGCTCACCGGCATGCGGGCGCTGGACCTGCAGGGGCGCATTACGTATGTGAACGCGGCCTTCTGCCAGATGACGGGCTGGAGCGAGGCCGAGCTGGTGGGCCAGACGGCCCCCTTCCCCTATTGGCCCGAAGGCGAATACGAGCAGCTCAGCGCGCGGCTGCAGGATGAACTCAATGGCAAGACCGTGCCCGGCGGATTCCAGGTACGGGTGCGCCGCAAGAACGGCGCACTGTTCGATGCACGCCTGTATGTGTCGCCCCTCATCGATGCCCGGGGCCAGCAGACCGGGTGGATGACCTCGATGACCGACATCACCGAGCCCAACCGCATCCGTGAGCAACTGTCGGCGTCGCACGAGCGCTTTACCGTCGTGCTCGAATCGCTCGATGCCTCGGTCTCGGTTGCCCCTCTGGGCAGCGAGGAGCTGCTGTTTGCCAACAAGCTCTACCGCCTGTGGTTTGGCTCGCAGACGGGCGGACATCTGCAATTGGTGGCGCAAGCCGGTGTGCTGCCCGCCTCCAGCGCCAGTGCCAGCGGCGCCGATGACGAAGATGGACTGATGGGATTGCCCACCGATCCCCTGACCAGCGCGCATTCGGAGAATGCCGAGATCTACCTCCCCGAGCTGGGCAAATGGCTGGAGGTACGGTCGCGCTACCTGAGCTGGGTGGACGGGCGCCTGGCACAGATGGTGATTGCCACCGACATCACGCCACGCCGCCTGGCCGAAGAGCAGACGGCACGCCAGACCGAACGCGCCCAGTCGGTCAGCCGCCTGATCACCATGGGCGAGATGGCGTCCAGCGTGGCCCATGAGCTGAACCAGCCGCTGACCGCCATCAGCAACTACTGCAGCGGCATCATCTCGCGCATCCACAGTGGCAACATCACTGAAGAGGCCCTGCTGACCGCCCTGGAGAAGACCGCCCACCAGGCACAGCGGGCTGGCCAGATCATCCAGCGCATCCGTGATTTCGTGAAGAAGAGCGAGCCCAACCGGCAACTGGCCGATGTGGCCGCCATGGTGGACGAGGCCGTGGAGCTGGCCGACATCGAGCTGCGCCGACACAACGTGCGCCTGACGCACTATGTGGCGGCCCGCCTGCCGCCGGTCATGGCCGACACCATCCTGATCGAGCAGGTGCTGGTGAACCTGATGAAGAACGGTGCCGAGTCCATCGCCCATGCCGAGCGCCCGCCCGCCGGACGCAGCGTGGAGCTGCGCGTGGTGCCCCGCCAGGTCGAAGGCATGCAGGTGGTCGAGTTCGTGGTGCAGGACACCGGCAAGGGCCTGGCCACCGAGGTGCTCGACCGGCTGTTCGAAGCCTTCTTCTCCACCAAGAGCGAAGGCATGGGCATGGGCCTGAACCTGTGCCGCAGCATCGTCGAGTCGCACCAGGGCCGAATGCAGGCCGAGAACATCTACAATGGATCAGAGGTCACGGGTTGCCGGTTTTCCTTCTGGTTGCCGCTCGCTGCGCCTGCCAATGACACTACAGAACCTGTAGCAAACGCACACACCCCAAGGACAATTGCATGAGTTTGATTCCCAAAAAAGGCACCGTCTATGTGGTGGACGACGATGAAGCCGTCCGCGATTCGCTCCAATGGCTGCTCGAAGGCAGAGATTACCGGGTGCGCTGTTTCGACTCGGCCGAGTCGTTTCTGTCACGCTACGACCCGCGCGAAATCGCCTGTCTGATTGTTGATATCCGCATGGGCGGCATGACCGGCCTGGACCTGCAAGACCGCTTGCTCGAGCGCAATTCGCCCCTGCCCATCGTCTTCATCACCGGCCACGGCGATGTGCCCATGGCCGTGAACACCATGAAGAAAGGCGCACTGGACTTCATCCAGAAACCCTTCAACGAGGAAGCCCTGGTGAACCTGGTCGAGCGCATGCTCGACCACGCGCGCGAAGCCTTTGCCGGCCACCAGCAGGCCGCCAGCCGCGAGGCGCTCCTGTCCAAGCTCACCAGCCGCGAAGCGCAGGTGCTCGAGCGCATCGTGGCCGGGCGCCTGAACAAGCAGATCGCCGACGACCTGGGGATCAGCATCAAGACCGTGGAGGCCCACCGCGCCAACATCATGGAAAAACTGGGTGCCAATACCGTCGCCGACCTGCTCAAGATCGCCCTGGGCCAGAACGCGCCCAAGGCTTGATGCTATTATTTTCATAGCTTATAGCGCTTATCAACAGGGCGTTTGAGCCATTTTTTATCTATATCTTGAGCATGACAGCCCAACTGATCGACGGCAACGCCCTCTCCCGCCAACTGCGCTCTGAAGTGGCCGAACGCGCCCTGGCCCTCAAGGCCCGCGGGATCACCCCCGGCCTGGCGGTGGTACTGGTGGGTGACAACCCGGCCAGCCAGGTCTATGTACGCAACAAGGTCAAGGCCTGCCATGAGGCGGGCCTGCATTCGGTGCTGGAGCAGTACCCGGCCGAGTTGAGCGAAACCGAACTGCTGGCACGCGTACATGCGCTGAACAACGACCCGGCCATCCACGGCATCCTGGTGCAACTGCCCCTGCCTGCGCACATCGATGCACAGAAGGTCATCGAAGCCATCTCGCCCGCCAAGGACGTCGATGGATTCCACATGGCCAGTGCGGGTGCGCTGATGACCGGCATGCCCGGCTTCTGGCCCTGCACGCCGTACGGCTGCATGAAGATGCTTGAATCCATCGGCTACGACCTGCGTGGCAAGCATGCCGTGGTCATTGGCCGCAGCAACATCGTGGGCAAGCCCATGGCGCTGATGCTGCTGGCCCAGGACGCCACGGTCACCGTCTGCCATTCGCGCACGAAAGACCTCAAGGCCCAGACGCTGCAGGCTGACGTCATCGTCGCCGCCGTGGGCAAGCGCAACGTGCTCACGGCCGACATGGTCAAGCCCGGCGCCGTGGTGCTGGATGTCGGCATGAACCGCAACGACGAAGGCAAGCTCTGCGGTGATGTGGACTTTGACGGCGTCAAGGCGGTGGCCAGCCACATCACGCCGGTGCCCGGCGGCGTGGGCCCCATGACCATCACCATGCTGCTGGTCAACACCCTCGAAGCGGCGGAACGCAGCGCCCCCCACTGACCCCGCGCAACCGCCTTGAACCCGCGCCCCGCGCCGCCATCTAAGCCCGCATGAGCAATCCCCTCCTCGACTTCTCCGACCTGCCCGCGTTCGACCGTATCGCACCTGCGGACGTGGCCCCCGCCATCGACACCCTGCTGGCCCGCGCCGATGCAGCGCTGGAGACGGTCACCGCACCCGATTTTCCTGCCCGCTGGGATGCCATCGCACAGGTGCTGGACGTGGCCACCGAGGAACTGGGCCGCGCCTGGGGCGCCGTGAGCCACCTCAACAGTGTGGCCGACACACCGGAACTGCGCGCCGCCTACAACGAGGCCCTGCCGCGCGTGACCGAGTTCTGGACGCGCCTGGGCGCCGACGAACGCCTGTATGCCAAATACAAGGCCATTGACCCGGCTGCACTGAATACGGAACAGCGCCAGGCCCTGAAGAACGCGGTGCGCAATTTCGTACTCTCCGGCGCCGAACTCACCGGCGCCGACAAGGAGCGATTTGCCCAGATCCAGGAACGCCAGGCCGAACTGCAGCAAAAATTCAGCGAGAACACGCTCGACGCCACGGACGCCTTTGCGTACTACGCCAGCGCCGAGGAACTCGACGGCGTGCCGCAGGATGTGCAGCAGGCCGCTCGGCAGGCCGCGCAGACGGAAGGCAAGGAAGGCTACAAGCTCACGCTGAAGATGCCGTGCTATCTGCCGGTCATGCAGTTCGCCCGCAGCAGCACCGTGCGTGAGGCACTGTACCGGGCGTACACCACGCGCGCCTCCGATCAGGCCGAAGGAGACGCCGCCCGCTTCGACAACAGCGCCTTCATCCAGGAAATCCTGGCCCTGCGCCAGGAAGAGGCGCATCTCTTGGGCTATGCCAATTTTGGTGAAGTGTCCGTCGTCCCCAAAATGGCGCAGTCGCCCGCCGAGGTGGTCGGCTTTTTGCGTGACCTGGCCCGCCGTGCGCGCCCCCATGCCGAGAAGGACGTCGCTGATCTGCGCGCCTTTGCCGCCGAACAACTGGGTTTGAGCGACCCGCAGGCCTGGGATTGGCCTTACGTGGCCGAAAAGCTCAAGGAAGCCCGCTACGCCTTCAGCGAGCAGGAGCTGCGCCAGTATTTCCCGGCGCCGACCGTGCTCGCAGGTCTTTTCAAGATCATCGAAACCCTGTTTGAAGTGGCGATCCGGCCCGACCAGGCCCCCGTGTGGCACCCCGCCGTGGCGTTCTACCGCATCGAGCGCGGCAGCGAGCTGGTAGGCCAGTTCTACCTGGACCAGCCTGCGCGCACCGGCAAGCGGGGTGGCGCCTGGATGGACGACGTACGCACCCGCTGGCTGCGCCCCGACACGGGCCGACTGCAAACCCCGGTGGCCCACCTGGTATGCAACTTTGCCAGCGGCGTGGACGGCAAGCCGGCCCTGCTGACGCACGACGATGTCATCACCCTGTTCCACGAATTCGGCCACGGCCTGCACCACATGCTCACGCAGGTGAACGAACGCGATGTGTCGGGCATCGGCGGCGTGGAGTGGGACGCCGTGGAATTGCCCAGCCAGTTCATGGAGAACTTCTGCTGGGAATGGGACGTGCTGCAGCACATGACCGCCCATGTGGACACGGGCGCACCGCTGCCCCGCGCGCTGTTCGACAAGATGATCGCGGCCAAGAACTTCCAGAGCGGCATGCAGACACTGCGCCAGATCGAGTTCGCACTGTTCGACATGCTGCTGCACACCGAGCACGACCCGGCGCAGGATTTCATGCCCCTGCTGGGCCTGGTGCGTGCCGAAGTGGCCGTGCTGCAGCCCCCTGCCTTCAGCCGCACGGCGCACACCTTCAGCCATATCTTTGCCGGGGGCTACGCTGCGGGCTACTACAGCTACAAATGGGCCGAGGTACTCAGCGCCGACGCCTATGCCGCCTTCGAGGAGACGGCCGCTCCCGATGGCACACCCAGTGCCGAGACCGGACGCCGTTACCGCCAGGCCATTCTGGAGGCGGGCGGAAGCCGCCCCGCCATGGAATCGTTCAAGGCCTTCCGCGGCCGCGAACCCAGCCTGGATGCGCTCTTGCGCCACCAGGGAATGGCCTGAAAATACGGCGGTTGCCACCGCTTTTGGAGATCGCTTGATGAACCTGATGCGCCGAACCCCTACCCTGATGATGGCCTTGCTGTGCGCGGCCGGTGCCTGCAGCATGGCCATGGCCCAGTCCATTCACCGCATCGTCGGACCGGACGGCAAGGTCACGTTCTCGGACCGCGCGCCCGACAAGGATGCGGCGGACAGCGTCGTCTCGCCCGGCCCTGCATTGTCGGGGGCGGCAGCGGCCGGTACGGCATCCCTGCCCTACGAACTGCGCCAGGTCGCCTCCCGGTTTCCCGTCACGCTTTACACGGGTCCGGACTGCGCACCCTGCACCAATGCCCGCAACCTGCTGGTCTTGCGCGGCGTGCCGTTCAGCGAGCGCACCGTCGAGTCCAACGACGATGTGAGTGCGCTGCAGCGGCTCAGTGGCAACACCACCCTGCCCTTGGGCACCATTGGCAAACAACAGCTGCGCGGCTTCTCGGACGCGGAATGGACCCAGTACCTCGATCTTGCCGGCTATCCCAAGGAGTCGAAGCTGCCCCCCAGCTACCGCCGTCCTGCGGCCACACCGCTGACAACCCCCAAGCCGACCGCACCGGCTTCAGCGCCTGCCGAGGCCACAGAAAAACGGGACGCACCCGTACGCCCGCGCCCGACCCTGCCACCACCGGCGCCGGGCACCCCCACGCCCGCGAACCCGGCAGGCATCCGGTTCTGACACCACGGCCCCGCTGCACGGGGCCCGTCACCACACTCAATAGGTCAGGGTCTGCACGCCCTGCGCAGTGCCCAGCAGGCACACCTGCGCTTTCTGGTGGGCAAAAATACCCACGGTGAGCACACCGGGCCACTGGTTGATCTCGGACTCCATCGCCAACGGATCTGTTACGTGCAGACCCGTCACATCCAGAATGTGTTGCCCGTTGTCGGTCACCAGCGGCTGGCCGTCCTTCAGGCGCAGCCTGGCCTGCCCGCCCAGGGCCGCAAAGCGGCGGGCAATGTGCGCCGCAGCCATGGGGATGACCTCGACCGGCAGAGGAAAGCGCCCCAGCGTTGCAACGCGCTTGGACTCATCCGCAATACAGACAAACTGCCGTGCCAGCGATGCCACAATCTTCTCGCGCGTCAGCGCGGCACCCCCACCCTTGACCATGTAGCCCTGGCCATCGATTTCATCAGCGCCATCCACATAGACCGAGAGCTGCTCCACGTCGTTGGCATCGAGCACCGGGATACCAATGGCACGCAAGCGTTCGGTACTGGCCACGGAGCTGGAAACTGCGCCGCGCACCTGGTCCTTGATACTGGCCAGTGCATCGATGAACTTGTTGACGGTGGAGCCCGTGCCCACGCCCACAATGTCGCCGGGTACCACGTAGCGCAGGGCAGCCTGGCCGACCAGGGCCTTGAGTTCATCTTGGGTCAGGGGGGTAGGTGTCGTCATGGAGGAGAATCGAGGGATGAATTGCGAATTATCCCCATGTCACTGATCCCCTACGCCCTTACCCGCCCATTCCTGTTCGGCCTCGATGCCGAAGCCGCCCACGATCTCACCATGGACATGCTGGCCCGTGGCCAGGGCACGCCCCTGCAGTGGGCCTGGTGCAATGAGACCGTGCACGATCCCGTCGAACTGGCGGGGCTGCGCTTTCCCAACCGCGTGGGCCTGGCCGCGGGGCTGGACAAAAACGCACGCTGCATCGATGCCCTGGGTGCCATGGGCTTCGGTTTCGTCGAAGTGGGCACCGTCACCCCCAAGGGCCAGCCGGGCAACCCCAAGCCGCGCATGTTCCGCCTGCCCGAGGCGCGGGCACTCATCAACCGGCTGGGTTTCAACAACGACGGGCTCGATGCCTTTGTGCACAACGTGCAGCAGGCGAAGTTCCGCACCAAGCAGCAACACCCCCTGCTGCTGGGCCTGAACATCGGCAAGAACGCCACCACGCCCATCGAAGAGGCCACGCGCGACTATCTCACCTGCCTTGATGGTGTTTATCCCCATGCAGACTATGTGACGGTGAACATCAGTTCGCCCAACACCCAGAACCTGCGCGCGCTGCAGAGCGATGCGGCGCTCGACGGCCTGCTCGGTGCCATTGCCGAGCGGCGCGAACAACTGGCTGGGCAGCACCGCAGGGCCGACGGCCAACCGCGCCGCGTGCCGATTTTTGTAAAAATTGCGCCCGACCTGGACGAAGCCCAGGTGGCCGTGATTGCCGCCACGCTGCAGCGCCACGGCATGGATGGTGTGGTGGCCACCAACACCACCATCAGCCGTGCTGCGGTGCAAGGCATGCGCCATGCCGAAGAAACCGGCGGCCTGAGCGGCGCGCCCGTTCTGGAGGCCAGCAACCAGGTCATCCGCCAGTTGCGCGCAGCGCTGGGCAGTCGATTCCCCATCATTGGGGTGGGCGGCATCATGGGCCCGGAGGATGCAATCAGCAAAATCCGCGCGGGCGCCGACGTCGTGCAGATTTACACCGGCCTGATCTACGAAGGCCCGGCGATGGTGGCGCGCACGGCGCGCGCGCTCAAAAACCTGGCCTGACGAAAAAGGCGAGGCTTATCGCCCGCGCAACTGCATGACGAGGGGCAAAACCACTCCCGCCCAGCGCACCAGGCGCCGTGGCCCGGCCACCAGGGCCGCACCCAGCACGGCCGTCACCGCCACAGGGTGCAATTTGGCAAACATTGCCAACCGCTGAAGCATGGGCGCATCGGGCGATACGCCCTGGGCGCTCGCGGCTTCTGTCTGCAACTGGTGGCGCTGTGCACTGCGGGCGCGCAGCCTGGCCCGCTGGGCCGCAATGCGTTCCAGCACCCGTTGCTGCGGTGCGGTGGGGCGCCGTGCCGACGGTGTGGGCGGGGACGAAGGGAGATTCGGTGTCACAGATGCTCCTTGATTTCACGCCAGTCCTGCTGCAACTCCTGGCGGGTCAGGGCAAAGGCATTGCCAGCCTGGCGACCAACCGACAGCAGGGTTGCCAGGGCGCCACCCCATACCAGCAGCCACAATCCAGCCAGCAACCAGGCCACCAGCGCACGGTGCGGCGTGTCCCAGAACTGCACCAGCAAGGCCAGCGAAAGAACCACCAGCGCCACCACGGTCAGCGCGGCCACGGCGATCCCCAGGAGCAAGAACTGGCCCACCCGGCGCTTCTGATCCTGCCATTCAAGCCGTGCCAACTCGGCCCGGTCTTCCAGGGCCATGGCCCCTTCCAGCGCTGCAGCGCGCCAGCGCAGAACCAGGGTTTCAAGTCCGAGCAGGGAAATCCAGTTCATGGCCTTCCCCCACGGATTTGCATTCCGTCCTGGGCCAGCACCACTCCAGCATCAACGGCGTGCAAGCAGAAACCCCACCAGCGCACCCACGGCCATGGCAGCACCAGCCACACGCCAGGGCTCATCGTGGGCATAACGTGTTCGAGCAGCCGCCCTCGCCGCCGGGCCTCACGACGAGCAGCTTCGGCGGGGCGTTCTACACCGTCGTGCCCGAGCCCGGCACGCTTCTCCTCGTGGGAAGCGGTCTGCTCGGCTTCGTCGCGGTGTCGCGGCGGCGTCGCTAGGCGAGCCATCGCACGAGCGCGCACCGAGCGTCCATGAAGGACCGGCATCCGGCATGCGATCGGCGGCGATCGCACGCCGGGTGTCCGATCCATTTCCGGCTTTCGGCCTGCGAGACCGACTCGCGTGCAGGGGCACGTCGCCCGCGTTGCCGGAGAGCGGGGATTGCGAAGCGGCCGATTCCCTGGGAGCATGGGTCCGGCGAACGGCAGCGGGCTCTCCCGGCGGCTCGGAGGTCGGTCGCGCCAGGGATCCTCACGCCGTGGACGAGACTCCGAAGACTCCGCCGCTCGCGCTTCACCGCCGGGATTTTCTCCGCCTCGGTGCGGGCGCAGGGCTCTCGCTCGCATTCCTGCGCATCGGCGCGGATGCCGGCACGGCGAGCGCGGCGGGCGACGCCGGCCTTCCGGCGCCGGCGCACCGGCCGGCGAGCGTTCCGGTGTACGACGCCTGGGAGGACGTCTACCGAAGCGAGTGGCGCTGGGATCGCGTGAGCTGGGGATCCCACACCAATCAGTGTTTTCCAGGCGGCTGTTCGTTCCGGGTCTTCTCGCGCGACGGAATCGATAGGTGTATTATGTTTGATCGATTTACCGACCGCGCCAGAAAGGTTA
>JAPKHH010000068.1:0-18643 GCA_026647025.1 Giesbergeria sp.
GGGTCTGGGATACGACACGCCAGAATTGCTTGAAGGCGCCACCAACCTGGGCTTCATGATCCTGCCCAACTACCGGGCCTGGGTGGTTGTCGCTTCTGTCGTGGTGTGTATCGCGACCTGGTATGTCATCGAGAAAACCAAGCTGGGTGCCTACCTGCGTGCCGGCACCGAGAATCCGCGCCTCGTGGAGGCCTTTGGCATCAATGTGCCCCTGATGATCACGCTCACCTACGCCTTTGGCGCGGCACTGGCGGCCTTTGCCGGTGTGCTGGCGGCGCCGGTCTACCAGGTCACTCCGCTCATGGGGCAAAACCTCATCATCGTGGTGTTTGCCGTGGTGGTCATTGGCGGCATGGGCTCCATCATGGGCTCCATCCTGACGGGGCTGGGCCTGGGCATCATCGAAGGATTCACCAAGGTGTTCTATCCCGAGGCGTCTTCCACCGTGGTATTTGTCATCATGGTCATCGTTCTCCTCATCCGCCCCGCCGGCCTGTTCGGCAAGGAAAAATAAGGGGCTGCCTGCATGAACTCCAAGAATCTCTCCGCGATTGGCTACGGCCTTCTGTTCATCGGTCTGCTGGTGGCGCCCCTGCTGGGGGCCTACCCGGTGTTTGTGATGAAGCTGATGTGCTTCGCACTGTTTGCCTGTGCCTTCAACCTGCTTTTGGGCTACACGGGCATGCTGTCCTTTGGGCATGCCGCATTTCTGGGGGGGGCGGCCTATGTGGCGGGCCACTCCATGAAGGTCTGGGGCTTTTCCCCCGAGGTGAGCCTGTTGCTGGGCACACTCAGCGGCGGTCTCCTGGGGCTGGTCGTTGGGTTCTTCGCCATCCGCCGCCAGGGCATCTACTCCACCATGATTACGCTGGCGCTGGCGCAGATGCTGTTCTTCGTCGCGCTGCAGGCACCCTTCACGGGGGGCGAGGATGGTTTGCAGGGCGTGCCACGGGGCAAACTTTTCGGCCTCATCAGCCTCAAGGATGACCTGGTCATGTACTACGTGGCGCTGGTCATCGTGGTGGCCGCGTTTCTCCTCATCATGCGCACCATCCATTCTCCCTATGGGCAGGTGCTCAAGGCCATCAAGGAGAACGAGTCGCGTGCCATCTCCCTGGGCTACGATACCAACCGGTTCAAGTTGCTGGCCTTTGTTCTCTCGGCTGCGTTGGCAGGGCTGGCCGGTTCGCTCAAAACCTTGGTGATGGGCTTTGCCACACTCAGCGACGTGCACTGGACCGCTTCGGGCCATGTGGTGCTGATGACGCTGGTGGGGGGGTTGGGCACGCTGTCCGGCCCGATCGTCGGTGCTGCCGTGGTGGTGCTGCTGGAGAACAAGATTGGCGAGTTCGGCCATCTGCTGGCATCGCTGACGTCGGTCGAGTGGTTCAACACCCTGGGTGAGTCGGTCACCATGGTCACCGGCCTGATCTTCGTCATCTGCGTGCTGGCGTTCCGCCGCGGCATCATGGGTGAAATCATCGCCTGGCTGGCCCGCTGGCGGGCGGGCGGCAAGGCCTGAGAGGCAGAGAGCCGTCCTCCCTTCGGGCCGCTTCCCTCATGCAGCCGCTGCCGCCCTCACAGGCGCAGCGGCTTTTTGTATCCCGTCATTTCCAGGTATCCCCGGCCCGCAGGTTGCCCGGCGTAGTCCTGCAGCTCTGACAGGCCCTCCCAGTAAATCGCGCCGGTCGAGCCGCTGCTGTCGAGCTCCTGGTCGTCCAGCACCGCGAGCACCTGGAAACGCCCCGCCGGGGTGTGTACCTGCCACTGCACCGGGTAGCGCGCACCGCTGTGCGGGCTGGTCCACAAGCGCAGGGCGGTGAAGGTCACGGTCTCTGCAGCAAACACCTGCACCGCCTGGCCCGGGGCACGAAACGACCCCCCCGCCCACAGCGCAGAGCCATCGGCCCGCCGCAATCGAAAGGCGGTGAGCGCGCTGCCATCGTCCAGGTTCATGCCGATCCAGTCCCAGCCGACGGCCTCGGGGTGCAGCAGGGCTTCGCTCCATTCATGGTCGAGCCAGGCGCGGGCCTGGGCCGTGTCGATGGCCATGCGCCGGCCCTGCAGCACGATGCTGCCGCCCACGGTCAGTTGCGGCTGGCTGTAGTAGTAGCTGGCCTGCGCTGCCTCGGGGCCTTTGCGGGACAGCCCTGAAACGCCTTGCCGCACGAGGGGCTGGGTGGTGTCGCAGTGCAGGTCCAGGCCAAAGTGGCTGCCTTCGATGCGGGCGGTGTAGCGGCTGCCTGCCGGGCCTGCGCCGGGCAGGTCAGTACGTGCCAGCGACCAGTCGTGCAGGCGCACGGCGGTGTCGGCCTCGCTGGCCTGCGCCACGCCAAAACCGGCGCGGGCGATGCGCTGGTCGTGGTGCAGGCGCTGGCCTTGCACATCGGTCAGTGCGGCATGGGCAAACAGCAACTGCCGGGCAGCGAAGGCCGAGCGCAGTTCCTGCGTGCTGTCCACGCGCGAGCGAAAAAAAGTCACCTGAAAACCCCACAGGCGCCCCGCCGCCTGCGCATGGCCGGTGATGTACCACCACTCGGTGCGCAAATCGGGATGGCTGCCATGGTCGCGCGGAAACTGCAACGACCGTGCGGGCAGCGCCGGTGCCGCCGCAGGCCACAGCCCCAGCGCGCCCGCACCCAGGTGCAGCGCCAGCCACTGGCGGCGGGTGGATCCAGGTGTGCGCGGCGGCAGCATGGCGGCCTCAGGCCAGCAGGGCGTCCACCTTCTGGTGCGCGGCCGTGCAGTCGCCAAACTGGCGCTGCACCCAGTCGGCGTCGAAATAGGTGGGCAGGTAGCGTTCACCCGCATCGCACAGCAGCGAAAGCACCGAACCGTGCTCGCCGCGTTCGCGCATTTCACCCGCCAGGGCCAGCATGGCGACGAAGTTGGTGCCCGTGGACGGCCCCACGCGCCGCCCCAGCAGCTGCGAGAGCGCGCGCATGGCGGCCACCGACTCCACATCAGGCACCTCCACCATGCGGTCCACCAGCGTGCGGATAAAGCTCGGCTCCACACGCGGGCGGCCAATGCCCTCGATGCGCGAACCCGGCGCCGTGAGCGTGGCGTCGCCCGTGCGGTGGTACGCGCTGAACACCGAGCCCGCCGGGTCGGCCACGCACACCTGCGTGGCATGGCGCTGGTAGCGCACATAGCGGCCTATTGTTGCGCTGGTGCCGCCCGTGCCCGCGCCCACCACAATCCAGCGCGGCACCGGGTGCCGCTCGCGCTGCATCTGCGTGAACATGCTCTCGGCAATGTTGTTGTTGCCGCGCCAGTCGGTGGCGCGCTCGGCGTAGGTGAACTGGTCCATGTAGTGGCCGCCGGTCTCCGCAGCGATGGCCCGGGCCGCGTCGTACACCGCGCCCGCGCTGTCCACGAAATGGCAGCGCCCGCCGTGGAACTCGATCTGCGCCACCTTCTCGGGCGAGGTGCTGCGCGGCATCACCGCCACAAACGGCAGCCCCAGTAGGCGCGCGAAATAGGCCTCGCTCACGGCCGTGGAGCCGCTCGATGCCTCGACGATGGTCGAGCCCTCGCGTACCCAGCCATTGCACAGCGCATAGAGGAACAGCGAGCGCGCCAGCCGGTGCTTGAGGCTGCCCGTGGGGTGCGTGGACTCGTCCTTGAGGTACAGGTCGATGCCACAGCGCTCGAACGCGGGCAGGCGCAGCGGAATCAGGTGGGTGTCGGCGCTGCGCTGGTAGTCGGCCTCGATGCGGGCGGTGGCTTCGTTGAGCCAGGGGGTGGGGGATGTCATGGGGGGGATTGTCGGGCAGAAGCGCACCAGCAGCACCGCCTCCTTCAAGAAGAGAAAACCAAGGAGCGGCGGGAAAAGTGCATGCAGCTCATCGACAACATCGGACTTGGAACTGATCCGCTTCTTGGCCGTGCAGGTGGTTTGAGCGGCACATCTTGACATGTGCAGGAGGTGATGTATATCATGAGATATACCGCACCTGTTCGGGAGACTCAAAATGCACCAAACCGCCAAGATATTTGCCACCGGCCGTAGCCAGGCCGTGCGCCTGCCCTTGGAGTTTCGCTTTGACGTGTCCGAAGTTTTCATTCGCCACGATCCAGTCACGGGCGACGTCGTCTTGTCCCCCAAACCCACCAGTTGGCAAGGTTTGCTTGATGCAGTGGCGCTTAATCAGGGCGAAGACTTGTTGATCGAGCGCCGCCAAACCCACGCCAAGCGCGACCCCTTTGAAGGCATGGAAAGCTCTGACAAATGAGCCAGCGCTACCTGCTTGATACCAACGTTATCAGCCACATCATGCAAGGCCGCGATGCCGCTTTGCTTGCGCAACTCACCAAAATTTCCGTGGGGCAGGCTGTCATTTCCAGCATCACCTTGGCAGAGCTGGAATACGGTTTGCACCGCAAGGGCGAGCCCAGCCGCCTGCGCAACGCCCTCACGCAGGTGCTGCTGCGCATGGACGTATTGCCGTGGGATGAAGCTGCCGCCACGTGCTACGGCAAGCTGTGCGCCATGCTGGAAGCTCAAGGCATCAACCTCAGCGACTTCGACATGATGATCGCCGCCCACGCCGTGGCAGTAGACGCAACGCTGGTCAGCCGCGACAAGGCCTTTGCGCAAGTGTCCACGGCCACCTGCCCTTCATTGCGGCTTGAAGTCTGGTAGCGCCAAAAACCCCGTTCGCCTGGCCTGCGCAAGCGGTAGTCCATCGGCCGATTCCCAAAACCAAAATCTACGCGCACGCCAAGCCCACGGCGGCTCTGGGTGCGCTGTGTGTGGAGCAGGTCGAAACCACAGCCTTGGATGCCTGCACGCCGCAGTCCTACCAATCCTCCTTCACCGCCAGCACCGCATCCCGCCCCGCAGCCGCCCGCCCCGCCACCCAGGCCGTCACCGTCCCTGCCAGTACCACGGCAGCGCACAGCGCCAGCAGCCGCTCCACCGGCACCCGCAAATCCATCGTCCAGTGAAAACTCTGCGGGTTGACCACATGCACCAGCACCACCGACACGGCCAGGCCCAGCAGCAGGCCGGCGGCCGCGCCCACGCCGGTCCAGGCGGCGCCTTCGCCGGCCACCACGGCCAGGATTTGCCGGCGCGTGAGCCCCAGGTGCGCCAGCAGCCCGAACTCCTTGCGCCGTGCCAGCACCTGCGCGCTGAAGCTCGCCGCCACGCCAAACAGCCCGATGCCGATGGCCACGGCCTGCAGCCAATAGGTGACAGCAAAGCTGCGGTCAAAGATCTGCAGCGAGCGCGCCCGGATGGCGCTGGCCGAGACAAACTCCAGCGGGGCCGGATCGTCGGCGCCGTCCGCCTGCAGCCGCAGCGCTGCGATGGCTGTGCGCAGTGCGGCGTCGTCGGTGCCACTGCGCGGCCACAAGGCCAGGTCGCTGGGGCGGGCGTCGCCCGTCAGGCGTGCGTAGTCGGCCAGGTCCAGCGCCACGGCACCGGCCTGGCGCGCATAGTCGCGCCACACGCCTGCTATAAAAAAGCTAGCATCTGGCGCTTGACCATCGTGCCCCAGGGCCGAAAAAGACTGTGAAAGTGCAGGCCAGTCCATGCCGGGCCGCAGGCCGTACAGGTCGACCACCGCTTCGCTGATGTAGATGCCGGTGCGCCCTGCGGGCACGGGCAGGGCGGCATCGACCAGCGGCAGGCGCCGGGCCGGGTCCTGGCCCAGGGGCCGGGCCAGCAGCGTGAGGGCCGGGCGGGCCGGGTCGAGCTGCAACGGGCTGGCGCGCAGGGGTTCCACGCGGTCCACGCCGGGCAGCTGGGCCACGGCGCTGGCCAGGCCTGCGGGCAGCAGGGCGGCCTCGCCCCCGGCGGCGTGCAGCGCCGAGCGCAGGTATACCGGGGCGGGCAGCACGGCATCGAGCCATTGCATTACCGAGCCGCGAAAGCTGGCCACCATCACCGTCAGCGCCACGGCCAGGCTCAGGCTGGCCACCACCCCGCCCACGGCAATTGCAGCGCCACCGCGCATGCGGCGTGCGCGCTCCAGCGCCAGCAGCGGCAGCACCCGGCGCGCCGCCAGCGGCTGCAACCATTGCAGCAGCCAGGCCATGGCGCCGGGCAGCAAGGCCATGCCGCCCACCAGCAGCAGCGCAATGGCCCCGTAGGCAGCCAGCGGGATACCCCCCACCGGTGGGGCGCTGGCCAGCAAGGCGCTGGCGGCCACCAGCACCAGGCCCATGCTGCTTTTGCCCGCCGTGCTGGCCACCAGGCCCAGCCCTTTGAGCGTGGCGGCAGGCGGCAGGGCCTGGGCCGTGCGTGCGGGCCACCAGCCACCGGCCAGTGCCGCCGCCAGGCCCAGCGCGGCGTACAGCAAAGCGGCGGGGGTGCTCCAGCGCAGGCTGGGTTGCGCACCGGCAAAATAGCCGCCCCCCAGGTCGCCACCCAGCAGGTGCAGCGCCGCCTGGGCCAGCAGCGCGCCCAGGGCAATACCCGCCACACTGCCCACCAGCCCGAGCGCAGCCGATTCCAGCAGCACCAGGGCCAGGCGCTGGCGCGGCGTGGCGCCCAGCACGGCCAGCAGCGCAAACTGGGGTGCGCGCTGCGCCACGCTCAGCGCCAGCACCGAAAACACCAGAAAGGCCCCGGTGAACAACGCCACCAGCGCCAGCACCGTGAGGTTGACGCGGTAGGCACGCGAGAGATTGCTGATGCGTTCCATCGCATCGCCCGGTTCGGCCAGCAGGGTGTTGGCGGGCCAGTCGGGCTGCTGGCGCAGGGTTTGTGCAAAGGTTTGCCGGTCGGTGCCCGGGCGCAGTTGCAGGTCGATGCGGCTGAGTTGCCCTGCGCGGCCGAACAGGTCTTGCGCTGCGCCAATGTCCATCACTGCCAGCGGCGCACCGGGGGCAGCCACGGTGCCCGCCACCTGCACCGCCAGGCGCTGCGAGCCGGTCTGCAGCACCAGTGGCGGTGCAGTGGATGGGGGCGCGGTGGACAGCCCCAGCGCCTGCAGTGCTGCGGCGTTGAGGAACACGGTGGCCGGGGCAAACAGCACCAGGCGGTCGGCACCGCTCCAGGGACGTGGCATGAGCGCGGGCGCCATGGCGGGCAGCAGCAGGGCATCGGCCCCCAGCACGCGCAGGGGCACGCGCTCGGCCGCGAGGGCGCCGTCGGCGGTGGCCAGCGCCGTCAGCTCCAGCAGCGGGCTGGCGCGCGCCACATCGGGGTGCGTGGCCAGGCGGCCGTACAACGCCTCGCTCAGCGGGCCCTGCATGGCGCGCACTTCCAGGTCGGGCTGGCCGTTGACGCTGCGCACCGCCTGCGCAAACTCGTCCAGCGCCGAGGTGTTGATGAGCTGCACCGCAAACGCCAGGGCCACGCCCAGCATCACAGCCACCACCGCCGCCGCGCTGCGCCAGGGGTGGCGCAGCAGGTCTTGCCACGAGAAGGTGCGAAGCAGTGCCAGCATGGCCCGCATTGTGCGCGGGCAGGCACAGGCTCTTGAAGTTTTTCTGCCAGAGCCTATGTGCATTGCAGGGCTGGCGCTCCTTTGTCGGCCCGGTTTTACGACCCTTTTTTCAGGAGCTTGACCATGAATTCTCTGGTATCGCGCGGCAGTCTATTTGACGACTTTTTCAAGGACATTGCCCCCGGCTTTTATGTGCGCCCGCTGCACGGCGACAACCTGCCTGCCCCCTCGCAGATCAAGGTGGACGTGAAGGAAACCGACGGCGGCTACACCGTCCAGGCCGAGGTGCCGGGTGTGCCCAAGGAGGATATCCATGTCTCCATCGAAGGCAATGTGGTCAGCTTGCGCGCCGAAGTACGCCAGCACGATGAAAAGCGCGAGGGTGAAAAGGTGTTGCGCTCCGAGCGCTACTTCGGCTCGATTGCGCGCAGCTTCCAGTTGCCCGCCGACATTGACGCCGCGCAGGCCAAGGCCAAGTACGACAACGGCGTGCTGACCCTGACGCTGCCCAAGAAGGCCAGCAACAGCGCGCAGCGGCTCAACATCGAGTAATCAAACGGAAGGGGCAATACCCTGGGCCGTGAGCCGCAGTACCCGGTCGGCCCGGGCGGCGGCAGCGTCCGAATGGGTGACCAGCACCAGCGAGGCGCCATGCGTGCGCGTCTGGGCAACCAGCAGTTCCATCACGCGCGCTGCCGTGCCGGGGTCGAGGTTGCCCGTGGGCTCGTCGGCCAGCAGCAGGGCGGGGCGGTGTACCAGCGCGCGGGCGATGGCCACGCGCTGCAGTTGCCCGCCGCTCAGTTGCTGCGGCAGCCGCTCGCCCAGCCCGTCCAGGCCCACGGCGCACAGCATGGCGGTCACGCGCGTGCGGTCGTGCTGTTCCAGCAGCATCAGCGGCAGCGCCACGTTCTGCGCCACGTCCAGGTGCGGGAGCACGTGGAAGGCCTGGAACACAAAGCCCACGTTCGCGCGCCGCCACAGGGCGCGTGCGGTGTCGTCGAGCGATCCGAGGTCGGTGCCGCCGTGCACGATGCGGCCTGCGTCCCAGTGGTCCAGCCCGGCCATGCAGTTGAGCAGGGTGGACTTGCCCACGCCTGAATCACCCACGATGGCGACAAACTCGCCCGGCTGCACCGTCAGGTGCACGTTCTGGAAGACCGCCGACTCGCCATAGCGCCTGGCCAGCCCCGCCACCACCAGCGTGCTCATGGTGTGGGGCCGTCCAGCCTGTGCAGCACGCCCTGCACCAGGGCGGCCACGGCGTTGGGCTGGTCGCAGGCGATGGGTTGGCGCCGGGGCATGCTGCGCAGCCAGGTGATCTGGCGCTTGGCCAGTTGGCGCGTGGCGGCCACGCCGCGCTCGCGCAATGCGGCCCGGTTCAAGGGGGTGCCTGCGGGTTGCAGCGCCTGCAGGTCAAGTTCTTCCCAGGCCTGGCGGTAGCCCACGCAGCGCATCGACGGCAGATCGGGGTGCAGGTCGCCGCGTGCGCGCAACAGGCGTACTTCGTCCACAAAACCGGCATCGAGCATCGCGTCAAAGCGCTGCGCAATGCGTTCGTGCAGCCAGGCGCGGTTTTCGGGTTCCAAGGAAAAAAGGGCTCCAGCGCTCATGGGGCTTGCGCTTGCAGCTCCTGATTTTGTAGTGTGAAAGCTCGACAGCGAGCGGCCCGACACCTCCCACACCTCCAGCGCACGCTGGATGCGCTGGCTGTCGCCCGGCGCCAGGCGGGCGGCGGTGGCGGGGTCCACGCGCGCCAGTTCGGCGTGCAGGGCGGGCCAGCCCTGTGCGGCTGCCTGGGCTTCCAGGCGTGCGCGTACGGCCGGGTCGGCGGCGGGCATGTCGTCAATGCCGTCGAACAGTGCCTTGAAGTACAGCATGGTGCCGCCCACCAGCAGCGGCAGCGCGCCGCGTGCACGGATCTCGCCCACCAGCCGCGTGGCGTCCTGCACGAACTCGGCGGCGCTGTAGGCCTGCAGCGGGTCGCGGATGTCGATCAGGTGGTGGGGCACAAAGGCGCGCTCCTCCCGCGTGGGCTTGGCCGTGCCGATGTCCATGCCCCGGTAGACCAGGGCCGAATCGACGCTGACGATCTCCACCGGCATGCGCCGCCCCAGCACGGCGGCCAGCGCCAGCGCACCAGCGGTCTTGCCCGAGGCCGTGGGGCCCGCCAGGGCGATGAAGGGGAGGGTGTCAGCCATGCTCATGCGGGTCCCCGAATTTTTGCACCAGGGTCCAGGCAATCAGGGCCAGCGCCACCGACCAGAACCATACGCCATGCACCAGCGGCCAGATGGTGCCATTGAGGTGCGTGCCCACCCAGCCGCCAATGGCAAAGGCGGCCAGCATCATCATGAAGCCATTGAGTGCCGAGGCCACACCCGCCGCCTGCGGAAACGGTCCCACGGCGCCCGTCTGCCCGCAGGGCTGGTGGATGCCATGGCCGAGCATGAACAGGTAGAAAGGCAGCAGCAGCGCCCAGGGCTGGTGCCAGCCCATCCAGGCCACCAGCGCCATCAGCGTGCCGCCACTGATGCTGAGTGCTCCGGCCAGCGCCACGGTGCGGCGCAGGCCGTGGCGTGCCAGCAGAGCGCGGCAGACGAATGTGCCTGTGAAGTAGGCCAGCGCGGTGGACAGCAGCACCCAGCCGTACTGCGTGCGCGTCAAGCCCAGCACCTCGATGAAAACAAACGACGAGGCCGCCAGAAAGGTGAACAGTCCACCGTAGGCGGCTGTCGTCAGCAGCGAGTACGCCCAGAACGTGGGGTGGCGCAGCACCAGGCCCCAGGTGCGCAGCAGCGTGGCGGGCTGCAGTGCGCGCGGATTGCGCAGCGCCAGGGTTTCGGGCATGCGCAGCGCCACCAGCGCCAGGGTGCCCAGGGCGTAGGCAGTGAGCGCCAGCAGGGCTGCACGCCAGCCCAGCCATTCGGTCAGCAGGCCGCCCAGCGGGGCGCACAGGCAGGCCACCAGGCCCAGCCCCGTCAGGGCCTTGGACATGGCGCGCGCGCCCACCAGCGGGGTATACAGATCGCGCACGATGGCCCGGGCGCACATCACCACCGCACCCATGGCGGCGCCCTGGGCGGTGCGCCAGGCAATCAGCAAAGCCATGGACGGCGCCAGGGCGCTGCCCACGGAGGCCACCGCATAGATGCACAACCCGGCCAGCAGGACCGGGCGGCGGCCAAAGCGGTCGGCCAGCGGCCCCCACACCAGTTGCGAGCAGCCAAAGGCCAGTAGCAGCGCACTGAGTGTGAGCTGCCCCGCTGCCACCGGTGCGCCCAGTGCACGGGTGAGCGCGGGTAGTGCGGGCAGATAGAGGTCGGTGGTGACGGGCTGAATGCTCAGCAGCAGGGCCAGCACCACCACGGCCAGGCCGGGGGCTACGGGCACGGCGCCCGCGGACGCAGCCGGGGCTGCCAGGGGAGGGGTTGACATGGTTTGGAGCGTACCAGACCCTGGCGCGATCGCCGTCCCGTGGTCGTCCATGGAGGCCAGTGATTATCACGCTGATATATGAATATCAATATGAATATAGACATTGACATTTGTTTGTGTTATCATGTAATGCGCTTTTGGAATACAAAAGGATTTCATATATTTCTATAAAATCCAATTTTGATATTTTTATTGGCGAAAATGAACATATTTGGTTGTTGATTTTTAATAATGTTTGGCACCCATTCCCGGCTTGTTTCGGGCGGGTGGGTGCCTGCTTGAACGGAGTACCCCTTAACGATGCAGGAAGTTCTTGATCTGACGTTTGCCGGCAATGATGTGCTGGCATGGGCGCGCGCCGCCCTGTGGATTGTGGGGACCGTTGCCCTCATGAAGTTTTTGCTGCCCGTGGTGATTCGCCGTATTGCCCAGTGGGCAGCGGGCACCACCACGCGGCTGGACGACGCCGTGGTCAAGGCCCTGCGCGCAGTGCGCTGGTGGCTGGTGGCGCTGGTGGCCCTGTACCCGGCCAGCCATGAGCTGGTGCTGCGCGCCGCAACCACCCGTTGGCTGTCCAGTGCGGCCACCATTGCCTTCTTTTTGCAGCTGGCGCTGTGTGCCAGTGCCTTCATCACGGCCTGGTTCGTCAACGTGCGCCAGGATTCGCTGGAGAAGGATCCGTCGACCACCAGCGCCCTGTCCATCCTGAACTTCATCAGCCGCGTGGTCGTCTGGGGCATTTTGCTGCTGCTGTTGCTGGACAACCTGGGCTTTGATGTCAATGCGCTGGTCGCCGGTCTGGGCATTGGCGGCATTGCCATTGGCCTGGCACTGCAGAATATTCTGGGCGACCTGTTCGCCAGTCTGAGCATCGTGCTCGACAAGCCTTTCCAGGTGGGCGATTTTGTGGTCATCGATGATTTCAGCGGTACCGTCGAAAACATCGGCCTGAAAACCACACGCCTGCGCAGCCTGAGCGGCGAGGTCTTGGTGTTCTCCAATGGCGATCTGACCAAATCGCGCCTGCGCAATTACAAGCTGATGAACGAGCGGCGCATTCCGTTCACCTTCGGTCTCACGTTCGATGCCACGCCGGAGCAGCTCGAGCAGGTGCCCGCCATCGTCAAGAAAGTGATTGGCACCCAGCAGCAGGCCCGCTTTGACCGTGCCCATTTCACCGGTTTTGGGGACTCCAGCCTCGACTTCGAAGTGGTGTACTGGATGTTGACCCCCGATTTTGCTGCCTATCGCGACGTGCAACAGGCCGTCAACCTGGGGCTGATGCGCGCATTTGCCACCCTTGGCGTCGATTTCGCCTTCCCTACCCGCACGCTGATGTTCAGCAAACAGAGCCCCGTAGCCGTATCGCTGGCACAGGCCCAGGGCGCCACAGCCGCTGCCAGCAGCACCTAGCCGCCCGAGCCACGGGACCTGCGGCCGTGGCTTCCTGTTCCCCTTCTCATCCGTGCCTGGCCTTGCCGCCCGCCCGGATTCTGCCCACCCTTCCCGAAAGGAGCGCCCATGCAACAAACCATTCTCGCCACCGACCTCGACGGCACCTTCCTGGGCGGCAACGCCAGCGAACGTGCCGCCCTCTACGACTGGATTGGCCAGCGGCGCAACGAGATCGTGCTGATCTACGTGACCGGGCGCAGCCTGACCACCATGCGCGATGTGCTCGATGAGCTGCCGCTGCAGCCCGATCACATCATCTCCGACGTGGGCACGGCCGTGTATGCCGGTGCCGGGCGCACGCCGCTGCCTGCACTCGAGCGCTGGCTGGATGAAGGCTGGCCGCAGCACACCCCGGCGGCGGTGCGCGGCATTCTGGCCCGCCACCCGCACCTCACGGAGCAGCCCGTGGTCGAAGGGCGTCGCGTCTCCTGCTTCTATTCGGATGAGCAGTTGGCCGGTGCCGCGCGCACCGAGCTGCAGGCTGCCGGCTATGACGTGTTGCTGTCGGCCGAGCGCTATTTCGACGTGCTGCCGCGCGGCGTGCAGAAAGGCCCCACGCTGCTGCGCACCCTCGATGCGCTGAACCTGTCGCCCGAGCGCACCCTGGTGGCGGGCGACACCCTGAATGATCTCTCGCTGTTTCAGACCGGCTTGCAAGGGGTCATCGTCGCCAACCGCGAACCCCTGCTGGCCGAGGCCGCGCACGGTCTGCCCAACGTGCACTGGAGCGAGAAAGACGGCGCCGCCGGCGTGCTCGACGCCCTGCACCGCATTCACTGAATCAAAGGATACGCATGAAAACACCCCTCTCTCAAGACCTCAAGAACGAACTCGTCGTCGTCTACCACCGCCAGCCCTACGAAGAAGTGGTGGAAAACGGCCAGACCGTGATGCGCGAGCCACGCAGCCCGAACGGCATCATCCCGGCCATCAAAGGCTTCTTCAGCCACGTGGACAAGGCTGTGTGGGTCGCCTGGAAGAAAAAGGCCGTGGCCGGCAAGGCGCCGGATTTCGAGCGCCGCATCACGGTGAGCGACAGCTATGGCAACTACGACGTGGTGCGCCTGCCGCTGGAGGCCGCCAAGATCCACCAGTTCTACCATGTGACCTCGAAAGAGGCGCTGTGGCCGGTGATCCACACCTTCCCCTGGCTGTATTCGACCGAAAACATCCAGTGGTCGGACTTCCGCGAAGTGAACCGCCGCTTTGCCGAGGCCGCCTGCGCCGAAGCCGACCACGGCGCCGTGGTCTGGGTGCACGACTACAACCTGTGGCTGGTGCCGGGCTTTATCCGCAAGATGCGGCCCGACCTCAAGATCGCCTTCTTTCACCACACGCAGTTCCCCTCGCCCGACGCCTTCAACATCCTGCCCTGGCGCGACGAGATCATCGACAGCCTGCTGTGCTGCGATCTGGTGGGATTCCACGTGCCGCGCTTCGCGCAGAACTTCTGCGCCGTGGTCGAGAGCCTGCGCAGCGGCGTGGTGCGGCACGAGGCGCCGGTCAGCCTGCCCATCCTCCCGCGTGCCTGTGCCCTGTCCGAGCCGCGCGTGACGGTGCAGCTCGATGTCGATGGACGCAGCATCGTCATCGACACCTGTCCCATCGGCACGGCGCCCACATTGATCGCCAAGGCGGTCAATTCGCCCGAAGGCCAGGCGCGCACCGAGCGCATCCGCAAGGACATGAACACCGAGACGCTGATTGTGTCGGTGAGCCGTGTGGACTATGCCAAAGGCGGGCGCCAGCAGCTCGAAGCCTTTGAGCGCCTGCTCAAGCGTCGACCTGATCTCCTGGGCCGCGTCAAGCTTCTGCTGGTCACGGTGGCCGCCGCCGAAGGCATGGAAATCTACCGTGCCGAGCAGCAAAAAATAGAGCAGCTGGTGGGCCGCATCAACGGCCACTTCGGCACGCTGCACTGGCTACCCATTCATCTCTCGACCACGCCGCTGGCGTTTGAAGAGGTGGTGTGTGCCTACCGTGCGGCCGATATCGCCTGGATCACGCCGCTGCGCGATGGCCTGAACCTGGTGGCCAAGGAATTTGTGGCCGCCAAGCAGGGCGAGCCGGGCGTGCTGGTGCTGTCCGAGTTCTCGGGCGCTGCCATGGAGCTGGAAGATGCCGTGCTGGTCAACCCCTTCAGCCGCAGTTCACTCGACGACACGCTGGACGAGGCCCTGGCCATGGGCGAGGCCGAACAGCGCGAACGCATGGGTCGCATGCTGACCCAGGTGCAGCGCTACGACATTGGCTACTGGACACGCCATGTGCTGGCACGCTTTGCCAAACTGTCGGAGGCGCCTGCGCAGCCGGGGGCGGAAGACCCGGAGTTGATTGAAGAGACCGAGGCCGCATAAAAAAAAGGGACCGGAAGGTCCCTTTTTTTGCGGTGTCCGCCGAGGTTCAGATCACGCCCTGCGCCAGCATGGCGTCGGCCACCTTGACGAAACCGGCCACGTTGGCACCGTCGATGTAGCTCACCGAGCCATCGGCCCGCGTGCCGTGCTGCACGCAGGCGGCATGGATGCCCTGCATGATCTGCAGCAGTCGGCCATCGACTTCGTCGCGCGTCCAGCTCAGGCGCATGGCGTTCTGGCTCATCTCCAGGCCCGAGGTGGCCACACCACCAGCGTTGCTGGCCTTGCCCGGTGCATACAGCACGCCAGCCGCTTCGAAGGCCTTGGCAGCCTCGATGGTCGAGGGCATGTTGGCGCCTTCGGCCACGCACAGCACACCGTTCTTGATGAGCGTGGCGGCGTCGTTGGCGTCCAGCTCGTTCTGCGTGGCGCAGGGCAGGGCCACATCCACCGGCACATGCCAGGGCGTCTTGCCTGCTTCAAACTTCACCCCGGTGCGCTGGGCGTAGTCGTTCACGCGGCCGTACAGGTGGTTCTTCACATCCATCAGGATGGCCAGTTTTTCTGTGGTGAATCCGTCTTCATCGACGATGGTGCCGCTCGAATCCGACACCGTGACCACCTTGGCGCCCAGGGCCATGGCTTTTTCGACTGCGTACTGGGCCACGTTGCCCGAGCCCGACACCGAGACGCGCAGGCCGTCGAACGACTTGCCGCGGGTCTTGAGCATTTCATCAGCGAAATACACGGTGCCGTAGCCTGTGGCTTCGGGGCGGATCAGCGAGCCGCCAAACGACAGGCCCTTGCCGGTGAACACGCAATCGGCGCGGTTGCTGAGCTTTTTGTACATGCCCGCAATAAAGCCCACCTCACGCCCGCCCACGCCGATGTCGCCCGCGGGCACGTCGGTGTCGGCGCCCACATGGCGGAACAGTTCGCTGGCAAAGGCCTGGCAGAAGCGCATGACTTCGCCGGGGCTCTTGCCCTTGGGGTCAAAGTCGGAGCCACCCTTGCCGCCGCCCATGGGCAGCGTGGTCAGCGCGTTCTTGAAGGTCTGCTCGAACGCCAGGAACTTGAGCACCGAGAGATTGACCGAGGGGTGAAAGCGCAGGCCGCCCTTGTAGGGGCCAATGGACATGCTGTGCTGGATGCGGTAGCCGCGGTTGACCTGCACTGTGCCGTGGTCGTCCGTCCATGACACGCGGAACATGATGACGCGCTCGGGCTCCACCAGGCGCTCCAGCAGGCTTTGCTCGGCGTATTTGGGGTGTTTTTCAATGAAGGGCCACAGGCTTTCCATCACTTCGGTGACGGCCTGGAGGAACTCAGGTTGACCGGGGTTGCGTTGCGCTACCTGCTCCAGGAAGCTGCCGACGGACTCGTACTTCATATTCAGTGGGCCTTTGGGATGAAAAGCGCTCAATGCGGCGCCGCAGCACGGGATTATGCCAAAAGATCATGACGGCATGCACCAAAACTATGCGTCACATCAGAAGTTGGTGCATTGATGCCCAAATGTGGTGCTGGAGTTGTCCGTATTGGTGCATTTCGAGCCTTCATGCTGCTGTCACAGGCCCTCGCCATATTGCGGACCTTGAACCAATCAAACCGAAGGAAAACATGCAAAAACAACATGCGGCAGCCGGCATGCTGGCCCTGGCATCGGTGCTGGCCCTGGCAGCCTGTGGTGGCAGTGACAGTTACCCCACGCTCTCGGGCGACAAGCCATTGGTGATAGGGCACCGCGGTGTGCCTGGCTATCTGCCAGACCACACGCTGGAAGGCTATAAAAGGGCCATTGAACTGGGCGCTGATTTCATCGAGCCTGACCTGGTTGCCACCAGCGACGGCGTACTGGTGGCGCGCCATGAGCCCAATATCACCGGCACCACCGACGTCGCGCAGCGCACCGAATTTGCCAGCCGCAAGACCCGGAAAACGGTCGATGGCGTGCAAGAGGAAGGCTGGTTTGTCTCAGACTTCACGCTGGCAGAACTCAAGACACTGCGCGCAGTGCAGCCCCTGGCCGACCGCGACCCGTCGTACAACGGCAAATTCCTGATCCCCACCTTCGAGGAAGTGCTGGACCTGGCCAGGAGCGAAGGCGCCAAGGCGGGGCGCGTCGTGGGCGTGTACCCCGAGACCAAACACCCCACCTTCCACGCTGCGCAAGGGCTGCCGCTGGAAGACCGCCTACTGACCATCCTGGCCAGGTACGGCTACACGACCAAGGCGTCCCCGGTCATCGTGCAGTCTTTTGAAGTCTCCAACCTCAAGTACCTGCGCACCAAAACGCAGGTACGACTGGTGCAACTGGTGGACGCGAACGATGTGCACCCCGACGGCAGCATGGATCTGACAGCCCCTTACGACAAGCCGTATGACTTTGCCGTGGCCGGTGATGCGCGTACCTTTGCCAGCCTGCTCACGCCTGCCGGTTTGAAGGAAATCAAGACCTATGCAGACGGCATCGGCCCCTGGAAGCCGTACCTGATCCCTTCCCGACAAGTGGACGCCAACAAGGACGGCAAGCCGGACGACCTCAACGGTGACGGCAAAATCGACGAGCGCGACCGCGTGATGATGCCCGCCACCGACGTGGTGAAAAACGCGCATGCAGCGGGCCTGTTCGTGCACGCCTACACCTTCCGCAGCGAGGCCAAGCGCCTGGCCTCGGATTTCAAGGGCGACCCCAAGGCCGAATACAAGCTGTTTTACAAGCTGGGGGTGGATGGCGTGTTCAGCGACTTCGCGGACATCGCCAAGGCTGCGCGGGACCAGTAAGGCTCCCGCAGAGGTAGCGCAAAGGCCCGCGAAAGCGGGCCTTGTCGATTGTGGTGGACCTCATGGTCCCTACTGGACAGCATGAGAATGCTCCCGCCAATCTGCTGGTTTGGTGTGTCGGCGCTTCAGGTTTAACTACCTTCCGCGCAGGAACAACCCGTCCAACTCTTTCATCGTGAGCTGTCGCCACGTCGGTCGCCCGTGGTTGCACTGGTCCGACCGGTCGGTGGTTTCCATCTGGCGCAGCAGGGCGTTCATCTCGTCGATGGTGAGCTTGCGGTTGGCGCGCACGGCGCCGTGGCAGGCCATGGTGCCCAGGATTTCATTGCGGGCGCGTTGCACCACCGTGGTGGCATCGTGCGCGCTGAGCTCGGCCAGCACGCTGCGCGCCAGCTCCACCGGGTCACCCTGCGCCAGGGTGGTGGGCACGGCGCGCACGGCCAGGGTTTTGGGCGAGAAGGGCACCACTTCCAGCCCCAGCGTGGCCAGCACCCCGGCCGATTCTTCGGCCGTGGCCACTTCCTGGGGTGTGGCGGCGAAAGTGGCCGGGATCAGCAGGGGTTGGCTGGCAATGCGGGCCTCGCTGTCCACCTGCGCCTTGAGGCGCTCGTAGACGATGCGTTCGTGTGCGGCGTGCATGTCCACAATGACCATGCCCTGGGCGTTTTCGGCCAGGATGTAGATGCCGTGCAACTGGGCTACGGCCTTTCCAAGGGGCCAGGGGGTGTCGTGGCGGGCGTCGGCCAGGGGCTGCGCGAGGGCGGTTGCGCTGATGTCCTGGGACCAGAGGGCGGGTGCAGTGGTTGCTGGAGGCCTTTCTTGCGTGCCGTCGGGCAGGCCTGCAGGCTCTGCTGGCGGCACGGGGGGTGAGCCCGGCGCCGGTGCCACGCCCCACAAGGCGCCCAGGTCAGAAACCTTGTGGCCCACTCTTTCATCAAATTTGATAGCTGATTGCGCTTGATGGGTATGCGCTGGAGCCCATTTTTCTTCAAAATTCTGTGCAGATGCCGGAGGCGGCGCTACCGCCAGGGCTGCAGCGCGGGGGACGGCCAGGGCGTTTTCCACCGCATGGCGCACGGCCTGGTGCACCTCGCGGCTGTCGCGAAAGCGCACCTCGATCTTGGTGGGGTGCACGTTCACGTCCACGCGCGCCGGGTCGATCTCGATGTAGAGCGCATACACCGGCTGGCGCTGGCCGTGCAGCACGTC
>JAPKHH010000069.1:0-33829 GCA_026647025.1 Giesbergeria sp.
CCGGCACTGGCACCCACGCCCCGAAAATTGAAACGCACCGCGCTCCAGCCACACTGCACAAAGGCCCGCGCCAGCGTTTGCACCACCTTGTTGTCCATGGTGCCGCCAAACAGGGGGTGCGGGTGGGCAATCACGACCACGCCACGGGGCGCGGCGCCTGCAGGGACATCGCGCTGCGCCTCAATGGCGCCTGCTTCGCCCTGGAGCAGCAGTTTTTCGGTTTGTGCGTTCACTGAATACTATCTATTTGATAGCTTCTAGCGCCCGTAAATAGGGCGCCAGAGGCCAAAAATCCATCTATTTGAAAGCAGATAGAGACCGGATCAGCGCCCAAGTTCCGGTGGCGTGCGCAAACGCTCCACCACATGCCCGTTCTTGAGGTGCGATTCGACGATCTCATCAATGTCGGCCGCATCCACATAGCTATACCACACACCCTCGGGGTAGACCACGGCCACAGGCCCTGCGGCGCAGCGGTCCAGGCAACCCGCCTTGTTCACACGCACCTGACCCGGCCCCGCCAGGCCTGCCTGCTTGACCAGGGTCTTGCAGCGCTCGAACGCCGCTTGCGCGCCGTGCTGCGCGCAGCAGTTTTCACCGTTGGCCCGCTCATTCAGACAGAAAAAGATGTGCCGCGCGAAGTAACCGGGCGCGTTGGATGTGGTGTCGCTCATGCCTCTATTCTAGGAATCTCGCTGCGCCGTGACGCCCGCAACAGCACATACACCAGCGTGGCAAAAGGCCACAGCCAGCCCAGCCACTGGCCCAGACCATAAAAGCGGATGAAACGCCCCTGCTCCCAGACCAGCAGGGTCTGGGCGAAGTATGCGCTGGTGGGAGCATCGTTGAGCAGCGCCAGATGGACGGTGAGCACCACCAGCAACAGCACAGCACTGACCCGCTGCGGCAGGGCAAGCGTCAGGGCTGCCAGCACCATCCCGAGCCAGATGCCCGCGCGCACCGGCATGCCCAGCCAGGCCCAGGCATGGGCCGGGCCATAGCTCAGCGCCGCCGACAGGGCCGTGGCCGCAATCCCCACCAGGGCAATGCCCAGCACCAGCACCACACGGCGCCCCCGGTGGCGCACCATGCTGAAAGCCAGCAGGCAGGGCACCAGCAGCCCCAAGGCCACGCACAGCAATTCCGCCACGGGCGAGAGCGGTTGCAGCGGGGCTTCACGTACCGGCAGCCACGCCAGAAACGGCGTATCCGCCAACAACTCGGCCAGGGCAGCTTCCAGGCGTTCGAGCACCTGGCCCAGGCCAAAAGGCTCGGCCGCCGGGAACAGCAGCGCCCAGGGCCACAGCGCCAGCAGCACCAGCGCGCCCCGCGCATCGGGCGCAAACCAGCGCGCCCGAAAACGGCTCCAGCGGTCGATGGCCCCCAGGCGCTCCAGCAGGGCCGCGCTCAACGCCCCCAGCAAGGCGCCCCCCGCATTGAGGGCCAGATCCAGGTTGGACGGCACGCGCTGGGGCAGATAGATTTGCAGAAATTCGAGCGACAACGACAGCATGGTGCCCGCCAGCAGCGCCAGCGGCACCGCCACCAGGCCCCGGCCCGTGCGCAGCAGGGCCAGCGCCAGCAGAAAACCCAACGGTCCGTAGCCCACCACGTTGGTCACCACGTCAAAACCCGTCCAGTACGGCGGCGGCAGGGGCGCCACCAGAAACACCCAGGGCGGTATCCCCTGGGCGCGCCATCCCATGAACGGGAACAGGCTGGCAAAGACAATCAGTGCGGCATAAACCAGCGCCAGCGGCCAGGCAGAGGTTTTGTGCACGGATCAGCCCCTGGGATGCGCCTCAGAACGGCTTGACCACCACCAGCACCACCACGGCCAGCAGCATCAGCACCGGCGCCTCATTGAACCAGCGAAACCAGCGGTGGCTGCGGTGGTTGGTGCCCGCCACAAACTGGCGCAGCTGCACCCCACAGGCATGGTGGTAGGCCAGCACCAGCACCACAATGGCCAGCTTGGCGTGCATCCAGCCGTTGCCCGGCCCCCAGCCAATGCCGTAGCCCAGCCACAGCCACAGGCCCAGGCCCACGGCAGGCACCATCAGCAGGGTGGTAAAGCGCATGAGCTTGCGCGCCATGAGCAGCAGCCGGTCGCGCTCGGCCACCGAGCCGGGCGCGACCATGGCCAGGTTCACGAAAATGCGTGGCAGATAGAACAGGCCGGCAAACCAGCTGGCCACGAACACGATATGAAAGGATTTGACCCAGAGCATGCCGCCAGTTTAGTGGGGCACTGCACCATCCGCCCAAAAAAAGCCCGGCAGACACGCCGGGCCAGGAAAGCCCGGGGCCGGTTTGCGCCCCCAGGCCCCGCTCAGGGAGGAAAAAGCGGGGGGTAGCAGGGCTACCCCCCGCTAATCTAGCACTGCGTGCGCGGGTGTTCAAGCACCCGCGCACGTTCTTTGTGCAGCCAGATCAGGCACAATTTTCCCCATGCACCTCTCCAGCCCCACCCCCTTCCCCGCCAACCGCCCGCGCCGCCTGCGCCGCGACACCTTTACCCGCAACCTGGTGCGCGAGCACCACGTGACGCCGCACGACCTGATCTACCCCGTGTTCGTGCTCGACGGCGCGAACCGCCGCGAGGCCGTGGCCTCCATGCCCGGCGTGGAACGCCTGAGCCTGGACCTGCTGCTGCCCGTGGCCGAGGACTGCGTGAAGCTCGGCATCCCGGTGATGGCCCTGTTCCCGGTGATCGACGCCCGCCTCAAGACGCCCGACGGCAAGGAAGCGCTGAACCCCGACGGCCTGGTGCCGCGCGTGGTGCGCGCCCTGAAGAAGGAGTTTCCCGAGCTCGGTGTGATGACCGACGTGGCCCTCGACCCCTTCACCAGCCACGGCCAGGACGGCCTGCTGGACGACACCGGCTACATCCTGAACGACGCCACCGTCGAAGTGCTCACTGGCCAGGCCCTAACGCAAGCCGAGGTCGGCGTGGACATCGTCGCGCCCAGCGACATGATGGACGGGCGCATTGGCGCCATCCGCGAGGCGCTGGAGGCGCACGGCCACGTGCACACGCGCATCATGGCCTACAGCGCCAAGTACGCCAGCGCCTTCTACGGCCCGTTCCGCGACGCCGTGGGGTCAAGCGCCAACCTGGGCAAGAGCAACAAGAAGGTCTACCAGATGGACCCGGGCAACAGCGATGAAGCGCTGCGCGAGGTGGCCATCGACATTGCCGAAGGCGCCGACATGGTGATGGTCAAGCCCGGCATGCCCTACCTGGACATCGTGCGCCGCGTGAAGGACGAATTCCGCGTGCCCACCTTCGCCTACCAGGTGAGTGGCGAATACGCCATGCTCAAGGCCGCCGCGCAGAACGGCTGGCTGGACCACGATGCGGTGATGCTGGAGAGCCTGCTGGCCTTCAAACGCGCGGGCGCCGACGGTGTGCTTACCTACTTCGCCCGTGATGCTGCGCGTTTACTACAAAATTCATAGCTTCTAGCGCAATATCCACAAGCGCTACATGCCGATTTGACGTATATCCTGTCATGACAAACCGGCAACACAACGCCCCCCCACCGTCGCTGCTGGCCCTGGCAGGCACGGTGCTGTTGTACATGGTGCTGGCCGAAACCACGGCGACACCGCTGCCCGGCCAGGGGCTGGAGCAACTGCTGCAACCGGCCAGCGGACTGGCCTTGGTGCTGTTGATTGTGGGTGGGCGGCAACTGGCCCCTGCCCTTTTCATGGGCAGCCTGCTCAGCGGCCTGCTGGCGGGCAACGCGCCGCTGGCCGCACTGGCGCAGGCGCTGGGCACCGTCACAGCGGCCTGGCTCTCGTGTGTGCTCCTGCTGCGCCAGCCCGACTTCGACCCGGACCATCCCAACTTCAAGGTCATTCAGCATGTGCTGCTGTGGGTCTGCGGCGTTGGTGCGGGTGCAGGGGCCGTGGTGGCCAGTACCGGACTGCTGCTGGCCGGAGAAATCACACCCAGCGCCTGGACCGAGCATCTCCTGCATGGCTGGCTCAGCGGCTCTCTCGGCAGCCTGCTGATCGCCCCCTTGGTCATGTCCTACCGGCGAACGCTGCGTTTGGCAGAACCGCTGCGCCGGATGAACGAAGGCGTTCTGGTCTGGGTGCTGTCCATGGCTGTTGCAGTGGTTATTTTCGGCAACACGCTCAATCCGATGCTGGCCCCGTTTACCAACGCCTACTGGATGTTCCTGTTCGTGAGCTGGTCGGGCGCGCGCCTGGGCCTGCTCTCCACCACCGGGCTGCTGTGCATGATCGCGCTGCAGGCCCTGTGGGGCACCTACCAGCGCACCGGCTTCTTTGCCCGCGACATCGCCACCAACCACGGCTTTGGCTACTGGTCGTACATGATGATCCTGGCGGTGGTGGGCCTGTCGCTGGCGGCCTACATCGCCGAGCGGCGCCGCCAGAAAGCCGCGCTGCGCGTGGCGGCCATCGCCTTCGAATGCCAGGAGGGCATGCTCATCACCGATGCGCAGGCGGTGATCCTGCAGGCCAACCAGTCCTTCCTGCGCATGTCGGGCTATGAGGCGTCCGAGGTGCTGGGCAAGACCCCGCATTTTCTGCAGCCTGCGGCCGACACCCTCCCGGACAGCCCCGAGCCGCCCGCCCCCCTGGACTTCACTCCCCGCCACGCCCTGCAGTGCCGGGAATGGCTGCGCCGCAAGTCGGGCGAGGTGTACCCGGCCTGGATCACCCTCAGCCCTGTCCAGGGCCTGCAGGCGCGTACCACGCATTACGTGGTGACCATGACCGACATCACCGATCTGCACCAACAGGAAGCACAGCGCCGCCAGCGGGAACAGGCGCAGCGCGACGCGCTGGTGCAGGAAGTGCACCACCGCATCAAGAACAATCTGCAGGGCATCATGGGCATGCTGCGCACGCTCGACCACCAGCACCCCGATCTGCACACCCCCATCACGCAGGTCATCGGGCAGATCCACAGCATCTCCGTCATCCACGGCCTGCAGGGCCGCGCCAACGCCGACCGCGTGCGGCTGTGCGAACTGACCAGCGCCGTGGCAGCCGGCATCGAATCGCTCTGGCACACCCCTATCCATGTCGACATTCCCACGCCGTGGCAAGCGTGCCGCATCAGCCCGACCGAGGCCGTCCCCGTGGCGCTGGTGCTCAACGAACTGATGATCAATGCGGTCAAACACGGGGGGCAGGAACACCAGGATGTCCAGGTCACGCTGCGCAAAGGCGCGCAACCCGATCAAGTCCACATCACCATCGCCAACCCGGGACAATGGCCTGCGTCGCCGGTATCTGCCAAGGGCGGGCAAAGCCTGGTGTCGGCGCTGATGCCCCGCAACGGCGCCGCGCTCACACGCACCCAGCTGGCCCACTGGGCCGTGCTCCGCCTGGAGTTTTCCCCGCCCGTCATCCACCTCGAAACCGCACCATGACTGCCTCTGCCCCCACCTCTGCGCCCCAGCCTGCGTCCGCCCATCTGTTGCTGGTGGACGACGACCGCCTGATCCTCGCCACGCTGTCGAGCGGACTGCAGGACATGGGCTACCAGGTCAGCACGGCGGAATCGGTCGACGATGCCGAGGCCCTGCTGACCAGCGGCCTGCGCCCGGACCTGGCCATCGTGGATGTGCGCATGCCCGGGCGCGACGGCCTGCAACTGGCCGAACGCCTGCGCGACCTGGACCACATTCCGTTTCTGATGCTCAGCGCCTTCAGCGACGCACAGAACGTGGAACGTGCCTCGGGCTTTGGTGCACTGGGCTACCTGGTCAAACCGATGGATGTGGTGCAAATCCAGCCCACCATCGAGGCCGCGCTGCTGCGCGCCCGGGAGATCGAACACCTGCGCCAGTCCCGTGCCCAGCTGCAGGAGGCGCTCGATGGCGACCGCAGCATCAACGTGGCCACCGGCATCACCATGATGCAGTACCGCTTGCCCCGCGCCGCCGCGTTCGAACTGTTGCGCTCGGCCGCCCGCTCGCAGCGGCGCAAGCTGGCCGACCTGGCGCAGGAGGCCATCGACACCTGCGACCGCCTGCACTCGCCCCGCAAATCCTGATACAAGTCACAGGGTTTGCCCCCATTGTCGGTTACAACCACTCACCAAAAAATCACTCCACCCGGTTCACGCCTGCCCCCACCCTGCGGGCCGAACCCTTGAGGCCCCGAACACGCCTCGCACCACACCACGGTCTTGCACCTGTGGACAGAGGCAAATGTTCGGTTTCCCCACCACCGCTCCCGTACTGATCGTGCACCTTGGTGCACGCACTGCCAGGCCATGACTGGCGTGCCGCTGGCGCTGGATGCTGCGCCCTGGCCCCCCGCGCCCCGCACACCGCAGGGCATGGGATACCGCCTGTTTTCGCGCTTTCGCATTGGTACGCGCCTGGCGGCCATGATGGTGCTGGCCGCCACCGTCAGCGCCCTGCTGGCGGCCATGGGCATCCGGGGGCTGGCGGTCGCCAACGAAAGCCTGCGCACGGTGTACGAAGAGCGCATGACCCCGGTGCGCAGCCTGGCACAGATTGCGCACCTGATGCTGTCCAACCAGCTGCAGCTGCAAAGGGCGCTGGCAGCATCCGCGCCCCACGCAAACCGCGCACGCCCCGCCCTGCAGCCGCAGGAAGCCCGCCGCGCCGCGCAAGCCATCGAGCACAACATGCTCACCATCGACCAGCTGTGGGCTCCGTATGCCGCCACACCCAAAGGGCCGAAGGAGGCTGCGCTGGCCGAGCGCTTCGCCCGCCAACGTGCCGTCTACCTGCAGGAGGCGGTCAAACCCACCATGGATGCCCTGCGCATGCTGGACTATGCAGACACCCAGCGCCTGGCCGACACGGCGCACAACCTGTACGAACGCGCAAGCCTCGACATCCGGGCATTGACAGATCTGCAGTTCCAACTCGCCCATGCCACCTACGAGGCAGGCGTGCGAAGCCATGCCCAGACACGCCAATGGGCACTGGGCGCATTGCTGGCCTCCATGGCCTTACTGAGCTTCCTGGGCGCCATGCTGATCCGCTCCATTGTTCGCCCCTTGCAGCAGGTCGGACGGATGTTCCGCAAGATTGCAGCCGGGCAGCTCGACACGCCCATTGCCGTGCACGGCCGCGACGAGATCAGTACCCTGTTGTTCGAGCTGCGGGCCATGCAGTCCCGCCTTTCCACCCATGAAAAAGCCATTCACCAGCTGGCCTACTTCGACCCCCTGACCCGCCTGCCCAACCGCCGCCTGCTGCGCGAGCGCATCCAGCGAGCGCTCGATGCCAGCGCCCAGGACGACCAGCACCGCGCACTGTTGCTGCTGGACCTGGACAACTTCAAGACCATCAACGACACACTGGGACACGAAGTCGGCGACCAGTACCTGGTAGAGATTGCGCGCCGCCTGGGCCATGCGGTGCAGTCACCCCATTCGGTCGCACGCATTGGCGGCGATGAGTTCGTCGTACTGATGGACCAGCTGAGCGAAGCCGAGGGAGAAGCGCTGGTGCAGGCCGAGGCACTGGCACAGCAACTGCTGGCCGCGGCCGCACGCCCCTGCCCGTTGCAGGAGCAAGTGCACCACGGCAGCGCCAGCATCGGCATCTGCCTGTTCCGGCGCAGCAACGCCAGCATCCATGAACTGCTCAAGCGGGCCGACACGGCCATGTACCAGGCCAAGAACGCCGGACGCAACGGCTACTGCCTGTTCGACCCCGCCTTGCAGGCCCGGCTGGAAAACGAGGCCACCCTGGAAGCGGCTCTGCGCGACGCCATCCCAGCGGGCCAGTTGACCCTGCACTTCCAGGCACAGGTCGATCAGGCAGGGCATGTGCTGGGCGCCGAGGTTCTGCTGCGCTGGAAGCACCCGCTGCACGGCCAGGTGCCCCCGGCGCAGTTCATCCCCATTGCCGAGACGTCCGGGCTCATCCTGCCCATCGGGGAGTGGGTGCTGCAACAGGCCTGTGCGCAACTCAGCGCCTGGGCAGAACGCGCCCCTACCCGACACCTGGAACTGGCAGTCAACGTCAGTGCGCGGCAGTTTCGGTGCCCGGACTTCGTCCCCCAGGTGTGCCGGGCTCTGAAGCAGTCAGGCGCCCCCGCCAACCGCCTGGTGCTGGAGCTGACCGAAAGCCTGGTGCTCCACGACGTGGCCGATACCGTGGCCAAGATGCAGGCCCTGCGCCGCCACGGGGTGCGCTTTGCGCTGGATGACTTTGGCACGGGCTACTCGTCCCTGGCGCACCTCAAGCGCCTGCCATTGCACCAGCTCAAGATCGACCGCAGTTTTGTAGAGGACATCGTCAGCGCGCCGGACGACGCTGCCATCGTCCAGACCATCATTGGCATGGCCCGCAACCTGGGCCTGAGCGTCATTGCCGAGGGCGTCGAGACCCTCGCACAGCGCCATGCCCTGCAACACCTCGATTGCCAGGTATTCCAGGGCTTCCTGTTCGGTCTCCCGCTGCCATTGCAGGCCTTCGAGTCCTGGCTGGCCCAGTACCCGGCTCCACTGCCGAATTTTCCACCGGCCACCGAGGTGACCGCCAACCCGAGAGAATTTACATGAACCGCTTCAAGATCTCCACCCGTGTTGCTGCCCTGGCCGGCCTGATGTCTGTGTTGCTGCTGTGCATCGGCGGCCTGGGCCTGTGGGGCCTGGTCCAAACGAACCAGGCGCTGCACGCGCTGTACCAGGACAACCTGGTTACCACGTCCGAGATGCACCAGATCGAAGCCCTGCTGCTGCGCAACCGCCTGGCGCTGGCTGTGGCCCAGGTCACGCCGGACGCCGCCACGATCAAGTCCAGCACCACCGAGGTGGAAAACAATATTGCAGCCATCACCCGGCTCTGGGACGGCTACCTTGCGCGCCCCCACGATGCGCAAGAGTCCGCACTGGCCCAGCGCTTTACGGAAGACCGCAAACGCTTTGTGCAAGAGGGCCTTCTGGTGACCGTGGCGGCCCTCAAGGCCAACGACATCCCTGCTGCGCAGCGCGCCGTGGTCGAAAAGATTCGCCCCCTGTATACCCCGGTGGGCGATGCCATCAAGGCCATGATTGCACTGCAGTTCGAGGCCGCCCGCAAAGCCGCCGATGCGACCGAAGCGCGCTACACCACGATCCGCGCCGTTGCGATCGCATCCACCGTGACCGGCCTGCTGTTTGCCGTGCTGTTCGCGGCCGCCCTGGTGCGCGGCATTTCCCGTTCGCTGGGTCAAGCGATCGCTGTGGCCGAGACCATCGCCCAGGGCAACCTGACCCAGCCGGTCACCGTGCAGGGCCAGGACGAAGCCGCACAGGTGCTGCACGCGCTGGGCGCCATGCAGCAACAGCTGACGGGCATCGTCAGCACCATCCGCGCGGGCGGCGAAAACCTGGCGAGCGCATCGGCACAGATTTCATCGGGCAACCACGACCTGGCCAGCCGCACGGAACAACAGGCCAGCGCACTGGAACAGACCGCAGCCGCCATGGAGCAGCTCAATGCCACGGTGCAACAGAATGCCGACAACGCCCGCCAGGCACAGCAGCTTTCGGCCAATGCCAGCGCGGTGGCCGTCAAGGGCGGCGAGGTGATGGGCCAGGTGGTCAGCACCATGCACGAGATCCATACGTCCTCGGGCAAGATCGCCGACATCATCGGCGTGATCGACGGCATCGCCTTCCAGACCAACATCCTGGCCCTGAATGCCGCAGTGGAGGCAGCCCGTGCGGGCGAGCAGGGCCGGGGATTTGCCGTGGTGGCCACCGAGGTCCGGGCCCTGGCCAAGCGCTCGGCCGACGCCGCCAAGGAGATCAAGACGCTCATCAGCTCCAGCGTGGAGCGCGTGAGCAAGGGCACCGAACTGGTCAACACCGCCGGGCACACCATGCAGGAAGCAGTGGCAGCCATCCAGCGCGTCACGGTGCTGATGACCGACATCAGCGCAGCCACCGCCGAACAAAGCAGCGGCATGGGCCAGATAGGTGAGGCCGTGCAGCACCTGGACCAGACCACCCAGCAAAATGCTTCGCTGGTGGAGGAGCTTTCCGCCGCCGCACGCAGCCTGCAGGACCAGGCCCAGGATCAGGTGCAGACGATCGCGGTGTTCACGCTGCCGCGCGATGGCGCACCGGCCCGCAGCGTCCCCCGGGCCGGTGTACCGCAACAGCTCCCGGCAGCCCCCGTCCCAGCACTCCCGCAGGGGCGACTGGCCCTGGCATCCTGAGCCCCGTCAGGGTCGGGAAGCCACGCCAAACAGCGCCGCGCCGTTGTCCCACGCAATCTTGCACGCCACATCTGCGGGCAGGCCGCCAAGCCAGGTGCGATAGCCCTGCATGAGGCTCTCGTAGTGCTGCCAGCGCTGGTTGATCCAGGTGTCCGAACCCACCACAAACCGCGTGGGGTACTTGAGCAGCAGCGCGCGCCACGCGGGGCACAGCTGGTCGTCGTCACACACCAGGCCAGGGCGGTACGAAAGCTCGCCCACCAGGCCGGGGTAGCGTGCCATGAGCGCATCCACACGCTCCACGGGTGCGCCGCCGATGCCGGTGTGCGCCCAGATCAGCCGCACCTTCTCGCCCTTGGACGGCGTGTGGGCCATGAGCAGGTCGATGGCCGCATCGTCCACATGGGCCAGCACCACCAGGTCGCGCTGCTCGGCCAGGGCCATGAGCTTTTGGGCCACGGGGCCGTCGGCATTCGCGCTGTCGTACAGGTGGAACTCGCCAATGCCGCGGTACGGGCCGGAGCCCGTGCCGCGCGCCAGTTCTGCCAGCACCATGTCGTGAATGGTCTCGTCGCGGAACCAGCTGGAGTAGTCCGCCCGGTTGCGGTACAGCCGCACAAAAGGCACCACGGCAATGCCCGCATCGCGCATCTGCGGCAAGGCCGCCAGCGCCAGCGACCCGGCGTTGGGCCGTGAATTGGCCACGATGGCACGCACACCCGAGGACTGCAGGCGCGCCAGCACGTCGGTCGGCGGATGCGGGCCCGTCTTGCCGTCCCAGGCTTCCACGTTGTAGTGCAGGTGGGCGTCGAACAGCGGGCCGGTGTAGTCGGCGGCCCACGCCTGGGCGCTCAACACCCCTGCGACGATAGCCAGCAGCGCTTTAAACTGTCCCATGCGGAATGCTCCTTGAACAATGCGCGGTGGGCGCAAATCCCCATCGCGGCGCCCCGATCCAGAATCGGTCTGCGCAGCCCACCTGTGTGCAGAACCTGTTCCAATGCGCCATTCTTGCAGGAGACCCGATTCCATGGAGAAGACCGCACCAATCACCGGCGCCCACCGCGACTTTGGCGCCACCACCGCGAACGCAGTGGCGCAGGCTATTGCCTGGCGCCTGCAGGACGCGTCACACTGCTTCCTGCCTGATGTCTCCGGAGACCATTGATGGACCTCAAACCGCTGATCACCCTGCTGGCCATCGTCAATCCGCTGGCCATCGTTCCGTTTTTCATCCACTACACGCAGGGCTTTTCCGAAGCCCAGCGCAAGCGCACCATCCGTACGGCGGCTTTCAGTGCGTTTTGCGTGATTGCCGCCTGCGCGCTGCTGGGGCTGCAGATTCTGGACTTCTTCAATATTTCGCTGCAGAGCTTCCAGGTGGGCGGCGGCATGCTGCTGCTCATCAGCGCCATGAACATGCTCAACGCCCAGCCCGCCGAGGCCAAGCCCCACACCCATGAGCTGGAAGAAGGCGCCGAGAAGGCGGCGGCGGGTGCCAGCATTGCCGTGGTGCCCCTCACCATTCCGCTGCTGACCGGCCCGGCCAGCATGTCCACCGTGGTGATTTATGCCGACCGCGCAGAGAACTGGCTGCAGATGACGGCCCTGGTGGGCTATGGCGTGGTGATTGGCCTGGCGACGGCGGTGTGCTTCTCGCTGGCCGAACCGATTGCACGGGTGCTGGGCAAGACCGGCATCAACGTGATGACCCGGCTGATGGGCCTCATTCTGGCGGCGCTGGCCGTGGAGGTGATGGCCGAGGGCTTGGGCAAGCTGTTCCCCCTGCTGGCACGCTGAAGCCCGCCATGGCATTTCTGCGCGTTCTGCTGCTGGAGGACGACCCGGCCATTGCCCGGACCGTGGCCTATGCGCTCGAGCGCGAAGGCCTGCACACCACGCACAGCCTGCTGCTGCGCGACGCCCGCAGCCAGTGGAGCGGCGGCGGCTTTGACCTGCTGGTGCTCGATGTCGGCCTGCCCGACGGCAGCGGCCTGGACCTGTGCCGCGAGGTGCGCGCTGCAGGCAACACCCCGGTGCTGATGCTCAGCGCGCGCGGCGAGGAGCTGGACCGCGTGCTCGGCCTGGAGCTGGGCGCCGACGACTACCTGGCCAAACCTTTCAGCCCGCGCGAACTGGCCGCCCGCGCCCGCGCCCTGCTGCGCCGCGCCGGAACCCCGGTGGCGCGGGCGCCCGCACCCACCACGGCCTTCTGCGACGACCGCAGCGGCCAGCGCATTCTTCTGCACCACCAGCCCCTGCCGCTCACGCGGCGCGAATACCGCCTGCTGTCGTGCCTGCTGGCGGGCGCGGGCCGCATCCACGCGCGCGACGCCCTGCTGTCTGCCGCCTGGGGCGATGAGAGCGACAGCCAGGATCGCACGGTGGACACCCACATCAAGACGCTGCGCGCCAAGCTGCGCGAGGTGGACCCGGCACGCGAGTACATCGTCACGCACCGGGGAATGGGTTACTGCCTGGAGATTTAGTTTTATGTACAAAATAGGCCTCTGGCGCTTATGTATCAAGCGCAAGCAGCTCTATTTTTGATAGCTTTCACCACCCACCACTGATCTATGCGCCTGGGCATCCGCCTGCTGTTCGCCTTTTTTCTCATCAACGGCATTGCCGCGTTCTTTGTGCTGCGCGTCTTTGTGGCCGAGATCAAGCCCAGCGTGCGCGAGGTGATGGAAGACATGATGGTGGACACGGCCCACATCCTGGCCGAACTGGCCAGCGACGACCTGGCCGCTGGAACCCTGCAGGCAGGCGGCAGCGCCTTTGCCCGACACGTGCAGCACTATGCCAGCCGACCGGTCGATGCAGCCATTTGGGGGTTTTCCAAGCAGTCGCTCGACTACCGTGTCTATGTGACCGATGCCGCCGGGCGCGTGTTGTTCGACTCGCAATCACAGGCTGTCGGCCAGGATTTTTCGCAGTGGCGCGACGTGGCCCGCACCCTGCGCGGCGAGTACGGCGCGCGCATGAGCCGAGACACGCCGGGGGACGACACCAGCGGCGTGATGCACGTCTCCGCCCCGATCTTTGTGCAGAGCCGCATCGCCGGGGTGCTGACCGTGGCCAAGCCCACGCGCACCGTGCAGCGCTTTATCGACCGGGCCGAGCACAAGGTGCTGATGGGCGGGCTGCTGCTGCTGGCGCTGTCGGCGGCCGTGGGCGTGGCCGTGACGCTGTGGATGGTGTGGAACGTGCGGCGCCTGCGCGACTACGCCCTGAGCGTGCAGGGCCCCGAGGCCGGCGCGCACGCCGCCGCAGCCACCCCGGTGCTGGCCGTGCCGCAGGTGCCGGGCGAGCTGGGCGACCTGGCGCGCGCCATGGACCGCATGCGCGCCCGGCTGGAGGGGCATGGCTACATCGAAGCCTATGTGCGCGCCCTCACCCACGAACTCAAAAGCCCGGTGGCCGCCATCCGAGGTGCGGGGGAGCTGCTGCAGGAAGACCTGCCCGCAGGCGACCGCGCCCTGTTTGCCGCCCAGGTGGTGCAGCAAAGCGAGCGCCTGCAACGCCTGATTGACCGCCTGCTGGAGTTGAGCAAGCTGGAGCAGCGCCAGCACGCCGAAGCGCAGGGCGTGGTGGCGCTGCACGACTGCGCCCGTACCGCACTGGCCCATACACAGGCGCGGGCGGCGCAGCGCGGCGTGGCGCTCACCCTCACGGGCCAGGGCGCCAGCGGCCCGTGGGAGGCCGAACTCATCACCCTGGCGCTGACCAACCTGATCGACAACGCCATTGATTTTTCGCCCACCGGAAGCACCGTGGCGGTAGAGCTGCAGGGCAGCACGGTGGCCGTGCAGGACAGCGGCCCCGGCGTGCCCGACTATGCCTTGACCCGCCTGGGCGAGCGCTTCTTCACCACGGCCCGCCCGAGCGGCGAGCGCAGCGGCTCGGGCCTGGGGCTGGCCATCGTGCAGCGGGTGGTGGCACTGCATGGCGGGCACATGGCGGTGCGCAACACCGCGCCGGGCCTGCGCGTCGAGCTGCATCTGCCCCACTGATATTTGCACCCGGCGGGCAGGACTTCACACTGCCCTCACAAACTTCATCGTGCCCTCACGGCAGCGCCACAGACTGCCCCCACATTCACTGTGGAGCACGCTCTTGAAACACCCCTGGTTCACCAAACTGGCCGCACTGGCCGCCGTCGTCTTGTTGCTGCTTTTCGGCCTGGGCCTGATCGAAGATGTGGTGCGCGACCGCCAGCACTACCGCAGCATGACGGCCCAGAGCGTGGCCAGCAGCCTGGCCGGGCCGCAAACGCTGATGGGCCCACTGATCCACAGCGCCTGCGTGGAGAGCTGGGACGTGGAAACCGGCAAAGGCGACGAGCGCCGCAGCGAGGAGCGGCGCCGCGAGTTCCTGCTGACCGCCATGCCCGAGACGCTCCAGCTGAAATCGGGCGCCGCCATGGAAGAACGTGCCCGGGGCCTGCACAAGGTCAACACCTACAAGCTCAAGACCCACATCCAGGCGCAGTGGGCGCCGCTTGCCAGCCTGCAGCCGCAAACCACCGTCAAAGGTTCGCGCATGCAGTGTGGTGCACCCATCCTGATGCTGGGCGTGGGCGATGCGCGCGGCATCCGCACGGCGCAGCTCACCCTGGGCGGGCAGACGCTGGCGCTCAAACCGGGCACCTTTCACCCCCAGTACAGCCGGGGCCTGCACGCCACGCTGCCCGAATCCGTGCTCGGCGCCCCTGACGGCCTCGCCGCAACGCTGGACCTGGAACTGGTGGGCACCGAACGCCTGTCCATCGTGCCTCTGGGCAGCAACACCGAGGTGCAGTTGAGCAGCGGCTGGCCGCACCCTTCGTTTACCGGGCGCTTTCTGCCCTCCGAACGGGAGGTGCGGGACGACGGCTTCACGGCGCAATGGCGCCTGTCGTCCCTGGCCACCACGGCGCAGCAAGACATCGTCCAGGGCAGGCCGGTGTGCCTTGCCAGCAGCGACGACGATGAGCAAGCCGCAATCACCACGCCCGGCAGCGGCTGCGCTGACAGTTTCAGCGTGGCCTTTGTTGACCCGGTCAATCCGTATTCGCTGAGCAGGCGCGCCACCAAGTACGGCGTGCTGTTCATCGCCCTCACCTTCGTCGCCGTCGGCTTGTTTGAGCTGATGCAGCGCCTGCGCGTGCACCCGGTGCAATACCTGCTGGTGGGCAGTGCGCTGTGCAGCTTCTTCTTGTTGCTGCTGAGCCTGTCGGAGCACCTGCCCTTTGGCGCCGCCTATGCGATGGCGGCCTCGGCCTGCGTGTTGCTGCTGGGCTACTACGCCAGCCACATGCTGGGCAGCGTGCGCCGGGGCCTGCCGTTTGGCGCGCCCTGGTGATGGTGCTGACGCGCCAGGTGAACTGGTACGGCCTGACCGCCCCACGGAGCGCTGCCGCAGCGCCGCAATCGCCATGAGCAGCGCCCCCTCCTTTCACCAAAAAACCACCTGGGCGCAGCACCTGATGGCCCCCGTCACCGCGCAGCAAACGGCCCTGTCCCCCGCCGAGGCGCAGCGCCTTGCGCGCCTGCACAACCGCCTGCTGGCCGCCCTGCAGGCCAACGACCGCGCCGCCCTGCGCTGCGCCCAGCAGGAGGTGCTGCAGGCCGCCTTCACCCCGACAGGTACCCCGGCACTGCGCCGTGCATTGCGCACATTGGTCTGGCGCATGGCGGCGCTGCTGCCACTGGCACGGCGCTGAATGCAGCGATATGAATGAAATCATCTGATGGGCGACATACCTCGGACAGGGACAACCGCCTCTGTACAAAGACCGGCGCTCGGGATTGGCCCCCTCGCCCCTTGCGAGAGAGGGAGCGAGAACCCTCTGAGATCTGCTCAATATCAGATGAAATAGGACTCTAGCGCTTTATGGACAAGCGCTAGCAGCTATAAAAAAGAGAGTCGCAGTAGTGCCGCTCTCTTTTCATTTCTGGCGAAATTGCATGGAGCACGCTGAGCGATGGTCAATGCACCGGCCCGCCCAGCCGCTTGCTTGCCCTGGAAATCGCGTAGTTCACCAGGCAGTACAGCAGCGCCACCACAAGGTACACCGGCACCAGCGCATGGTAGTTGGCGATGAGCACCCTGGCGTTCTGCATGAGTTCACCGTAGGTGACAACGTAGCCGAAGGTGGTGTCCTTGACCACGATGACCAGTTGTGCGACCAGCGCCGGAACGATGTAGCGAAGGGCCTGGGGGAAGACGATGACGAAGAACACCTGCATTTCGGTCATCCCCAGGCTTCGCGCAGCGTCGGTCTGGCCACGGGGAACGGCGAGCACACCCGCGCGGTACACCTCGGCCACCACGGCGGCGGTGCTCAGGCCAACGGGCAAGGTCAACATCCAGTAAGTGCTCAGCTTGATCCCGGTCTGCGGAAGCACCAGAAAACACACATAGATGAGCAGCAGCGTCGGCGTGCCGCGCAGGAACTCGATGACCGCGACGCTCGGCCAGCGCAGCAGCCACGGCCGCGCCAGGCGCCCCAGCAACAGCACCAGCCCGAAGGACAGCGCGATCGCGGCGGCCATGGCCGCCGAGGCCACGGTGCCGAGCAGGCCCTTGGCCAGGAAGGCCCAGGTGGTTGGCAAGGCGAAGAATTCCCAGTACCGCGCGCCCAGCTGCCCTGCGGCATGGAAGCGCAGCACGACCCCCGCAGCCAGCAGGAGCAGCACGGCGGCCGTGACCGCGCTCGCGACGCGGCGGGCGACCCGGGCTTGCGGCCGGGGATCGCCAAACAGAATGTCTTCCAGAGAGCGGCTCATCGCAGTTTTCTATAGCGCTGCGCGCCACCCGCAACCATGAAACCGGCGCTCTCCAAGCCAGCGCACCCGTGGAACTGGCTTTGCCAGGCCACCGGGTGCGTCCCCCTCCCGCGCAGCGAGAGAGGGGGACGGCGCAAAGCGACTCAGGGGGTGCTTCATTTCAGTATCCGCACCTTCTTTTCCAGGGTGGCGCCCGCCCAGGCGATGAGCAGGCCCGTTGCCACATACATCGCAGCGGCCACCGCGAACGCGGCAATGCCGGCGGCGGAGTCTGTGGCGATCTTGGACACGAGCGCGGTGAGCTCCCGGCCCGGAAACGGCACCTGCGACGCCAGCGAGGTCGATAGCATGAGTGCAATCAGCAGCGAGGTCATCGGCTGCACCACCGCACGCAGCGCCTGCGGCAATACCACCGCAGTGATGACACGCACCGGCCGCATGCCCAGGCTGAGCGCCGCCTCGGCCTGGCCGCCGCTCACGGTGTTGATGCCCGCGCGCAGGTAGTCCGCCGTGAACGCCGAGCAGACCAGCGCCAAGGTCAGGACCACGCTGGGCTCATAGTCGATCAGGACGTTGAGATCGGGCAGCGCGAACACGATGAAGACCAGCAGCGCAACGCTGGGAATGTTGCGAAAGATCTCGACGTAGACAGTCAACACAAAGCGCAGCGGGGGCAGCGGGAGCAGCCGGAGCACCGCCACCACCATGCCCAGCAAGAAGCCGGGCACGAACGACAGCACGGTGAGCTTCCACGTCAACAAAAGGGCCTGCCCGAAGGCAGGCCCGTAGTCGACCAGGAGCTTGGAAACCTCGCCCATCCGCTATGGAAACCCGCTATGGAAACGGGTTATGGCAGAGCGGGCGGCGTCGGAACGGCGGTGCTGCCGGTGCGCTGCCCAATGGAGATGGTCCAAAGTTTGGCCCAGGTGCCATCGGCTTCCACCTTCTTCAGAAAACCATTGATGAAGGCCACGCCGTCCGAGCCCTTGGGCAGCCCGATGCCGTAGGGGTCCTGCGCGCCAAAGGGCGCGCCCGCCAACTGCGCGTCGCCGGTGCCAAGGCTCAGAGCGTTGAGCAGCAGCGTGTAGTCGGTGACGTAAGCGTCCACACGCCCCTGGCGCAGTCCGTCAAGGGCTTCCTGGTGGGTCTGGAACTCTTGCACGGCCGCCTTGGGCGCGAACTGCGCGAGGATCGCAGGCCCGGTGGAGCCCGCCTGCGTGGCGACCTTCTTGCCGCCCAGATCGTTGTACGACTGGATCGCCTTGTTGTTCGCCTTGACCAGCACCCCGGCCTGCGAGGTGTAGTAGGGCCCGGCGAACGAGATCTTCTCGGCGCGGGCGGGAGTGATGGAGTAGGTGGCGAGCACCATGTCGGCCTGGTCGTTGATAAGCACCTGTTCGCGCGTGGACGAGGTCACCTGCGTGAACTGCACTTTGGCCCCATCGCCCAGGATGTAGCGGGTGATGAGCTGGGCCAGACCTGCGTCGAAGCCGCGCATCTTGCCGTCTTTCTCGTTGAGCAGCGAGAACAGATTCGAGGTTTGCGTGCCGCCCAGGCGGAGCAGGCCGGCCTGCTTGATCTTGCTGGCCCAGGTGCTCGAAGCGATGGTGGCCGCGTCGGCGACAGGGCCCTGCGCGACCAGCGCGTCAAACGCCGCTGTATTGATGGGCGTGCCCTGTGCGAAAAGCGGCCCAGTAGCCACGATTGCCAGTGCCACCACGGTGGATTTCAGAGTGGATTGGATCGACATGCATTCCTCTTGGATGGTGTGGGACGTAAACCAATATATAGCAGTTATGGAATACGCGGCGCGCTTGTCCGGTTTGTCCGCCGGTGTGCGCCCGATGCAGCCATCCTGCCCTTCATGGCCGCCCTGCCGCCATCAGATCGGTCGGAGCACTTCCAGCGGCCCCGCTTTCCTTTTGCTCCAACTTGCGCTCAAAACAACCACTGGCCAAGTCCTAGGAGCCTGTCGGACTTGGAAATCGTCGGCTGCAAATCGGCCGCAGCAGTCCATTTTTTACCGTCTTTTTGCCCCATAGCCGGGCTATGGGGCTGCAAATCCGGCAAAAACTGTCCTCGCCGGGGCCAATTCTCGCTTTCGACGCCCCAAGCCCGACAGACTCCTAGCGATACTTCACGGCGCGTGTTCAAGGAAGCGCAGCGCCCACTTGGAGACAAAACGCCTTTCAACGCTCATTGCTACAAAAAATATAGCTTTTCGCGCCTGTCCACCGGCTGATTGAGATTGAAAAATACCTGTATCTCTTATCCATCAAGCGCTAGCAGCTACCGTATCAATAGCACATCAATGCGCATGCACGCCCTGCCCACCCAGTTGCGCGACCAGAGCGGCGTCGACACCGGCATAGGCCAGCACCTTGCCGCCGCGCTGCGCGGCAAACTGGCGCGCGGCATCCTGGGATGCAAAGGCGGGCAGGTTGCCCGCACGCATGGGGCCTTTGGCGGTGGAGCCGGTGACATAGAAGGCGCTGCGCGCATCCACCCAGCTGCGACTGGGCACGTCGGTGACGTAGTGCGCCACGATTTCGTCGGCACTGCGCCCGGGGCTGTAGCGGGCGACGTCGCCCAAGTACATGAACAGGCTCAAGGGGGAGTCGAAAAACTGCGCGTCGCCGTTGGCGAAAATGACCTGCGCCGCCCAGTCGGGCGAACGCGCAGGGTACATGCCGCACACCGGGCAACGCACATCGGCCGGGACCGGGCGGGCCGCCTGCAAGGGCAGGCCCGAGGCGGGGTTGTAGGGCGTGGGGGGTGCGACGACGCACACGTCGGCTTCGATCTCGGGGGCGGCACCGAAGCTGAGTGCGATGCGTACGACAGGCAAATTCCAGAGCACCAGGACCAGCAGTACCAAGGCAAGGCCCGCACCCAACCACAGGCGGCGGGCCTGTGCGGACATGGGGGGCTGCCAGGGTTGGTGCATGCTGCAGTTACATCTTCGTGTCGTGCAGGGCGCCGCCGGTCAGGTCAACCATGTCGGCCTTGATGTCGGTAAAGCGCAGCACCTTGCCGCCATATTCGGCGGCAAATTTTGTCGCGTCGGCCTCTTGCGCGAAACTGCCGATGGTCGGGCCCATGGAGCCCTGGCGCCGACTGCCCAGCACGTAAAACGCGGTCTTGCCATCGATCCAGTGGCCCACGGGGTGCTCCCAGTCGGCCTTGCCCATGTCCTGCACATAGACGGCGCGCACCGCACGCACCTGCTCTCCGGCCAGCAGGGTGTTGAACAGCTCCACCATGTCGCAGAAAAAGCTGGGGCGCTCCTGCCCGGCGTAGTGCACCTGGGCCTTGGGGCCGGGGTAGTCGGCCAGCAGCATGCCGTCGAGCTCGCAACTGGTGGAGCGGTCGATATCGATGGGGCCCAGGGCCTGCGTGGTTCCCGCAGGGTCGCTGCAGCCCACCAGGGTGCCGAGTGACCCCAGGGCCGCCAGGGCAGCGAACCCCAGCAATTGGCGGCGCGGGCCGCAGGCCGGGGCGATGCCGCCGTGGCGGCGGCAGGAACAGGTGTGTTTCATGGCTTGAATCTCCAGTTGGCCAGGCCCAGAGGCAGAACGATCCAGGCCAGCATGACGGCGCCCATGATGACCGGGCTGCCCAGGGACGACGGCACGATGCTGGCCAGGCCATACAGCGTGCGCACGTCGTCGAGCGCAAAGACGTTCAGGATGCGGAACACGTCGGCCGGGTTGAGCAGCAGCAGCCAGGCAAACACCTCGCCGCCAAACTGCCCGCCCGTCGCAACCAGGGTGCCCAGCAGCAGCAGGTCGAACACCAGCACGAAAAAGAACCAGATGGCGATGGCCAGGCCCGAGGCGCGGGTGCGGTCGCGCGCCAGCACCGACAGCAGCACGGCCATGCTGAGGAACGCCAGGCCCAGCAATACCGAGCTGAGCATGAAACCAACGTAGTGGAACAGCCCGGCCCAGCTCATGTGCTGGTACAGCAGCACCGCCACCAGGCCAAAGCCCGCCAGCGTGGAGAGCGTGAGCGCCGCCGCCAGGCCCAGGTATTTGCCCAGCAGCAGTTCCAGGCGCGTGATGGGCAGGGCCAGCAGCAGATCGAGCGAGCCGCGCTCGCGCTCGCCCACGATGGCGTCAAAGCCCAGCAGCAGCGCGATCAGCGGAATCAGGTAGATCACCAGGCTGACCAGGCTGGCGATGGTGAACTCGATCGAGCGAAAGCCTACGCTGCCTTGCTGCGCGCCACCAAAGTAGGCGATGACGAGCGAGAACACGGTAAAGACCAGGGCCACCGCCAGCACCCAGCGGTTGCGCATGCGGTCGCGGAATTCCTTGGCGGCAATGGTGAGGATGGGTGTCAATTCCATGGGGCCTGTCCTTCAGTCGGAAAACCCGAAGAACACGTCTTCAAGCGAGGGTTCCTGCATCTTCACGTCGCGCACGCGCGCGCCAAACGGCGCCAGTGCGGCCAGCACGGCCATCTTGTGTTCGCGCGGGCAGCGCAGGCGCAGGCCGGTGGCGAGCAGCTCAGGGGCCTCGCCCGTCAGCGGCGCCAGGGCCTGGGCCACGGCGGGGGCGTCCTCGGCCAGCAGTTGCAGCTCGAACACCAGCGGCATCTGTGTCTGCTCGCGCAGCGCCTGCACGCTGCCCACGGCCTGGATCTTTCCGGCCGCCATGATGGCGAGGCGGTCTACGCGCTCCTGCAGTTCGGCCAGGATGTGCGAGGTGATGATGACCGTGACGCCCTGCGCCTGCAGGCCACGCAGCGTGGCATAGAAGTCGCGGATGGCCTGGGGGTCGAGCCCGTTGGTGGGTTCGTCCAGGAACAGCACCTGCGGCGCGCCCAGCAGGGCCTGGGCGAAACCCAGGCGCTGGCGCATGCCCTTGGAGTACTCGCGCACCGGGCGGGCACCGGCGTGGGCGAGGCCCACGCGATCGAGCACTTCCTGGCATTGCGCCGGGTTGGCGTGCTTGAGCCGGGCAAAGAACCGGAGCGTCTCCAGCCCGCTGAGGTTGTCGTACAAGACCACGTTTTCGGGCAGATAGCCCAGGTGGCGGCGGGCGGCCCGAAAGCCCCGCCCGCCGACCTGCGCACCGCCAATCAGGATCTCGCCCTGCGTGGCCGAGATCAGGCCCAGCATCATCTTGAACAGCGTGCTTTTGCCTGCGCCGTTGTGCCCGATCAGGCCGAAGATTTCCCCCCGGGGGATGTCGAGATCGACGCCATCGACGGCATGCAGCGCGCCATAGTATTTGCTGACGCCGCGCAGCGAGACCGCTGCGCTTTCACTGGCCGGAAAAGTACTTGCCACGCCATGGACTCCATTCTGGGTTGCTCGGCAGCATGCGCGGGTGGCGGTCGACGACCGTGGGCACGCGCAGTACCGGAAATTGCTGGCCCACCAGGCGCAAGGCCTGCACCGCGGGGCTGGCCAGCAGCAGTTTCATGCTGGGGTGGCGCCAGCTCAGGCGGTCCACCATGTCGTTGGCTTCGTAGGGCACATCGCCAAAACCGTCGCCGTCACGGTCCCAGCCGATGTAGTTGCTCCAGTAGTTGCCGACCTTGCCGCCCCAGTCTTCGTCCTTGGTGCCCACATAGCGCACCTGCTCGCGGTTGCCGATGAAGTCGTTCTGCTCCACCACGTTGTTCTTCACCCCGGCCGAGAGGTGGGCACCGACAAAGTTGTCGACGACGAGGTTGCGGCGCAGCGTGACGTACTCGACGTCGTAGATGAAAAAGCCGCGCTGGTTGCCGGCCACCACGTTGTCCTCGACCACGGAGTCCTGCACCGAGCGCAGCATGATGCCGTGGTCGGAGTTGCCCCAGGCACGGTTGCCGCGCACCACCTGCTCACGCACTTCCATCAGCGCCAGGCCACCCCGGTTGTAGTAGGTATCGTTGTCTTCCCACACGTTGTAGTACGACGTCATGTAGTGCGAACCGTAGCGGCTGTGGTGCAGCTTGTTGCCCCGAAACGTGGCGTGGTGCGACACGTCGACATACAGCGCATCGCGCACGAAGCTGATGTTGTTGCCGATGATCTGCGCGCCCTGGGTGTTGTAGAGCTGGATGCCGTTGCCGCGCCGCGCCGAGTCGTAGTCGCGCTTGCCGGTAATGGTGTTGCCTTCGACACGCACATCCTTGACCTTTTCGATCCACAGGCCGAACAGGTTGTAGGTGAGGTCGCAGTGCTGCACCACGGCGCGGTGCGCGCCGGGGTAAAGATAGATGCCGGCGTTCTGTTCCTGCAGGCTGGAGCCCGAGTCGCGCACGATCAGGCCCTCGATCGTGACGTCGGGCGCGGTGACGCGGATGGTGTCGTTCTGGTTGCCGCCGCTGATGGTGGGGCGGTCGATGCCGCGCAGCGTCAAGGGCTTGTCGATCAGCAGGTTGGCGCGGTACATGCCGCGCGCCACCTCGACCACATCGCCGGGCGCCGCCGCCTGCACTGCGGCAGCCAGGTCCTGGCCGGGCTGCACCCGGAGGGTGGCGGCCCAGGACACGCCTGCCGCGCCCAGCCCCACCAGCGCCACGACCACCGCGCGCAACAAGCCGTTCTTCATGGGACGAGCCAGCCCATCGACTTGAGCACCAGGAACAGCGCCGCACCGATCAGCAGGTTCTTGAAGCCCACATAGCTCATCATGTCCATGACGTTGGCCGCACGGTAGTTGCCGCGCCACCATGGGCCGTCCTTGACGTAGCGGCGGCCTGACAGGCGGATCAGCACTTCGTACACGCTCCAGCCAAACCACCAGCCGATGATGGCGCCGGACGACAGCGTGCCCAGGGCCGTCATGACCCACGCCACCGTGGCGGCGACGGCCAGCGAGAACCCTGCGATCTGCAACGCACGCTGGCTGTGCCAGCCTTCGGTACTCCAGGGCCAGAGGTGATCGCGCACTTCCATGATGATCCATTTCAGGCTCGACTCGCCTGCCTTGTGCCAGGGTGCCACAGGTTCGGTCGGCATGCGTGGGTCAGGGCCATTCGCGGCCTTGGCGCTGATCTGCTCGGTGTAGCTTTGCGCGGGGTGGATCGGGATGAAATACCCGTTGGCGCCAATCGGCGTGATCTCCAGGCCATCCTTTTCGCGGCGCTTGCGTTCCTTGGCCAGAGGCGGGCAGCCCTTGGTGTCGGTGTACAGAATCATGCAGTCCAGGCAATGCAGGCACTCGCGGTGGTCGATGCGGCCATCGGCGTCGATCGCCTGCGCACCGCAGCCCACGGCGCAGGCCTTGCAGCTGTTGCAGTCCTGCTTGCGCTTGAGGCCAAACCAGCGGAAGGTGCTGGGCATGGCCAGCGACGCGCCCAGCGGGCAGATGTATTTGCAGTACGGGCGCTCGATGAAGATGGATACCCCCAGGATGGCCGCCACAAAGAGTCCATAGGGCCAGGCACGGTTCATCACACCGACCAGGAAGGTGGTCTTGAAGGGCTCGACCTCGGAGAGCTTTTCCGCCAGGCCCATGGAGAACATGGAGACCGTCAGCAGAAAGAAGAACACACCGTACTTGACCCACTTCAGGCGGTCGTGCCATTTTTGCGGCAGCTTGGTCTGAAAGCGTCCCAGGCCGACGAAACGCGCAATCTTGTAAATGGACTCCTGCAGCGAACCGAACGGACACATCCAGCCGCAAAACAGCCCTCGCCCGAACAGGAACACCGTGACGATGATGAAGATCCAGAACAGGAAGATGAACGGGTCCGACAGGAACAGCGACCAGGTCCACTGGAACAGCAGCGCATGGAACCAGGTCAGCACCTGGGTGATGGAGGGCTGCGCAAGAAGACCAAACCCCACCACGAAGATGGAAAGGGCCCAGGCGGTGTACTTGAAACCGTTGACCGGCCACTTGTTCTTGTGGGTGGACAGCCGGGTGAGCCGCTCGCGGTAGGCATAGACCACCCCGACCGCCACCAGCAGCACGGCAAACAGCGCAATGTCCACGGCGCGCGACTTCCAGATGCGCACCCAGGGCGCATCGGGCTCGACCACTTTCGGGCGGCCGCCCTCGAGCATGGAGCCCGGCAGCCAGTACGGCGTGTCGAAGCTGGTGAAGCTGCGGGCGCCCGTGGCACGATCAACGCGGTTGCCCAGCAGGCTCAGCTTCCAGGGGTAGGCATCGGAAAACGCCTGCGAGCGGATGATGAAGATGGCCGATTCGTTGTAGCTGGGCGCGCCTGCGGCCTGCACACCGTAGAGGTTCAGATAGTCGAGGTCGCGGAAGGTAAAGGAGTCCGCGCCCTGGCGAACCTGCACACGGTCGTACAGGCCACCACGCACAAAGCCCGAGCCCTTGAACGATTCTCGCCCCGCCGTGCGGATGATGAAGATGGCGTGCTCGCCCTCCTTCAGTTGCAGCTTGAGGTTGTCCCAGCCGGTGGCGCCCAGCACGCTCTTGCCGATGTCGGGGTGGCTCAGGCTCCCGAACCACAGCTCGATGAACGGATCGGCACTGCGGTCCTGGCCCAGCTGTTCGGGCATCACGCGCAGGTGCTGCACGGCGCCGCGCCCCACCAGTTCGTCCCAGGTGAGGGCGCTGCCCGTTAGCTTGTAGCGGGCTGGCTCGCGCACCGTGGGGGCCAGAATGCCGACCTGCCGCGCCACGGCGGCGCCCGAGGCCATCATGACCTGGTTTTGCGCAATCACCGTAACGGTGGCGCCCGAGATGGCATCGAGCCCGACCACGTTTTCGTCGGGGCGCGACTGGCCAATTTCAATCTTGTCGGCCACCGACTTGCCCAGGTACTGGTCGTTGAACTGCAGCAGCGCAGATTCGGGAATGCCCAGCAGCAGGATGGGCTCGGAGTGCTTGAGCACCTTCACGCCGACAAAATGACCGGTCTTGTCCATGCCGATCAAGGTGACCACGGGCTTGCCCGAATAAGCGGGCGTGTCGGTGATGTCGGTCGAGAGCATCACATAGCCCAGCAACTGGCTGCCTTCGCCGACCTTGTCGTAGGCCTCAACGTAGGGCGGCTGGCCCTTGCGTTCGGAAAAATGGGTGGCGCCCGGGAACACGTCCTTGCACGGCAGCAAGGCGCACATGTCCTTGGCGGTCGCCAGATCGGCCGGCAGTTCGGCCTCATAAGTGCCTGCACCCGCCGCCTGCACGCCTGGAGGCATTGCCGTCAGTGCGGCAACCAGCGCAAGCCAGAGAATCGACAGAAGGCGGAGTTTCGGCAGAAGCATGGGATGTCCAGAAAAGAAAAAGGGCAGCGCAGCCCGGTGACCGCGCTGCCCTGAGCGGGGCGCCTTACGCCTCGACCAGCATGCGCGAGCGCATTTCAAGGTGCAGTGCGTGGCAGAAGTTGGTGCAGTAGGCCCAGTACACGCCGGGCTTGTCGGCAATGAAGGTGACCGACTTGGTTTCCTGCGGGTTGACGATGAAGTTGATGTCGTACTTCGGAATCGCCAGGCCGTGGGTCAAGTCTTCGACCTTATCCAGGTTGGTCAGGATGATGGTCACTTCGTCGCCGCGCTTGACGGTCCACTCGCGCAGGCCGAACGTTGGCGCCTGGGACGTCAGGTACACGGTGACCTTCTTGCCCTTGCGTTCCACGCGGCAGTCCTTGGCGTCCTTGACGGCATTGGGGAACTCGTTGATGTCGTACACCTGGCGCGTACGGATCAGGTTACGCGGGATGATGATGGAGTCGTGCGGCTCGGACCACACCGAGTGGTCGGCCACCAGCTTCATCTTGTCGCCGCTGATGTCGATCAGCTGCGCCGTCTCGGGGTGCAGCGGGCCGACGGGCAGGAAGCGGTCCTTGGAGAACTTGTTGTCCGACAGGAAGTACTTGCCGTCGGCATCCTTGGTTTCCCCCATGGAGGTGAAACCGTGGCCGGGCTGGTACATCACGTCGAGGCGGTCCACCACGGGCTTGGCGGTCTTGTCGCCAGCGTAGGACTTGATGGCGGCTTCCACGTTCCACTTGACGATCTGGCTGTCCAGGAACAGCGTGGTGTAGGCGTTGCCACGGCCGTCGAAACCGGTGTGCAGCGGGCCCAGGCCGATTTCGGGCTCGGCCACCACGGCATCGCGCTCGGTCTTGAGTTCGCCGTCGAACCACTTGAGGACCAGGGCATGTTCGATCAGCGTGGCGGTGGGCGAGAGCTTGCCCGAGCAGGCGTAGTATTTGCCATCCGGGCTGGCGTTCACGCCGTGCGGGTTCTTGGAGACGGGCACGTAGCAGACCAGCGCGGTCTTGGGATCGGCGTTGCCGGCCTTGGTACCATCGACCACCGGCACCTTGGAGCCGCCATAGGTCTTGAACTTGCCAGCCTTGACGGCGGCCTCGATGCGGGCAACATTGAAAAAGATGCAGGCGTCGCGCTCGGCGGACATCATGTCTTCATAGTGCGCACCGTTCTCGGTGTTGTACTGGTTCGAGCAGGCGAGCTTGCCGTCGTACGAGGTGGCCACCAGATCGCAGTTGCCATCGATCAGCACCTGCCAGCGCACTTCCATGGTTTCGGCGTCCACGCAGCTGAAGACGGAGCGGTAGTCCGCCGTGGCATCCATGTTCTTGCCGTTGTTGTCCAGCGGAATGCTGAATTCGCCGCCGCAGAACACGCGCGTGGTGTGGTTGATGGCAGCGTCCACCGGGTCGCGCTTGTCCGGGAAGACACCGTGGAAACCCTGCACCAGGGGCAGCTCGGTGATCTTGTCGGTTTCCATGGTGTCCAGGCGGACGCGCGCCAGACGGCCGTGGATCTTGTCGTTCACAAAGATGTAGCGCCCGTCGTAGGTGCCATCCTTGTACGAAGGGTGCACGTGGTGCGTGTCGCCGGTCTGGTACTTCAGGCTGCCATCGGGCTTGGTGCCGATGATCTTCTTGGATTCGTTGGTAATGCCCCAGCCGACCAGGCAGTCGGTGTTGAAGACAGGAATGTTCTTGAACAAACGGCCCGAGGGCAGGCCGTAGATGCGCACGTTGCCCGAGTGGCCGCCGGACGAAAAGGCGTAGTACTCATCAAGCTGGCCGGGAGCCACTTCGTACTTGCCCACCTCGGAGGCGGCGTGCGCGACGGGCGCAGGGGCAGAGGCAGCGGGCGCTGCGGAAGCGGCGGGTTTGTCGTTGCAGGCGGCGACCCCAACGGTCAGCCCGGCCAGGGCAGCGGTGTTGATGAACCGGCGGCGTCCGATGCCAACGGTTGCTGCGCTCAGGTCTTCTTTCTTGTTACTCATGGTGAATTACCTCTTTAGGATGGGCTCAGGAAAAACGGGGGGGCGCACGCGCCGGCGGTGGCGCCGCCATGGCAGCCACCGCAAATGCGCGGGCGTGGAAGACAGGAAGAAGGGCCTGCGGCAGCAGCGCAGGCAGGGGGGCTTGCGTTGCGACAGGCACCGCAGCACCCAGCAGACACATCGGACAATCCATGCCCACGGCGCCGAACTCCACGGTGCCCTCATCGGAATGGACGAGGAGCTTGACGGTGCCTGCACTGGAGCAGACCAACTCCGTCACTTTGGGCTGAAAAATGGGCGAGGCGACGGCAGCCCCGACAGAGAGCGCAAACCACGCCAATAGCCACCAACGCAGCCGTACCATGGATCTCAGGGTTTTCATGGTGGACCAGTATATTCAGGTAATCCCTAATGTCCTTGACATTTGTCACGCTTCGTTGCGGGGGTAAACCCGAAAATCCGCGTGACTCGGCTTACATTACGGACTGTGCTTTCGGTGCTGTGGCGGTCCGGCGCAGAAATGCCCATCCGGCGCCCATGGCGCCGCCATGCCGCATTCGCGCGAGGCCGCTTGCAAAGCTGTGGACTACGCACTTTCTTACCATTCCAACCCTCTAGAGACACCCCATGCAAAACCGTACCCCCGTTTTCGCCATTGCCGCCCTGGCACTGTTCCTGGCCGCCTGTGGCGACAAGAAGCCCGCCGAGACGACCGCTCCCGCACCCGCCCCTGTGGCAGCACCGGCGGCAGCACCCGCCCCCGCCGAGGCCCCGACCGCTGCCGCAGCCCCCGAAGCCGCTTCCGCCGCTGCCCCTGCCGCTGCACCCGTGGCCGACAGTGGTCTGGGCAAGAGCGTCTACAACAAGACCTGTGCCCTGTGCCATGCCGCAGGTGTGGCCGGTGCGCCCAAGCCCGGCAACAAGGACGACTGGGGTCCCCGTATTGCCCAGGGCAAGGACACGCTGTACAAGCACGCCCTGGAAGGCTTCACCGGCGCCAAGGGCATGATGCCCGCCCGTGGTGGCAGCAGCAGCCTGCCTGACGACGACGTCAAGGCCGCTGTGGACTACATGGTCGGCTTGTCCAGCTAAAAGGAGCGTCGGCCATGCACAGCATCAATCCACTCCGTGGGCTGACCCGGCGGCGCATGGCCATGGCGCTGCCCCTGCTGGGCAGCGCGGCCTGGCTGCCCGCTGCCCGGGCCACAACGGACGCCACGGTGGAACGCAGCCGCCGTGCCCTGATGGGTACGCAGGTCGATATCGTGGCCCATGGCGCATCCGGGCACACCCTGCAGGCCGCTGCAGAGCAGGCGTGGCAGGAAATGGCGCGCCTGGCCGCGCTCATGACCCGCTACAGCCCGGACAGCGTGGTCAGCCGCATCAACCGCGCCGCTGGCGTGCATGCCGTCAGCGTCCCTGCCGAGGTGATGCCGGTCCTGGTGGCTGCGCACAGGCTGGCCGTGCAGACGCAGGGTGCCTTCGACATCACGGTGGGTTCGCTCAAGGCCTGGCACTTTGGCGAAGGGCAGGCCAGCCTGCCCGCGCCCCAGGAAATCGAGGCACAGCGCCGCCTGGTGGGCTACCGCAACCTGGTGCTGGACGAGCGCGCCGGAACCGCCTATCTTCGCCAGAGCGGCATGGCGCTGGACCTGGGCGGCGTGGCCAAGCTGCCCATTCTGGAGGCCGGCATGAAGACGCTCCAGCGCCACGGGGTGGAGCATGCACTGATCAATGGCGGCGGCGATGTGCTCATCGTCGGCCAGTTGCATGGCCGGGCCTGGCGTGTGGGCCTGCGCGATCCGCATGCCCCCGAGCGCATGCTGGGCATGCTGGAGCTGAAAGGCCAGGCCATCGTGGCCTCCTCGGGCGACTATGAGCGCTTTTTCATGGCCAACGGCGAACGCCAACACCACATCCTGAACCCTGCCACCGGCCGTCCCACCCACGGCCCGCGCGGCGTGAGCCTGCTGGCGCGCGACGCCGCCAGCGTGAACGGCCTGGGCACGGCCATCATGGTGCTGGGTAGCAAGGGCGCTGCGAAGCTGCTCCAGAACCGCCCCGAAGTGCAGGCCGCCCTGGTTGCGGAACGGGACCACAGCGTCTGGCAGACCCCGGGCATGGCAGCCATGCTGCGGCCTGTTGCCTGACAAACCCCTGGCCCCGCAGGGGCTGTGCCGTTACGACAGGCTGGCCGCCAGCGCCACGTATTCGTGCACGGGCACTTCCTCGGCGCGGCGCTGTACGTCGAAACTTCCTGCAAAAGCGCGGGCCTCCAGCCAGCGGCCCAGGGTGTGGCGCAGCAACTTGCGCCGCTGGCTGAAGGCCACCTGCACCAGTTCCTCCAGCAAACGCGAATCCAGTGCCACAGGGGCCTCGCGCGGCACCATGCGCACCACGGCACTGTCCACGCGCGGCGGTGGATCAAAGCTCTCCGGCGGCACGAACAGCACGTTTTCCATGGCGTAGCGCCACTGCAGCATGACCGACAGGCGCCCATAGTCGCTGGTCTGCGGCCCCCCCACCATGCGGTCGATCACTTCCTTCTGCAGCATGAAATGCTGGTCGGCGATCACATCCACATACTGGAACAGGTGGAACAGGATGGGCGTGGAGATGTTGTACGGCAGATTCCCGACAACTCTGATTTTTGTAGCATGCAGCGCTTGTGCTACCTGCGCAAAGTCCACTTTCAAGACATCGGACTCGATCACGTCGAGCTGCCCGTGCAGACGCAGGCGCAGCGCCAGGTCGCGGTCCAGTTCGATCACGGTCAGGCGCCCCAGGCGCTCGACCAGGGGCTGGGTCAGCGCAGCCAGGCCCGGCCCGATCTCCACCATGGGTTGCCCGGCCTGCGGCGCAATGGCCGTCACGATGGCGTCGATGATTCCACCGTCGGCCAGAAAATGCTGGCCGAAGCGCTTGCGGGGAATGTGTTTCATCGCCCGGCTCCTGCGTGCGGCGCCACAGGGTGCGGTTCAGACAAGGGCGTGGTCACCGCGCTCATTGCGGAGGATCGCGGTACTCAACGTAGGCCCGCCCCCGCAGTTCCTGCGCCCAGATGGCATAGGCGTCCTCGATCTTCTTCTGCCGCACCATCTGGCGCACCATTTCGCGCTGCTCGCGCGGATTGAGCCGCGTCTCACGCCGCTCGAGGAGCTGTATCAGGTGCACACCAAAACGCGACACCAGCGGAGTGCTGATTTCACCGGGTTTGAGCCCGTTCATGACTTCTTCGAACTCGGGCACGTAGCTGCCGGGATTGGACCAACCCAGGTCGCCGCCCTGCTTGGCGCTGCCGTCCTGCGAATGTTCCTTGGCCAGCTCGGCAAAGTCGGCCTTCCCGCTCTGCACACGGCGGCGGTACTCGGCCAGTCGTTCTGCGGCGGCCGTTTCGCTCAGCTGCGCACTGGTGCGCAGCAGGATATGGCGGGCATGGCTTTGCACCACGGTGGCGGGCATGCCGCTGCGGGTCTTGTCCACCACCTTGAGCACATGAAAGCCCGCGCCCGAGCGCACCGGCCCGGCCACACCGCCCACCGGCACCGCCTGCGTGGCCTGCACAAAAAGTTCCGGATACCGGTCGGCCGGGCGCAACCCCATCAGCCCCCCGGCACCGGCGTCGGCGGCGTCGGAAAATTCGCGCGCCAGCGCGGCAAAATCGCCCCCGGCACGGGCCTTGTCGGCCGCAGCCTGGGCACGAGCCTGGCGCTCGGCCACCTGCGCGGGGCTGGCCCCTTCAGGCACCGCCACAAGGATATGGCCCAGATTCAGATCGACCTGGGCCTGATCGACGCCTGTGCCCTGCTCGCGCAGGTACTGGTCGATTTCGTGGTCGCTCACCCGCACCCGGGCATCCACCTCGCGTTCACGCAGACGCTGCTGCGTCAACTGGCGGCGCAGTTCCTGGCGAAACTGCTCCCGGCCAATGCCATCGGCGGCCAGGCGCCGGTGCATCTCGGGCACGGTCACCTCGTTTTGCCGCGCCACGCTTTGCTCGGCCTGATCGACCGCGAGATCATCAACCGTGATGCCCGCTTCGCGCGCCAGCTGGATCTGCGCCCGCTCCAGAATGAGTTGCTCCAGCGCTTCCCGCGCCAGCAGCTCTTGTGGCGGTTGCGCCCCGCCCTGGCTGGCCACCTGGCGCTGCAGGCGCGCCAGACGCAGGCGCACTTCGTGGTTCGTCACCGGCTCGGAGTTGACCACCGCCACGATGAAGTCGGCCTGCCGGGGAGCCAGGGAGGCTGCCGCCGCGGGCGCCTGCGGTGCCGGAGCGGCAGGTGGTGGTTTGCGGCCGACACCCACTCCGGCTGCGCCGGGGGTGCGCACCCCTTGCGCACCTGCGCCCTGGGAGACAAGAGAGGCCAGACACACCAGGCCAAGGGCCAGGAGACGTGATTTCATGGTGTGGGGCAGTGCGTTAGTCATAGTTGCTGAAACGGCTGGGGATACTGACCTGATCGCGCAGATACCGGTAGCCGGGAATGTTTTGCTTGAGGCTGCTGAGCGGGTTGGAACCCAGGCTCAGGCGCGAGAAGCCCACGAATTCAATCTGGAACAGCAGACGGGTGTTGGTGTTGTTCAGGCCATTTTGCAGGCGCTCGAGCACCACGCGGCCAATCCAGCAGCAACTGTCGTACTCGAGGCCGACCACGGCATCCACCAGCTTGCGATCCTGCAGACTGTAATTCAATCGGCCCACGCTGTACCAGCGCCCTGCCCCGTCTGCTGCGCGCCCGCCGACCTTGCCACCCGGTGCACCCTTGTCACCCCACAGGTCGTTCAGCGGCCATTGCCAGCCAATGTCCACCTGTTCGCTGGTGCCACGCTGCAGGCGATAGGCCGCACTGACGACGCGATAGTCCCCGGGCTGGTAGCGTGCGCCAATGGTCGAGCGGATCGAACGCCCGGTCTTGCGGTTGAACTGCACCGTGGAATCCACGCTCCACTGCGGCACCCAGTGGACGGCCCCGCCCACCAGCACATCCGACAGGCGCTCGCTGACGGCCGCCGTATCCGGCAAGGTGACCTGCTGGTCGGAGAAGCGAAAGCGCTGCGCCACACCGAAACGCGCCGTCTCGGCACCCGTGGCGGGGTCGAGCAGACGCGTGGTCATGCCCAGGGTGAGCAGGTTGTTGTCGGCAATGCGGTCGTTCCCGCCAAAGGCGTTCTCGGTATAGATGGTGGCAAAGTTGAAATCATTGGCCGCCGTGTCATACACGGGCAGCAGGTGCTGGTCGCGGTAAGGCGTGTAGGTGTAGAAGGCGCGCGGCTCCAGCGTCTGCAAAAAGCCGCGCCCGAAGAAACGGGCATCACGCTCGAACACCAGCCCGCTGTCCAGGCTGAAGGTGGGCAGCGCCCTGCTGGCCGAGCGCGCACCATTGGACAGTGCGCTGTCAAACTGGTACTGGCTGGCATGCCACTGCAGGCGGGGCGTGACAAAGCCTTGCGGCGCCAGGAAGGGGCGGCTGATCTGCGCCAGCACAAAGCTGCGCTGGGCGTTGGGCTGGCCCGTGAGGCTGCGGTCGGCATGAAAGCGTGTGCTGTCGAGCTCGACGCTGGCGTCCAGCCCTGCGCCCAGGCGGGACGGGGCGTAGCGCCACTGCAGTTGCGGCAGGCGGTTCTTATGAATTTGACCTTACTCACCATGCTGTTCTTGCTCGAACTCCAGATGCGCCTGAGAGACAAGACCCCAAT